>CAYRQZ010000080.1:10022-11267 GCA_964426585.1 uncultured Bacteroidales bacterium | reverse complement strand
GGGAATGTTGGCTGTAAGCCCAATATAAAAAATATGTATAAAGAAACAATACAATTAAATCTCAATTAACATTCCATCATCGGCGGCTATGGTGTTTTCAAAAACATTTTTTGCTTGGTTTAATAAAGGTTCAATACTTTTATACCTTGTAGAGAAATGCCCTAAAAGCAGTTTTTTGGCTTTTACAAGTTTTGCAATTTCACCGGCTTCGCTAGGAGTAGAATGAAATGTTTCTTTTGCAATATCTTTTAAATCAGAGCCAAAAGTTGCTTCGTGGTACAATAAATCAACTTCGCTTAAATATTTACTCAAATCTCTAATCGGCAGAGTATCAGTACAATAAGCATAAGAACGGGTTTTAGCAGCTGCAATAGTAATTTCGGAGTTTTTAATTAATTTACCATTTTCATCAATTAAATCTTGTCCATTTTTTATTTTTATTATTTCTGCTATGCTTAAATCATATTTTTGAATAGCTTCTTTTTTAATATTTCTAAGTTTAGTCTTTTCTAAGAATAAGAACCCCCAAACAGGCTTACTATGCTTTAAAGGAAAACTATATATTTCTAAATTTTTATTTTCCATTATTAAATTCTTAGTATCAGGCTTTAAAAAATGATAAAACACTTTGTATTTCAGCTCATCGCCGTTTAATTTGTGTAAACTTTCAATAATTTCTTTAAGTTTTTCGGGAGCGTAAATATGCAAATCTTGTTTCCTCCCAAGTAAGTTAAAACTTGATAAAAGGCCAAAAATTCCATAAAAATGGTCGCCGTGTAAGTGAGAAATAAAAATATGTTTCAGTTTTCCGAAAGGGACAGAATATTTTCTCATCTGCATTTGAGTGCCTTCGGCACAATCAATTAAAAAAGGCGTTTGATTATAAAAAATTACTTGAGCACTCGGCACTCTTGTCGAACTTGGCAAAGCAGAACTCGAACCTAAAATACGAAGCTCAAATCTCATAATTTAATTTTTTAATTATTCTATAGGCAAACTTATTTCTAAACCTAATTGCATACTTGGCAAAATATATTTATTTTCAATTGCCAGCTCTGTTAGAGCATATTTAAAATAAATAGAAAACATGTCGTAACCTAGTCTAGCTACTAGTCCATATTGAAGATTATCATTTATGGAATATTTTTCTAGTTGTTTAACTTTTGAGTCGGGAGTTTTATATTTTAATCCAAATTTTGAACTGTGAATATGAGAAGCATAAATTCCGCAATCCATAAATAAGCC
>CAYRQZ010000080.1:2556-9922 GCA_964426585.1 uncultured Bacteroidales bacterium | reverse complement strand
AAATTCCTCATCTTTATCTAATATATTTTCATCAAAATTTTTAAGGCTATATTCTTCGGTATAGTTTTCGAACCAAAGAGCCAAAATATCATTTTTATTTTGAAATAAAGATTTCTGAATATCCACTATAACATCTTTGTTGCCACTAATGCTAAGTTGTTCATAAAATATAATCTTGCCTTCACTATTTCTTATATGATAAAATAATGGACGTATTGTATTTTTATTTGTTTTAGAGTCTTGGAGATGAATTTCAACATATTTTTCATTTTCAATAATTTCAAAACTTTTGCTAATCGCTTTTTCCTCTTTTAAGAAATATGAAGCCATTGGCACGCCGTAGCCATTTGCATAATCAAAATATGGATATTTATCGGCTGATTTTTCTATTTCTTTTTTCATTTCATTGGCATTTAAATTTCTTTTAGTTTGCCAGGCACAAGCCACAAATCCGGCAACTAGTGGACTTGCAAAAGAAGTTCCGTAGACGTATGAGTAGCCATTAGGTTTTGCTGCATAAGCGTGTCCAAAAGCAGAAACATTTGGTTTAATTCTTCCATCATAACTAGGACCATAAGATGAGAAATTAATATGAAAATCTCCTTTACTTTCGATTCCGCCGACAGTTAAAACTGCCTCCGAATCGGCAGGGGTAATTATTTTTTGCCAAGATTTATCGTCTCCCTCATTGCCAGCTGCGTTTACAACAATAATTCCTTTTTCTAAGGCGATATTTGCAGCCTTGACAACAACTGAGGTATTTCCGTCCATATCTTTTAGCTTGTGCCTATCAATTCCGTAGCCTAAAGATGAGTTAACAATATCAGCACCATTTTTATCAGCCCATTCAAGAGCCATAGCCCACCAAACTTCTTCTTTTGCAGGTTCGGGGCCCACTTCGGTACGTGCTAATAAAAATTCGGCTCCGCTTGCTAAGCCAATATTTTTTCCATCATTATCAATTCCGGCAATACAACTTAAAACACTTGTTCCATGCGAATTCCAGCCATAAACATTTTCCTTCTTTTTGGGAAAATTCCAAGTTTTGACAATTTGATTATTATCGCGTAAATGTTTAAAAGCAGGATGTGTATCTACATTCGGAAAACCGCCGTCAAACACAGCTATTCGCAATCCTTTTCCGTCAATACCTTTTTCAATAAATTTTTCGCCTTGCATTCTCTCAATTTGTTCGTGATATTTATTATTCACAAAATTAGTTTCAAAACTTTGTTCATCTTCCTCAATATCGGCTAAAACAAAATCGTTATCAATTTTCTGAACTTTTAAAACAAAATCAAACTTAGAAATAAATTCAATTCTTTGACTATCTGTATAAATTGCCGAGGCATTTAACCAACGGCTTTCGCCAATATATTCGTCGCAATAAGCAGAAATTAAACTAGAATAATTAGAATTAACAGGGTAATCACTAATGTCATATAAAGGCAAAGCTAATTTTTCGCGTCTTTCTATTGCTTTAGAGTCAAAATACTCGTAAGGGTCAAAGTTGACGCCAATTTTATCTGTATAAAATACCCAATAATAATTTTGGGCGAATAAACAAAAACCGAAAAGAACAAGAATATTTATTAATAAGAATTTAATAATATTATTTTTCATAATTGTAAGAATTATATTTATGGTTTTACATACTGTCCAATAAACAAAGGCGTATTAAATTTATTTTCTTTTAGTACGTAGAAAAATGGTCTATTTGCAATAAAATCATAGGTAATTTTCAATTCTGGTTGTACATAAGAAGATGTAAGTCTCATTTCTATTGCAGTAGCAGCAGCAGCTTCAGAGCCTTTTTCATCAACTTCAAAAAAAGTTTTTTGAATAACCTTACTAATTACTAGGTCTTTATGTCCGGAAATACCAGAAAAATCGGCATCTGCAAAAGCAGAATTAATTCCCATTGCTTTAAGCATATTTGAAAGCTCAAAACTAGATTCAATTTTAAATTTAGGAATTTCAATATAAACTTCTTCAAATTTTAAAGATTTCAAAATTTTACGGTATTGCTCACCACTTAAATTTAAATTAGAAAGGTTTTCAACACTACTATTTCGTGGTAAAATAAATATTAAAGAAACATCTTTTGTTTTGTAAGTCATTTCAATAACTTGGTAAGATTCAATTTCACAATATTTAATGCTTTTTATTCTTTGAGTCATAAACTCAGTTTTAATTTTTTCGCTACTCGTTAGAAAAAAATCTTTTTCGTAAGTTCTTTCTTTTAGAAAAGGATATTGCCAATCCGATTTAAAGTACAAGGCATTAACTAAAACCATTGAAGTATTTGAGGCTAAAGTTCCCTTAGGAAGTAAATTTTTAATTCTATTTTTAGTAATCTTTTCAACCCAACTATTAATATTTGTTTCTTCTTTTTCAGCATTATGAACAAAATCGGCAAGTTGAAAAGCTCCAGAAAAATATTTTTTAATATTTTCCTTATAAGTTTCCAAAACTGAATAAGACTGTTCAAGAAATACTCTGTTAGCCAAATTAAATTCAAAATTTTCATCTTCGCTAAATGAGTTTAAATAATTCAAATACAAAGAAAAATTATCAAAAAAACTTTGTTTAGTTGAATCGAAGCCAATAATGGAGCTTATTTCTTTCGCAGTTTTATCCATAGCTCCGGCATATACCATACCAATAGCAATATTTAAAGACGCAGGCGATACGCTTGTATTTTTTAGCGGGGTTACACTTGCAATATTATCAAATAAACTAAAAGAAAAATCAATTAATCTATCATTTTGGTTTACACCACAAGCATTTATTTCAGCTAAATTATTCTCAAAACTTGGGGTAGAAGATAAATTTTCATTAGAGCTAATTACACTCTTATTTTGAGATTTACATGAAGTTAAAATACTTGTAGCAATCAACAGTAAAAAAATAATATTTTTCATAATTTAATAATTTATTTATTCAAAGCAATTATTATACCCAAACATAATTTATATAGAGAATTAAAATTTATCAAAAATAATAAAATTTGTTAATAAATTATTACATTTGCTCAGGAATAATTGATGATATGAAAAAAACAATTCAGGATTTTGAAATTATTAGTAACCAAAAACTTAATGAAGATTATTATTTATTAAAACTTCAGACTGAAATAGATTTGCCAATAATTTTACCTGCCCAATTTGTAGAAATTAAAATTACAAAGTCTCCTAATACCTTTTTAAGGCGTCCGGTCAGTATTCATAATGTTAATTATGATAAAAGGACAATTAGTTTACTTATAAGTATTGTTGGGGAAGGTACAAAAGCCTTATCAGAAATAAAAATTGGAGAATTTGTCAATATTATTTTTCCGCTTGGAAATTCATATAGTTTGCCAAGTACGAATAAAGTTTTATTAGTTGGTGGTGGCATTGGAGTTGCACCTATATTATATACAGCTAAATATTTTTTAAAATTTGGTATTGAGTCAACAATTTTATTAGGCTATCGAAGTAAAGACAATATTGTTTTAAAAGATCATTTTGCAAAATATGGCAATGTTTTTTACACAACTGATAACGGTAGCTATGGAGAAAAAGGGAATGTTTTAGACCATTCAATTTTTTCAAGCCCCGAGTTTAATTTTGAAAAAATTTATGCTTGCGGTCCTGAAATAATGTTAAAAAATCTTTCGGCTTGGGCAAACAGTAATAATATAGAATGTGAAGTTTCTTTAGAAAACTTAATGGCATGTGGTATTGGTGCTTGTTTATGTTGCGTACAAAATACAAAACACGGGCACAAATGTGTTTGCACCGAAGGACCTGTATTTAACTCAAAAGAAATAATATGGTAAACTTAAATATTGATTTTAATGGATTAAAGTTAAAAAATCCAATTTTAACAGCCTCCGGAACTTTTGGGTACGGTATTGAATTTTCAGATTTTTTGGATTTGAATCAACTTGGGGGTTTTATTGTTAAAGGCACAACACTAAACCATCGCGAAGGTAATCCATATCCAAGAATGGCTGAAACAGCTTCGGGCATGCTTAATGCTGTAGGTTTACAAAATAAAGGAGTAAAATATTTTTGTGAAAATATTTATCCTATAATTAAAGACCTAAAAACCAACATATTAGTAAATGTTTCGGGCTCTACCATTGAAGATTATATTGCCACAGCCGAAATGATAAATGCTTTAGAAAACATTCCCGGAATAGAACTCAATATTTCTTGCCCGAATGTTAAAGAAGGTGGTATGGCTTTTGGCACAAGCTGTTTATCGGCTGGCGAAGTAGTTAAAGAAGTAAGAAAAGTTTACTCAAAACATTTAATGGTAAAACTTTCGCCGAATGTAACCGACATAGTTTCAATAGCCAAAACCGTTGAAGAACAAGGAGCCGACAGCCTTTCATTAGTAAATACTTTTTTAGGCATGGCAATAGATGCAAAAACAAGAAAACCTAAACTTTCTACCATAACAGGAGGTTTATCTGGTCCAGCAATAAAACCTATCGCTTTAAGAATGGTTTGGCAAGTTGCAAAAGAAGTAAAAATTCCTATTTGTGGACTAGGAGGAATAATGAACGCCGAAGATGTTATAGAATTCTTGCTTGCCGGCGCTTCTTGTGTTCAAATTGGAACAGCAAATTTTATAGAACCCGACATAACAATTAAGATAATTAAAGATATAGTTAAATACTGTGAAAAACAGAAAGTTAGTAATATTAGCGAAATAATTTCGGGCTTAAAGTTGAGTTAGTATAAATTCATTAAGCTTATAAAGAAAAATTTTTATTATCTACTTTAAAACAAAATTATTATAAAATTTGTTATTATCATAAACATTTTGTATCTTTGATGTTCAGAATTTGACATTTTTCTAAAATGAGTTTTAAACAAAAATTATTAAAAATTTTGCCTGAAATAGCAATATTTCTTATCCTAATTACAGTAGGGTTTTGGTATATTTTAGAAATGCGAACAAATATTATAAAAAGTAGGCACCAAAATTTAAAAGATATAGCTGTAATTAGCTCTCAATTGATACCTTATGATTTAATAGAGAATTTAGATGCTATTTCATCAGATACGACAAAGAATGAATATAAAGAATTAAAAGAAAAATTAAGTATCATTATAAAAAAAATTGATCATGCAAGATTTTGCTATTATTACACTATAAAAAATAATAAACTTGTATTTATAGCCGATTCTGAACCTGCCAACTCAAAAGATTGCTCACCTTCAGGTCAAATTTTTAACGAGGCAGATAGTTCTTATTATAAAGCATTTTTAAATGATACCATAATTTTTTCAAACGCAACAAAAGATAGATGGGGCAAATGGGTTAGTTTTTTTATTCCACTTCACAATCCTAATACTGGAGAAGTTAAAGCAGTTTTTGGAATTGATTTTGAAGCAACACAATGGTTTAATAGTATTTTAAAAGAAGTTTTCGTTTCAACACTTTTAGTAATATTATTATTGCTTTTATTGTTATTTATTTTTATTGCTTACACAAAAAATAAACTTTTAAAAATTGAGCTAAAAAATCGCAAATTAATAGAAGTTGCACTACGCGAAAATGAAACTAAATATCGAAGAATTTCCGAAAAAATCACAGATGTGGTCTGGTTAATAGATTTTAATGGGCGAAGTTTATTTGTTACCCCGTCAATAACAGGTTTTACTGGTTATACAGTAGAAGAATATCTCAATCAAACTATTGATGAAAGATTTACTCAAGAAAGCGCTTTAATAGCACAACAAACCTTGCATAAAAATGTTGATATTTTTAAAAATAATAAAAATCCAGACACTTTAATTACCATAGAGTTAGAATATAATTGCAAAAACGGTTGTACAAAATGGGGCGAGCTATTACTTTCACCATATTTAGATGAAAACAATAATTTTATTGGTTTTCATGGTGTTACAAGAGATATTACAAAAAGGCGAGAAACAGAAACTCTATTAGTACAAGCAAAAGAACAAGCCGAAGAAAGCAACAGACTAAAATCTGCTTTTTTATCAAATATGAGCCATGAAATTAGAACACCTATGAATGGCATTTTAGGATTTGCTAATTTATTACAAAAATCAAATATTACTAAAGAAAAACAACAAACTTATATTGATTTAATTATAAAAAGCGGAAATAGATTATTAAATATTATTAACGACATTGTAAACATTTCAAAAATTGATGCAGCCCAACAAGTTGTATATAATTCGCCGACAAGCATTTCGGAGCTTTGCAAAAACATTTATGATTTCTTTTTATTAGAAGCCAATCAAAAAAAAATAAATTTTAAATTCGTTAATAATGTCTCGCAAGAAAATGATTTAATAAATACAGACAACGATAAATTATTTGCAATTTTAACTAATTTAGTAAAAAACTCTATTAAATTTACCCAGAACGGATTTGTAGAATTTGGCTGTGAAATAGAAAATAATTTTGTAAAATTTTATGTTAAAGATTCGGGGATAGGAATAAATAAAAATAAAATTAATCACATTTACGAAAGATTTTGGCAAGAACATATTGAACATAGTGCAAGCAATAAAGGGTCGGGATTAGGGTTAGCAATTACAAAAGCTTATGTCGAATTACTTGGAGGCAAAATTTCTGTTGAAAGTGAGTTAAACAAAGGAACAACTTTTAGCTTTACAATAAAATTTGAAAAATCTAAACTTAAAGAAATTGAAGATTTACCTACAAAAGAAGAACATGAGCTTAAAACTAATCTTAAAATCATTTTAGCCGAAGACGATGAAAATGCACAAACTCTTTTACAAGCATTTTTATTCGACAAATGTGAAGAAATATACAGTGTTAATAATGGTTTAGAGGCTGTTGAGCTATGCAAAAACACTCCCGATATAGACTTTATTATTATGGACATCAAAATGCCCATTTTATCGGGCTATGAAGCTACAATAAAAATCAGAGAATTTAATAAAAATGTTATCATTATTGCACAAACGGCTTTTGCCCTTAACAACGAAAAAGAAATGTTCATAAAAGCAGGCTTCAACGATTACATTACAAAACCATATTCTGAGGACGCTATTGTTAACTTACTAAAAAAGTGGATGCCAAATAAATAACATTTAGGTTTTTATTAAGAATTTTCTTTACTTCAAACATTAATTAGTCAAAATTAATTGTATTTTTACAAACTGAATATACTTTTTATGAAAATTGCATTATTAGGATACGGCAAAATGGGGAAAATTATTGAAGAATTAGCAATAAAAAGAGGACACTTAATTACTGCAATAATTGATGCTAATTCTAACGTATCAATTAATAAAGAATTAAAAGACAAGTGTGATATCGCAATTGAATTTAGTACTCCAAGTTCTTCAAAACAAAACATTTACGACTG
>CAYRQZ010000080.1:0-2456 GCA_964426585.1 uncultured Bacteroidales bacterium | reverse complement strand
TTTCCAAAACAAAATAAGGATAATTTAGAAATTGAGGCTTTTAGAGAAGGCGAAGTCTTTGGAAATCATAAAATTATTTGGAAAAATAATATTGATAAAATCGAAATATCACATTCTGCCTCAAGTCGCTTGGGATTTGCTACTGGAGCAATTTTAGCGGCAGAATATATACATGGAAAAACAGGTTATTACACAATGAAAAATTTATTAAATTTATAAATATGGCAAAAGTATCAAAAGTAAAAACTAAAATCACTAACAATAAAGCATTTAAAGCATTAAAAAACAAATGGGCATGGTTTACAATCATTACTATATGCTATATTTTATGGGTTTTATGGTTAAAAAATTATTGGTGGTTGCTTGGAGAGCTTATTATTGTTGATTTATACATTACCAAGAAAGTCAGATGGGCATTTTGGAAACCTAAAAAAGATAAAACTTACACAAAAATTCAAAGAAAAACTTTAGAATGGGTCGATGCTATCATTTTTGCAGTTATTGCTGCTTCATTTATTCGCATTTTCTTTTTCGAAGCCTTTACTATTCCGACTTCATCAATGGAAAAAACACTACTAGTTGGAGATTATTTATTTGTAAGTAAAGTTGCTTACGGACCTCGCGTTCCGATGACACCTATATCTTTTCCTTTTGTTCATCATACTTTGCCACTTACCAAAAGCACAAAATCATACCTAACTTGGATACAAAATGAGTTTAGGCGAATGTCGGGCTGGGGCGAAGTAAAAAGAGATGACATGGTTGTTTTTAACTATCCCACTGGAGACACAGTAGTAGTGCAAAACCAAGCTCAAGACTATTACGATATAATTAGGATTTGTTCATATATTATGGAGCAATATGATTTAGCAGTTTTAAGTCAAACAAATGATTCTTCAATATTGACGACTTTAAAAAATAGTAATTATTATAACGACATAGCATATAGATTGTTTGACCCTCAAATGAATGCTAGCCACAATCAAGAACTTATTCAAGATGCAGCAAATAAACTCTACCAATTAGACAAAGTATTTTACAAAGATGGGAATAAACTTAAAACAAAAGCAGATTATGATAAACTTGCACGACAAATTGTTAGAGAAGTTTACGATATTATTGTAAGACCTATTGACAAAAGAGAAAACTATATAAAAAGATGTGTAGCAATTGCGGGAGATACATTAGAAATAAAAGAAGGTGAGGTTTATGTAAATGAAAAAAAACAAAAAAATATACCTAGCAAACAATTTAATTATATAGTGCAAACTGACGGAAGCAATATTCCTGAAAGACTTCTTAGAGAGAATAAAATAAATAAAAGTGATATTAGAATGCAAAATTCTAGTTTTATCATACCTTTAACAGAAATAACATATAATAAATTTAATAATCTTTTATTTATAAAAAGTGTTCGCCCAGACTTTAAAGTAAAAGGCGAAGAGAATTTTAGAATTTACCCACATAATGAAAATTTTGATTGGAACGAAGACTGGTTTGGACCTTTATACATACCAAAAGCCGGTCAAACAATTGAACTAAACGAAAGAAATTTAATTTTATACGAGAGATTAATTGGTTATTATGAAGGTAATAAATTAGAAATTAAAGACGGAAGAGCGATTATAAACGGAAAACAAGCTGATAATTACACTTTTAAAATGAACTATTATTGGATGATGGGCGACAATAGACATAACTCTGCTGATTCACGTTTTTGGGGATTTGTTCCTGAAGATCACATTGTTGGAAAAGCATGGCTAATTTGGATGTCCAGAGATAAAGAATACGGTGGGTTTAGATGGTCAAGAATTGGTAAAATTGTTCATAATGAGTAAAAAAATGAAGTATAAAATATTTATTGTTATTAGTTGTGCTTTAATTTTTATTTTAGCAATTGTATTTTTTGTTTTTAGTGGTATTTATAAAGTTCAAGTTTGCATGAACGGAAAAAAAACACTTTTTATTCAATATGTAAAAAACCCTAATATGCCGTTAAAATTTATTAAACCTTCGGCAAATTCAATTTTAGATTATGGCGATTTAATTATGTACAAATCACCAGAACTTTACGATCCTCCTTTTTCTAAAAAAGAAAACCTTATTGCTAGAGTTATCGGTAAACCTGGGGATATTATAAAAATTGATGAAGCTAAAATATACATTAATGACATATTATTTGAAGAAAATTATACTCGATATTTTAAATTTAGAATAAACACAGAAGAATACACAAATTTCAAAAGCTTATTAAAAGGTTTTAATGTTCAAGTTTTAGATTCAATAAATAACAATAGGGCTTGCAATATTTTAGCGAGTCAAGAAATTGCCGATGAAATCTCTAATTTAAATGGAGTTTTAAATGTTAGAAAAATTTTAGAGCCATCTAACACATTAAATTACAACACTTTTCCAAACCAAATTTATCCTTGGAATTATGATTTTTTTGGACCAAC
>CAYRQZ010000079.1:2320-11503 GCA_964426585.1 uncultured Bacteroidales bacterium | reverse complement strand
ATCTTTTTTGGGAAAATGGATAGTTGCAAATGAATATTCTGACAATGCGAATTATTTTATTTTTTCAAAAATAGATGATAAAAAGTTTAAAGCAGAAAAATACGAATATAACTCTTCTGACGAGATATACTCTGTAGCTGGCACTTATATTTGTCATTTTACTGATATTGACAAAATAAGGTTTGTAAATATGAAAGATAATGATACTTATTATTTTTATAAAATTGAAATGCAAAACGACAAACAATTTAAACTTTTTGAAGTAACAGATAATATTGACGAGAAATTTAATACCAGTCAAGATTTATTAGCTTTTTTTACCAAACATAAAAACCTAAGCTTCTTTTACAATAAAGACGAAGAAACTTATAATAAAGAATAAAAATTATTTTTTTCTTTATTCAATAGTAATTTCATAGATTTCTCCGACATAATCTTTGGCTGGGAAAGGGATATTTTTTTGTTCGTAAGGGGACCCAGGCCACCAGTCGGTATTATGAAATTCTTGAGTAATAATTAGCACCATTTGATTTTCGGGTATCATAGAAATAGTGTTATCAATGTAACCGACATCATAAAGTTTATTTTTTTGGGGACCAATACGCCAAATAATTCTTTCGGGCTGCCAGTCGATTTGAAAATAATAATAATCAGATGCAAAAAGCTCATCATCATAAGCCATATATTTTGTAGTAACAGCTCTATAGGTATCGTCCCATCTATGAGCAAAATATGATTTGCCATTATATTCAATTTTATGACAACCTGTTGAAAAGTTTTTAGGATCCCAGCAAGCCATATCCCAATTTGTACAACAGACAGCAATTTTGCCTTCGTCTTTTTTAACATCATTGGGTAAATCAACATTCCAAGCACTTACCATATTATTAATAGCCTCCCAAGTTTTATACACAGGCGGGAATTTTCCAGAGGGACAATAAGGAACAGTTTTTAAAATTTCAAAATCGATTTCTGAATAACTAACTTGTTCAACTCTATCGTCGTAACGCCCTCCCCAATAAGTTTTCATATAACCATTATTCCGACATGGGCGACGAAGATTCCAACCTGTTTCATTTCCGCGACCTGGCTGATGAATTAGCCAAATTGCATTAGTAATACCGTTCCAAACATTATCTTTATTTAATAATTCTGTAAGTTTAACTTTTACAGTATATTTTCCATAAGTAAAGCCATGTCGAGTTATTACGCCAACATTTTGCTTTTGCCATTCTCCATATTTTGTTGCAGGATTACGCATGACAATTTTATTATTAATTGAGTCACTTGCCACAGTTTCGCAAGGGAACTGAGCAACTTGTGGCAAAACTGTAATTCGGTCTTCAGTCCTATAAAAAGCTCTAAGCCAATTATACTCTTCATTAGTAAAATTTCCATCAAAAAAATCTTCAACGATAGGCACATTAAACAACTTGGAAGACTCATCAACATAATGGATAAACTGCTCAAAATGAGCCTTTTTATACATATTACCATTTTGATTACAGTTGCAAGAATAAAATTTATCTAGGTCTTTTGTACTTTTATCGTAAGCATAATCACTTGAGTAAATACCAGCTCCTAAGTTTGGTTTTGCTACAATTTTAATAACTTTTTCTTGTAAAAATTTATAACAATTATCTATATTTTTACCGTCGCCGTACAAAAAATAAAAATATGGAGTTATAAAGGTTTCATTATGTTTTATATCAATATGTTTTATATAGTCAGGTATTTTATTAAGATTATCTTTATCAACCACGACTAACAAAACACTATACTCTCCCATTCGTGGATTTCGCTTCCATCTATCGTTTTCTCCTTTATAATAATACTTTTCTTCATTTCGAGGGTTTCCAACAATTCGCAAACTATCAATAACCTTAAGGCTCTCGCCAGGTTTAATTTTTTGCGTTTGTATAAATCCAATTTCTATATTTTCCCAAGAGCCATAAAAGTTTTCATGAGCAAACTCATTTTGTACATTTTCATTTCTTGCATCTTGCTCTGGAAACTTGTAGGAATCGTTTTGATAATAAACTTTATAATAGTACTCCTTTTCAATGTTTGAATTATTAGTAATACTAAAACAAAAATTAAAAAAGCCGTTATTAGTTTGCTTGACTGAGGGAATTACAAATCCATTTTCCAAAGCGCCGTCATAATCAAGTTCAATAATTTTTGAATTATAATTAGTAAAAAAATCAAGCTCATTAACATTAAAATCAAGTTTTGTTTCTTCTTTGTTAAAAAAACTACAAGAAGAAAAGAGAACAAATAACATAACAGTTATTAATACAATATTTTTCATATTCTTAATCAAATGAATATATTTCTGTTTTTTGTGTTAGCCAGTCCACATTGTTATTATTATCTTGGAAAATAATAAGCTGAGTTTTATCACCTCCAAAAAAATTACCTACTAATAGTTTGTTTATTTCGTAATATTTTGGGTTTTGTTTATTGCTAAAGCCAGTAAAATCGATATCATACAATATTTTATAACTTCGATAATCAAAATTAATTATTTTTAAGCTAAACCTATTTTCTCTTGAATATTGTAGAAGTTCAGAAATACCGTTATTATCATAATCCGCTAAATAATATTCGGATTTTGCATCTAATTTATCATAAAATTGCAAGGACAAATTGCTATGAAAACTTGAAGTTATCCAAGATTTGCTTATTGGGTCAAAATCAAAAAACAAGTATTTTGTGTTTTCTTTTTCTTTAAAAATAACTAAAACATTTTCAAAATTTTGTTTAAAGAATGCTCCTTTAAATACTTGGGCATCCTTGTTTTTAAGTTCAAATAATTTTTTGGTTTTATTCAAAATATAAGTATCATTTTTCAAAAAATAATCTGATACATATCCAGCATCATTAAAGATTGATATTGTGTTATTATCGGCATAAAATATTGCCATAATATTATTGTTAGAATTATATTCGAAATTAGTTTCAAGGTTTAATTTAACGCAATCTCTATCAAGCGAATAAACAGAAATTTCTTTATCCTCCTTATCAAAAGCAAAAACTTTAGAATTATCAGCAAAAAACTTCAACTTATTAAAGTTTTTCAAAGGAAAGCTAATATCCTTAAGCTTAATCAAATCATCAGCAAATTCGAGCAATTCAATTTTAGGAGATTTAATTTTAATAATCTGCTGACTTACAGAACCTTGAATAAACTTACCAATTAAAATTTGAGGAGTTTTGTTAAAAAGGCTACTTAAAACTTGTTCGTTTTTAGAGTAAGCTTTCATATAATTTACAATATAAAATCTGTAAGGAGGGCAATTTTGTTTAGCTTGGAACTGTTTTTTTTCGAGGAAATTAAAAGCAGTTTGTTTTATGCCATAATTAAGTTCGTTATCTTTAAAAATTAAGTACACATCATCAATAAAAACAGTATTAGTATTTTTATTCCAAAGATAAATTTTAAGGAAACTTCCTTTTTCAATAATATTGTGAGGAATATTAATTTCGGCATTAATAACTTCCCACTCTTTAGCTTCAAAATCTGTTTTGGGGAGTTCTATTTCGTTACAAAATACTTCATTTTTAGCAGAATCACAAACTGATATTAAAAAGACAGCATTTAAATCATCTGATTCGCTTAAAAAATTAAAGCTAAGTAATATTTTATTCAAATTTTGGGTATTAATATCCCTAAAACTTATAAAGAAATTTTCAGAATAATCGTCTTTTCCTTTTGCAAAGGCACTATACATTCCCGATTTAAAATATTTTGAACTAATTTTTTCAAATTTATTATCTTCAAAATCAATCAAAATAGATTTTAATTTGGTGAAATCTATTTCTTTTTTCAATGATATTTCAAGATCATCAAAATAAACCGTTGTGCTAGCCTCATTTTTGTTCCAAATAAAAACTTGAATAGAATTACTAGCGTTAACAAACTCAGAAGGTATCTTCCAAGTTTTATCATAATTATACCAGTTTTTAGGATTTAAGTTTTGTTTTTCTATAAGAGTATCTTTCCAATACAGAACGTTTTGATCAGCATCAATAATAGTAAAAACAAAAAGAATCTTGATATAAGAGGAGTCTTGATTTAACCAAAAGTTAAAATTAACTTCATCTAAATCTAAAGTATCGGAACTAGGGAATGGAACAGTTATTAAAGGGCTAACTTCACTAAAGTTTTTCAAAAAAACAGAATTTCGACCAGAAAAAGCATTTGTATTAGTTACATTAACAGTTGAGTTTATATAATTATCATCTTCGAAACTAATGAAATATTTATAAGAATCAAAATTAGCTTGAAGCTCGCCCACAATTTGTATATTTTTTTTATCAAATTTATTTCCGAGGAAAAAAATAGTTAGGGCAAAAAATAGCAAGGCAAAACAAGCAAGTAGTATTTTAATCAGCCCCCTTTTCTTCATTATCATCATCATCAATATTTGTTTCGTTAATGATATATAAGGGTCGATTTTTAATATTGTTTCCTATTCGACTAATATACTCGCCAATAATTCCGATAGTCATTAACATAATTCCCCCCATAAATAAAACGCTTAAAATAATAGAAGCCCAACCTTGCACATATTCTTTTGCAACAAGTCTCTGGTACAATGTCCACAAAATTAAGACAAAAGAAATAAGAGAAACAAAAAAGCCGAGATAAGTAGCAAATCTAAGAGGAAAGTCAGAAAAAGAAGTAATTCCGTCTATTGCAAATCTAATCATTTTTGCAGTTGAGAAGTTAGTTTTTCCTTCTTTTCGTTGGTCTCTATCATATTCTATATAAGTTTGTTTGAAGCCTACCCAAGCAATTTGTCCTCGTAAAAACTTATCTTGTTCGGGCATTTTTAATAATATCTTAGCCACTTTTCGAGAAATGATTCTAAAATCGCCGACATCAACGGGGATATTGCATTTTGTTATGCTTCGCATAATCCTATAAAAAAGTTTAGCACTAAGTTTTTTGAAAAAACTTTCTCCTTTTCTATATTTTCTTTTTGCATAAACAACATCGTAACCTTCTTTAACTTTATTGTATAGGTTTACAATCTCCTCTGGAGGGTCTTGCAAGTCAGAATCCATTATAATAATGTAATTTCCAGAGGCTTTTTCAATTCCTGCATATATTGCAATTTGATGTCCAAAATTTCGGCTAAAATCTATAAATTTTATTTTTTTTGGATTTTCGGTAGCAATATTCTTTATTATTTCTATCGAAGAGTCGAGGCTTCCATCATTAACAAAAATAATTTCATAATTTAAAATATTCATACTTTCAAAGTTTTTCAAAAGTCTAGAATAAAGCAATTCGAGATTATTTTCTTCGTTATAAACTGGTAAAACGACAGATATTTCGATATTAGTTTTGTTCATGTACAAACTTGACTATATAAATGCAAATATAATTTATTTTTATGTTTTAAGACTTTTATCTTAATATTTCTTTTGATTTATTAAGTATTAGCACGCTCCATAAAGCGACCATGTTATTTAGCTATGCGATTTGATATCTTGTCTTTCTTTTAATAATTGATAAATATCTTTAAGTTTAAATAATTTTGTAACAAAAGATAAAACCAAAGCTACAATTCCAATAATAAAAATATTAACAATCCAATAAAAATTAAAATATTTTAAAACAATAGCCACAAGAATTACAAGACAAGCAAATAATAATAATGAGAAAATAAATTTATAATTAGTATTAAATTTAAACACAAATTTAGCTAGAATTAATTGTGTAAGACCAGTAATTAGCTGAGTTGTCATCCCAGCAATAGCAGAACCGATAACTTGTAAATTAGGTATTAAGATAAAATTTAACAAAATATTTAAAATCATTCCTCCAAACGCCATAATATTTAACTGCTTCATGCTACCGTTAGCTGTCAAAAGTGTACCAAAGATATATGTTGTACTAATTCCTAAAAAGCCAGTCATTAAGAAACTTAAAGTTTGATAACTATCATCGACATGTTCCCAATACATTGAGTTCATTATTTGTTCGTTATAAAAAAAGCATACTATCACAACAAAAATAGCGGGAACAATAATCATTGAAAAAGACAATCTAACAAGCTCGTTTATGCTATCATTTTTCTTCAGCATTTTAGAGAACATAGGTAAGAGCAAAATTGAAAATAAATACGGAAACATTGAGGCGGCTTCTAAAATTCTAAAAGCCTGGGCATAAATACCTGCTTGTTGTTTTCCGTCTGGCAACAATCTTTCTAACATTACTGAGTCAATTCTATTATAAAAAGCCATTAATAAAATCAACAAAGCATAAGGATAGCTTTTTCTAAGAAAAACTCTAAAAAATCTTAAATCGAAATTCAATTTAAAAAACTTTGCTTTTGAAATAACAATTATTAAAGTAATCAAAGCCGTAATTAGATAAGCTAATGTTTGAGTTAGAACAAACCATTCAATTTTGAATTGTCGTTCAGAGACATTTCCCCAGATTAAGATACTGCAAACAACAATCATTATAAACCTATCTAATACAGATATTAAGCTGTCGGTTTTAAAAAATTGTAAGGCAGAGATATTAGACCTTAAATACAATATAAACGAAGATAAGAACTGATTTAAGATTAAAATTCCTAAAATTTCAAATTGTCTAAGGTCGTATCCAATAATTAAAGCAGCAGCAAGAGTTAAGATAGCATAGAGAATAGCGAGCAAAAATTTTAAAGAAATAATATTTGAAACATGTTTACTAAGAAGTTGAGGGTTTTGAGAAATGTTTCTATTATTAAAATTTGTTATTCCAAGGTCTAAAACAATATTTAATAAAAGCGAGAAATTAAATAATGAAAAATAAAAACCGAATTCTTCGGCGCCAACAATATTCTGTACAGATCTTTCTACTCCAAATATCCAGAATGGTTTTACTAACACATTCAGAAAAAGAAGGAAAATAAGATTTACAATAAATTTTTTTCTCACTATTCGTTAAAATACTAAATGCAAATTTAATTTAAAAATTCTAAATAAAATTTTTAATAGAAATTTTATTGTCAACTAAATAAATACTTTCCTTTTTATTAAATATTAATAGTATATAATTTGTAGATATTTTATTTTTATTATTTTTGTCAGCCAAAATATTGAGTAATAATAATTAAAAAATTAATTCTTTAGTAATAATATGAAAAACTATCAAACTGAACAAATTAGGAATATTGCCTTAGTCGGCAACTCAGGTTCTGGTAAAACTATTCTGGCTGAATCTATGTTGCAAATAGGAGGTGTTATCAATCGCAAAGGTGATATTGGGAGTAAAAATACTGTATCGGACCATCGTCCTATTGAGCAAGAAAATGGTAATTCTCTGTTTTCGACAGTAATGTACACAGAAATTAATAATACAAAAATCAATATAATTGATAATCCAGGAATGGACGATTTTATTGGTGGTTTAGTTTCATCATTATTCCCTTCAGACATTGCTTTAATGTTAATAAATACTGCAAACGGTGTAGAAGTTGGGACAGAGATTCATGCTCGCTACGTAGAAAAAGCCCATAAGCCGATGATTATTGCTATGAATCATTTAGATCATGAGAAAACCAACTTTGAAAAAACTGTTGAAGCAATAAAAGAGACTTTTGGTGGTAATGCAGTATTAGCACAATTTCCTGTCAATGCTGGCGTAGGATTTAATGCAATAGTTGATGTTATTACAAATAAAATGTACACTCTTAAAGCTAACGAAATTGTTATTAGCGAAATACCTGCTGAGTATGCCGAACAAGCAGAAGAAGTTAAAACTCAATTAATTGAAAAAGCAGCCGAAGCAGATGAGTCTTTGATGGAAATATTTTTCACAAACGACACTCTTACAGAAGAAGAAATGATGAGAGGTATTGCAGCAGGTCTTCCCCAAAGAGGTATTTTTCCAATATTTTGCATAAATGCTCGTAATGATTTAGGTGTTAAGCGTTTAATGGAGTTTATTGCTAATGTTAGTCCTTCGCCAGATAAATTTGAACCTCTTGTTAATAATGAGGGAACTGAAATAAAATGTAATTCAAACGAAAAACCATCTTTATTTGTTTTTAAAACTTCCGTAGAAGAACATATAGGAGAAGTTTGTTATTTTAAAGTTTTGAGTGGCACTCTTACCGAAAGTATTGACATGTATAATTCTAAAACCAATACAAAAGAAAGACTATCGACCTTATTTGTAAACGCTGGTAAAAATAGAGTAAAAGTTGATAAAATGTTTGCGGGTGATATTGGGGCTACAGTAAAACTAAAAAGTACAAAAACAGGTTCTACCTTAGTAGCTCCTGGTCAAGATTGGGAAATGCCTGCTATTGTTTGGCCAAACCCAAAATATAGAGTTGCAATTAAAGCTGTTAACGAGGGGGACGAAGAAAAATTAGGCGAAGCACTAAATAGGATGAAAGACGAAGACCCTACTATTTTAGTAGAATATTCTAAAGAATTAAAGCAATTAATAGTACAAGGTCAAGGCGAATATCATTTAAACATTTTAAAATGGCATTTAGATAATCAATTTAAAATTGCAACCGAATTTTTAAAGCCTCGAATTCAATACCGCGAAACAATAACAAAAATTGCATTTGCCGACTATCGACACAAAAAACAATCGGGTGGAGCAGGTCAATTTGGCGAAGTACATATAATAATTGAGCCTTATACAGAAGGAATGCCAGACCCAACAATGTATAAAATTGACGGTAAAGAATATAAAATTTCTGTTAGAGGTAAAGAAGAATATAATTTAGATTGGGGCGGAAAATTAATTTATTACAATTGTATAGTTGGTGGTTCTATCGACGCAAGATTTTTACCTGCAATATTAAAAGGTATAATGGAAAAAATTGAGGTTGGACCTTTAACAGGTTCTTATGCTCGTGATATTAGAGTTTGTGTTGTCGATGGAAAAATGCACCCTGTTGACTCAAACGAAATTTCTTTTAAATTAGCAGGTCGCAATGCTTTTAGCAATGCCTTTAAAAAAGCTGGAGCTAAAATTATGGAGCCTGTTTATAATCTTGAAGTTCTTGTTCCTGGCGACAGAATGGGTGATGTTATGAGCGATTTACAAGGAAGACGTGCTGTTGTTATGGGAATGAGTAGCGAAAAAGGATTTGAAAAAATCATGGCAAGAGTTCCGCTTGCTGAAATGGCAACTTATTCTACTGCTTTAAGATCTAA
>CAYRQZ010000079.1:0-2220 GCA_964426585.1 uncultured Bacteroidales bacterium | reverse complement strand
CCGTCTAAAGCATCGTCATTACCATTGATTTTGCCGTCCCATGATTTATTTATATTAGAACTTTCAAAAATCACTTCTCCTACTCTATTAGCAATATCAATTCTATACCATACTAATTCCCCATCAAAAACAATCTTAAACTCATCTCCAATTCCATCTCCGTTAGGGGTAAAAATGTTTGGCACTCTAAAATTTACTTCAGCAATTTCTAAGGTCTCAGAGTAAATATTTTGACAATTTTCACTCAAACTAGCGATAAGTTCGACCTTATGTTTTCCGCCAGAGCTAAATTCATAATCAAAATTATCCTTGGTCGACAATATCTCATTATCAACTTTCCAATCAAATTTAATTAAAGAATTAATTTCATAACCTCTGTCATCAACTCTACTAAGGTTTATGAACTGATATTTATTCTTATTAATTAAATCTCTTTCTGCAATAAAATATGGAATTATATTAAGGCTGTCTTGCACGAGAAGAGTATCCGAAACAAAACAACTTTTATCATATTTAATATTCAAATAATAAATTCCGGAATTTAATCCTGTAAATAGACCTGTTTTGTTCTCAATAGAATTATTTAAAGAAAAATAATCAATCCTTGTTTTATCACCAGAAACAGTAAGGCTAGCATTAGACTTAGAACACACGTCAGATATTGTTAAAACAGAGTATTCTAAAGGTTTTAGTAGTTGAATTGTTTTTGAAAATAATTGTTCACACCCGTTTTCATTTATCTTAAACGAAATTTCATTTTCGCCTGTACTTAAATTTGAAATATTATAAGTTGATTTTGAAATTCTATTAATTTTGAAATTATTATTATCCCAAATAGGAATGGAATTTGAATTTTCAAAGCTAAGAATAAGATCTTCGCCTGTGCATAACTTTTCATTAGAAAAATGAACTTTTGCAACTTGACTATTTTTAAAATTAATACTTACACTATCCTTAATAATTTCTGAATTAGCATCATCAACATAATATATTATATAATTTCCAAAATTTTTGGCTGTAAAAACAAGTCGGTTTAAGTCTTTTTCGATAGAAATATTTTTAGGTAATTGGATTGCTTGTATTTTTCCATTAAATTCTAGTTCATAAGTTTTACCACAAACTTCAACACTTTTAGTTGAGAATATTATTGTATTAGAATATTTCTTAACCGGCTGCTCATCGGTGAAAGTATTCAGTTTTGTTGATTGTAATTTTACAATTTTTTGATTGTTATTATTCAAATTTGAAGTTTCTTTTGCAACAATAATATGATCTTCAGAAATATTATTTTCAATAATTTTAATTGGTTTATTATTTTCAATAATTTCAGAATGGTAAGGTTTAGAATTTAACAGATAAATAGTTGTAATAATGCCAGTTAGGACAATCAAAGAAGATATAAAATAATATTTGTATCTATTAATAAAACTTTTAGATTTTGGATAATTATTACGAACTCTATCGAACAACTCTTTAGGGGGAGTGCTCTGATAATTTTCTAATCTTTGTTTTATTATCTTGTTAAATTCGTCCATTATATTTTTTTTCAATAATTTCAATTAAAAATTTTCTAGCTTTTTTAAATTGCGTTCGGCTTGTATTGTCAGATATTTTTAATATTTCAGCAATTTCAATATGCTTATACCCTTCTATCACGTACAAATTAAAAATAGTTCTATACCCAACAGGTAATTCATTAATAATGCTTATAATTTCTTGCTCATCCATTTGATCTAATATATCACAATCAAAATAAATGTCGGCAATTTCAAGATCATCAATATTTTCGTAAAAACATTTATGATTTGCCTGCAAAAATGATATAGCATTATTCACAACAAGCCTTTTTAACCAACCTTCAAAAGAACCTTCAAATCTATATTCATTAATTTTGTCTAAGATCTTTATAAAACTTTCTTGAAATAAATCTTCCGCTTCAACAGTATTATTTGCATATCTTAAACAAATTCCAAAAATAAGAGGCGAATATATCTCATAAAACTTGTCAAAGGCTTTTTTTTCACCTTTTTGACATCGGCTTATAAGGTTTTTATCATCTCTCATTATATTATTCTTTACTATAGACAGAATTAATTGGCAAAACGTTGTCTGGGTTTTTAATTTTTTTCAACAATTAAATGAAATGCTCCATACAAATCGTATAATTGACCATCATAACCTTGTGCTTTAATGATGTAATAGTAAACTCCTGGTGCAGCT
>CAYRQZ010000078.1:8959-11944 GCA_964426585.1 uncultured Bacteroidales bacterium | reverse complement strand
AATGTCCTAAAGTCATCATCCAAGCTCCCCAAACAAAAAATTGGAGAAAATTCATGATGATTAAACGTGATTTAATATTCATATAGTTAAAAATAAATTAGTGAAATTTTACTTTATAAATTTAATTTTTCAAAAATAGATAAAGTTTTTGTAATTTTATTCTTATTTTTACGGTATCAAATAAATTAAAATTTAGGCTTATGAAAAAGACATGCTCCTTTCTATTTTTTATTTTTGGAATTATTTCAATAAATATTGCTCAAATAAATGAGTCTGATGTTAGTTATGCTAATGATAGTGTTTTTGTTGATAGTATTAATAGTAAAAATCTTGTAGGTTTAAATGTTTTTCCAGCTTTCGGAATTTTAGGTGGCGGACATTTGCCAAGTACCAAGGTATTTTTACAATATAAGCATTATTACGATAATATGAATTTGCGTGCAAGCATTAATTATCTGAGTTTTGATTTGAATAATGATAAATTAGATATTCTCGGAACAACGAAAGATACTCTTATTGAGAATAATGATACTAGTATTGTAAATAATATGCTTTTTAGAAAATTTTATTATGATGTTTATTCTTATGACATAAGATTTGGTTTAGAAGCTGCATTTTCAAATAAAGGATATAGGTTTTATTTGGGCTCGGGTTTAATTTTAGGTTATCATTATTTAGGCGAATATTATTATCATTATAAAAAAGAATTTGAAGGCTTCCCAAGTTTAGATGTAAATAATGTTTTTATTCCAGCAAATATTGAGGGTTTTAGGAAAACTCAATTTTTAAAAATCGGCTTAGATTTTACCGTGGGCGTTGATATTTATGTGAGCCCTAATTTTGTAATTTCTGTTCAATATGCACCTGAGTTAGTATATTATAATAAGCTAAAAGAATATAATAGAGATCCGGATAACTATTATCACGGCAAAACCGTACCAAGCAGTTTGAATTTTGTTCCCGACTATATCGACTTGGTTTTTAATATTAGATTTTAATTAAAGAATATTTTTTATTTCTAAAAGGCTTTTTACTTCAAAATCGGGCGAGTCTTTTGAACTTGCATTACTAAAATTGCACCAGATTGTTTTTAAACCTTTAGCTTTAGCCCCTATAATATCAACATTTATATCATCACCTATCATCACCGATTCGGCGGGGTTTGATTTTGTTTTTTCTATTACAAAATCAAAATAACAAGGGTTTGGTTTATTGCAACCAACTTCTTCCGAAGTAAAAACTTTGTCGAAATATTGTTCTAAATTAGTGTTTTTGATCTTTAAATACTGAACTTCTTTAAATCCATTTGTAACTAAAAAAATATTATAAGATTTGTGTAAATATTCTAAAATTTCGATAGCATAAGGGATTAATTTAGTTTTTTGCGGGCTAATTGTCAAATAATCTTCACCAAAATTTTTGGCAATATCTATATTTTCTATTCCAAAGTGTTTTTGGCTCAGATAAAATCGTTTCCAGCTAAGAATATCTTTTTCAATTTGTTTATTGCGATAATCTTCCCATAATTTATCATTAATGTTCTTATAAACTAAGAAAAATTCTTCAAAATTAGATTTTTCGTTTACTTTATATTTTAAAAATAATTCTTGTATTGTTTCTTTAGAATTTGCGTCAAAATCCCATAAAGTGCGGTCTAAATCAATAAAAATATTTTTTATATTCATAATAAAAATTTGAAATGCAAAATTAACTTGTAAAAAATTTTATTTCAAATTTAAGTTATTAATTTCCTTTAAATAATGTTAATTTTGCATTTATTTAAAAGAAAATAAAACATATTATAAATTAATTTGTTTAAGGAATAAAATTTTAAGATGAATAAATTTAAAAAACGACTTATATTTAGAATTAGCCTGACGGTTTTAGGCGGGTTAGGAGGCTTTTTATATTGGAAATATGTTGGTTGTATGTCGGGAGCTTGCCCAATTCAGTCGAAATGGTATTTTAGCTCATTATACGGTATGGTAATAGGTTATTTGCTTAGCGGTTTGTTTATCCCGGACAAGAAAAAGGCTGATTTAAAAGAAATTGATTCAAATAATAATTAGTAAAATGAAAAAAATATTAAATTTAGTGTTAGTATTAAGCTTAATTGTTGGCTTGTTTTCATGTGGAAATTCTAAAAGAAATTCTGATAATGATACTACAAAAACAGAGTTTAAACAGATAAAAAGCCCTTTTGATGAGGCAATAAGTGGAACTACTCCTGTTGTTGTTGATTTTTATGCCGATTGGTGTAAACCTTGTCAGATTCAAGGACCTATAATGGTTGAATTAGCTGAGGAACTTGGCGATAAGATTCAAGTAATGAAAGTAGATGTTGATTATGAACGGGACTTAGCTGATAGATTTAAAATTCAAAGCATCCCGACAATAATGATTTTTAAAGAAAACAAAATTGTGTTTCAAGCTGTTGGTGTTCAATCTAAAGAAACTTTAATTAATGTAATTAATCAGTTATAATTCTGAATGTTTTTCGGATTGAATAATTTTAGCACTAAATTTTGCTCCTTTTTTCACATAAAAACCTTGTTTCAGACTTATTGAATTGCCTGCTCTTAAGTTAACTTCTACGTCTTGTTCTATAACAAATCTATTTATATTTTTTTCATTATCTAAAAAGTCTTTTGGATGAGCGAATGGCTTAATGCTTGTTGCTGATGTATTACGTTTATATTTTGGATTAATTACAATATTTGCTGGAGCATAAAAATCTTGGTCATAAACCATATCTCTATTGAAGATAGTTAAGCTAAAATTTTCTTTTTTCCATTGCTGATTAATTAGTTTTGCGTGTCCGTAGCAAGTTTGCCCACGGTATTGGCTAAGCCTTTGGTTTTTATTGTAATACTGGTTTAAGTAGTCGTTAAATGTAATTTTATAAACAGTATTTGTAGTATCTTGAGATAAATAGTCGAACTCTGCCCATTCGGAATAATACAATGCTAAATTTGCTGTGAGTGC
>CAYRQZ010000078.1:0-8859 GCA_964426585.1 uncultured Bacteroidales bacterium | reverse complement strand
GAAGGTTGCAACATTCCAGTTTCATCTGACCATAAACCGCCATAAACAAAGTAATCTAGAGTTTCTCTAGTTCGTTTTTCTAACCAATTAACATACTCGCCTAATGTTTCAAACTTTATTCCTGTAAAATTACAATTACAAGTATATTGCTGAAATTTATCGGGAATTATTTCATCAAATTGATATAATGGCATTTGCATTAATTCTGGTTGGTCGATTTTCACTAAAAATATAAATCTTGAAAAAACACCTAAGACATAACCATCGGTATATGTTGACATTTCTGTTTCTGTCCATTTTGGAGTTTTTGCTATTGCCTCAGGGTGAATGTCGTTTCGGTTTCTAACTATACAAAGACTCTGATGAATAAATTTATATAAATAGGCTTTGTCTTTTGTTGTTAGATACATATCAATATATCCGTCAATAATTTTTGAGATTCCGTCCCCAAAAATATTCCAATCTTTATTCGGGTCTAAACTGCATAAATTATAAGTGTCAAAAACTAAAAGTTCGGAATAAAAATCGAAATCTTCTTTAAGAGATATACTGTCGTAGCTTTGAGCTTTTGAAAATATTAAAATAAAACTCAAAACAAAAACTAAAAAGATGTGTTTTAAAAATTTCATTTTTTAATAATGGCTTTAAGTTTCGTATTTTCTTGTTCCAAGGTTGAGACTTTTTGCTCTAAAAGCTCTAGGTAAAGATAAAGTTCTTCAACATTTTGAAGTATTCCAATAAGTGTTTCAGACATTGGTATCCCTTTTTCTAATATTTCTGATTCGCTTTTTAAATATGGTAGGTGCTTATTTTCTTTAATTTGATTTATTCTTAAATTAAAGTCTTGAATTTTGTAGTCAGAGTCAAAAACATAGTCGCACCATTGATTAGTCTCTACAAGTAGCTCCTCACTTGCTCTAATACTTCCGCAAACATCAATTCTATATTGAGGTTTATTATTCCCCAAACCTATATTACCACTTGAGTCAATAGTAATATTTTGTTTTTCGTTTAACAAAACTGCCAACTCACCTGTTTTGTTAAATGTAAATTTAATTTCGTTGCCTAGTCTTCGGGCAAAAAACATAGTGTCGTTTTTTAAGCTGTCTTTCTTTTTAGAAATTAGTTCTTCAAAATTTTCATAATTTGAAAAAGAATAACTACTTAGATAAAGTAGGAGAGATGCAAAAGTAAAAATTAATTTATTCATGTTTTTATTATTTTTATGCAAAACTAAAAAAGTTTATTGAGTAAAATCTTTAAAATTAAAATTTGAGCTTAAATAATCATAAGATTTTTTAATTTTGTAAACTAAAATTCAAATTATGGAATTTGATCAGATATTAGCTGATTTACGAAATAAAATTTATAAGCCCATATATTTATTTTATGGTGAGGAGTCTTTTTTTATTGATGAACTTACGAATTTTCTTCAAAAAAATGTGCTTAACGAAGGTGAAAAGGCTTTTAATCAAGATGTTGTTTATGGAAAAGATACAAACGCAAAAAACTTAATAGAACTTGCACGCGTTTTTCCAATGATGGCAAACCATAGGCTTGTAATCCTTAAGGAAGCTCAAGATTTAAAAGATTTTAAAAATTTAGAAGCTTATGTTGCACAGCCTTTGCTATCGACAATATTAATTTTAAGTTTTAAAAACACAAAAAGTATTGATAAAAGACTTAAAATTTATAATTTATTGAAAAAAAATGCAGTAATTTTTGAATCTAAGCGTCTATACGAAAAGCAGGTTTATTCGTGGATAGAAATTAACTTAAAAAAACAAGGACTTTCCATTCATCCAGAAGCCTTAATTCTTTTTTACGAAAGTATAGGTGCAGATCTAAGTCGCCTATCTAATGAGATTACTAAGCTGGCTATTACGCAAGATAAATCTAAGCAGATTTTAAAAAATGATATTGCTTTTAATATAGGAATAAATCGTGAATTTAATATTTTTGAACTTCAAAAGGCTGTTGGATTAAAAGATAAGTTGCGCTGCTATCAAATTTTAGATTATTTTAGTAAAGAAAGTAAAGCAAACCCGTTGGTTGCGACAGTAAATCGTTTGTTTGATTATTTTTCTAAATTAATAAAATTACATTCTTTAGAAGATAAGTCAAAGCAATCTCTTGCAGCAACTCTGGGAATTAATCCGTATTTTGTTGATGAATATGTTTCGGCTATGCGAAATTATCCGCTTACTAAATTAATACAAATAGTATCATATTTACGCGAAACCGACTTAAAACTTAAAGGGGTCGGCTCTGTTAGTAGCTCAGAAGCTGATTTGGCAAAAGAACTTTTATTTAAAATTTTACATTAATGGATTCTGATAATATCGTGCTTTTTATAATTATTCTAACTGGCATTCTGTCGTTATTTGCATGGAAACGCCACGATATATTTAATAAACTTCTGCTTAGGCCTTATGATGTTGTTCATAAAAAACAATATCAGCAAATTATTACACATGGATTTTTACATGCAAACTGGGGACATTTAATTATTAATATGCTTGTTTTTTGGTCATTTGGCTCAGTTTTAATTCAATATTTTAAAATAGTCTGGAATGAGTTAGGAAACCTAATGTTTTTGCTACTTTATTTGTCTGCCATTGTGATTTCATCGCTTTATGGCATTTTAAAAAATAAAAATAATCCATATTATTCTGCAGTAGGTGCATCAGGGGCAACTTCGGCGATAGTTTTTTCAAGTATATTTTTTGACCCATGGAATAAAATTTATTTTTTTGGAGTACTACCTATTCCAGGAATTGTTTTCGGAATTATTTATTTAATTTATTCTTATAGAATGGCAAAACGTGGAAAAGATAATATAGGACACGATGCTCACTTTTGGGGGGCTGTCTATGGTTTTGCCTTTCCTTTGCTATTTAAACCTGAGTTGTGGGAGCATTTCTATAAAAGACTTACTTTGTATCTATAAAAACGAAGTTTTGTTGAATCCTTAGTTATTTTAATTTGAAACTTAAGCATGCGATGAAAAACTCTTTGCTGTTTTGTGAATTTTTCTTAATTTTGTAATATTATTAAATGAAATTTTAAGTGAATAAAGCAGTATTTTTAGATAGAGATGGAGTTATAAACTGTGAACCTGGAAAATATACAACAAATGTTAATGACTTTATCATAAATCAAGGAATTGGCGAATCGATAAAATTACTAAAAGATAATAATTATTTGGTAATAATTATTTCAAATCAGGGCGGAATAGCAAAATCTCTTTATTCTCACGACGATGTATTAGAAATGCACATAAAACTTTGTATTCATCTTGCTGAGTTTGATACTAAGATTGATGATTTATTTTATTGTCCTCATCACCCCGATTTTGGCAATTGTTTGTGTCGGAAGCCTAAATCTTTATTATTCGAAAAAGCAATAAGCCTTTATGATATTGATATTGAAAACTCTTTTATGATTGGCGACAGTGATAGAGATATTGAAGCAGCTTCAAGATGTGGTGTTAAGGGTATAAAAATTTTTCCAAATGAGAATATTTTTAAAATTTGTGAACAAATTGTTTTAGGTAATAATGGCTAAATATATTTCGCTAAATGGGGAAATTTTATTGTCCGAAAAAGCTTGTATTAGTCACGATAATAGAGGTTTAATTTTTGGTGATAGTTTTAGTTTTGAACTAAGGGGAAATTCGTCAAAAGCCTTTTTCGGTGATGAATATTTTCAATATTTTATAGAATCTGTAAAATTGCTGGGCTATCAGCGTTCTATACTTCATCGGCGGTCAAGTTTAATTACAGATTTAGAGCTTTTATTGCAAAAAAATCGTATTTATAAAGGTTTTAAAGCACGATTTACTATTTTTAGAAATGACTTAGAAACAAATACCTGTTCTATTTTAATTTCAGTTGAAGCTTTATCAGCTGAGTATTACACTTTTTTGCAAGAAGGTTTTAAAATTTTGGTAAATAATGATATTTTTATTCCTGAACATAGGTTTAATTTTGATATTACTGCAAAATTTAACGAAGAATTGTTTCTATTTTCTAAATTAGAAACTAATAATATTAATGACTTTTTGCTTTGCGATAACTCGGGCTGTATAGTAAAAAGTTTAAATTCTTCAGTATTCTTTGTTAAAAATGAAAATTTAATTTTACCAAGTCGGCATTTAAATAATAGTTCACAGATTTTTGTAAAAATAGTTGCAAGTTTTGCAAAGGACTCTAATATTCCTGTTGTTTATTGGGATGTTAAAGAAAAAGACTTATACGATTTAGATGAAATATTTTTAGGAGATATTGTAAACGGTTTACGAAAGGTAACAGCTTTTAAAAATAAGCGATATTTTTATAAGTTATCTGAAAGCTTGTCAAAGTCAATAAATTTTTATCTTGGTAAAGTATAGAACTATTCGCTCAAAATTAATTAGCTTATTTTTTAACAAACTTTACAAACTTTTGTATTCTTTACTCATCATTTGTTTTATGAAAATCTAGTATTCCATAAATAGGGTCTTTTACAAAATTTGGTGTTTGAGTTTGATGGTTTTCTGCAATTTTTTTCAGGATATTTTGAAAATATATTGCAACCGAGCCTGTAAAGCCAAGTTTTAAATTTTTGTAATTGGGATAAATATTAATATAACTTTTAAAAAAATTGTCGAAAGCAAACTCAACAATATCGTTCATTTGTTTGTTTTCAATATTTTTGTAAATAAAGTTACAGAAATTTGCTAGATATTTATTAGCTTGTGGTAATTTGTAAATTGCATTTAAAATAGAAGTTTTATCCTCGCCGGTTTCTATAAAGAATTTTTCGCTAATTTCAGGATTTAATTTTTTTTCTAAATAAAGTTTAATAAAAATTTTACCAATATTTGCACCACTACCTTCATCTCCCAGAATATATCCAAGTGAAATAGCGTTATTTTTAATTGCTTTTCCGTTGTATAAGCAGGAGTTTGCTCCTGTTCCTAAAATAGCAGCTATTCCTTCTTTATTTTTTAAGACTGCTCTTGCCGCACCAAGCATGTCGGAAAAAATATTTATTTTAGCATTAAAAAAGAATTCGTTAAGTGCTTGTCTTAGATGAGTATAATTTTCTTCGATAGCACAACCTGAGCCATAAAAGTTTAAGGTATTAACATCAAGTGGATTGTATTTTTCGGGAAAATTTTGAATTAGAACTGAATAAATTTGTTGTTCGCTAACAAAATATGGATTAAGTCCAATAGTAATAAATTCGCTAAGGACATTATAGTCTAAATCGGTAATTAACCAGTGAGTTTTAGTTGAGCCGCTATCTGCAAAAACATTCATAGTTTATATTAAAAAAACGGTGAGTAAAATATACTCACCGTTAATGATTTTATTACAAAGCTTTTTCAAAACTACCAAGTACGTTTTGAATTTTGTGCATATAAAGTTTTTTTAATTCTTCGCGAGCTGGTCCTAAATATTGTCGTGGGTCGAATTTATCTGGACTTTCGTTGAAAAATTTTCTAACTGTAGCTGTCATAGCAAGTCTTCCGTCAGAGTCGATATTTATTTTACACACTGCCGATTTAGCGGCTTCTCTAAGTTGGTCTTCGGGGATACCGATAGCGTCTTTAAGTTTACCGCCATTTTGGTTAATTGTAGTAACGTATTCTTCAGGAACCGAAGATGAGCCGTGTAAAACAATTGGAAATCCGGGTATTTGTTTTTCGATTTCTTTTAAAATGTCGAAACGTAAAGGTGGTGGGACTAATTTTCCATTTTCATCTCTCGAGCATTGAGCAGGAGTAAACTTATTAGCTCCATGCGAGGTGCCAATAGAAATAGCGAGAGAATCCACGCCTGTTCTGCTAACAAAGTCAACGACTTCTTCGGGTTTTGTGTATGAGCTATGCTCTGCAGAGACGTCGTCTTCTACACCAGCAAGAACTCCAAGTTCGCCTTCGACACTAACCTCGAATTGATGAGCATAATCAACTACTTTTTTTGTAAGAGCAATGTTTTCTTCGTAAGGCAGATGAGACCCGTCAATCATAACAGATGAAAAACCTAACTCGATACAACTTTTGCATAATTCAAAAGTATCGCCATGGTCTAAATGTAGGCAAATTTGTGGATTTTTCCACCCAAGTTCTTTTGCATATTCAACAGCTCCTTGAGCCATATACCTAAGCAAAGTTTGATTTGCATACTTTCTTGCACCGCTTGAAACTTGTAAAATAACGGGAGATTTTGTCTCAGCACATGCAGCAACAATAGCTTGCATTTGTTCCATGTTATTAAAATTAAACGCAGGAATCGCATAGCCTCCTGCTGTCGCCTTTTTGAACATTTCTGTAGTGTTCACTAATCCTAATTCTTTAAAACTAACAGCCATTTTTATATATATTTAATAATTTAATTATCACTCATCAGAAAATTTTCTGCTAAATTACAAAATATAATGTCTATTAACAAATGTTTTAAAAAATAAATAATAATAAAAAAAAACAAAAAATAATATGAAAGTTTTTAAAATTGGTTAAATTTACAAAAAAAATATAACTATGTTTATATCAATTAATTCTTGGTGGACTTCAATAGAAATTTTAGAAAAAATCTTTTGGATTTTTGCTATTGTATTTTCTTTGATATTTATTATTCAACTTATACTGTCTTTAATTGGCATTGGTTTTGATACAGATATTGATGCTAGCGGTGATGCCGATTTGAATGTTGAAGCCGATAGTGGTATAGGATTTCAATTTATTAGTTTTAAAAATTTCATAGCTTTTTTTACTATTTTTGGTTGGACAGGTGTTGCTTGTATCAATTCTGGTTTTAGCACGGGGCTAACAATATTTTTAGCATTAGTTTTTGGAGTATTGATGATGCTTATTATGGCTGGTTTATTTTATTTAATGGGCAAACTTACTGAAAGTGGTAACGCTAAAATTGAAAGTGCCATAGGTAAAACAGGAACTGTTTATTTAACAATTCCGAGCCAAAGGTCAGGAAAAGGAAAAGTGCAAATCGATATTCAAGGGTTAAAAACTTTAGATGCTATTAGTGATTGTAAAGCAGATATAAAAACAGGTGGAATCGTTAAAGTTGTTGGAGTTGAACAAGGCGAGGTTTTGATTGTAGAATCTGTCTAAAATGTATTTATTTTTGATCAATATGTTATAATAATTTTTTAAATTCATAATTATGGGAGAATATTTTATTTTAATCATTGTTTTTGCGGTTTTTTTCATATTTGTAATGATAGTTACCTTTTTAAGAAGGTATAAGCGTTGTCCGTCTGATAGAATTTTAGTTATTTATGGTAAAGTTGGCAAGCGAGATTCAGAATATAGGACGGCAAAATGTATTCATGGAGGAGCTGCTTTTATTTGGCCTGTAATTCAAGATTATCAATTTTTGGATTTAACACCTTTTTCTATTGAAATTAATTTAAGGTCTGCTTTATCAAAGCAAAACATTAGAGTTGATGTACCATCCAGATTTACAGTCGGTATTAGTACCGAAGATAGCGTAATGACAAATGCAGCAGAACGTCTTTTAGGTTTGTCTCAAAGCGACATAAGCAAGTTGGCAGAGGATATTTTGTTTGGGCAGCTTCGTTTGGTTGTTGCTACTATGGATATTGAAGAAATTAATTCAAATAGAGATAAGTTCTTGGAGGCAGTTTCGTCTAATGTTGAGGCTGAGTTAAAAAAGATAGGTTTAAAGCTTATAAACGTAAATGTTACCGACTTAAATGATGAGTCGGGTTATATTATAGCATTGGGTAAAGAGGCTGCTGCTAAGGCTATTAATGATGCCAAAAAGTCAGTTGCAGAAAAAAATCGAGATGGTGAAATTGGACAAGCCGAAGCAGAAAAGGATCAAAGAGTGAAAGTAGCCGATGCAGTTGCTTATGCAAAAATAGGTGAGGCAAATGCTAATAAAGAAGAGCGTATAAAAACTTCTGAGGCAGATGCAAATGCTGTTGAGGGCGAAAATTTAGCAAAAATTACCATTGCGAAATCGGATGCTCTGCGGCGTGAACAAGAAGCAGAGGCGGAGCGTTTAGCAATTACAGCTGAGAAGGTAAAAAGAGCAAAAGCCTTGGAAGATGCCTATAGTGCTGAAAAAATTGCTGAAGAAAATAGAGCATTGCGTGATAAGGCAACACAATATGCCAACGTTGTTGTTCCGACCGAAATAGACAAGCAAAAAATAGAAATTGCAGCCGATGCAGTTGCCGAACAAACACGAAGACTTGCAAAAGGCGAGGCAGACGCTATTTTGTTAAAAATGCAAGCTGAAGGTAAAGGTATTTATGAAATTTTAAGTAAACAAGCCGAAGGCTTTGATAAGATAGTTAAAGCTGCGGGCGATAACTCCCGCGATGCAGTAATGCTTATGATTGCCGACAAACTACCTGAGATAGTTAAGCATCAAGTTGAGGCAATAAAAAATCTTAAAATTGATAAAATTACTGTGTGGGATAATATGGGCGGTGGTGCTCAAGGTGGAAAACCAACAACTGCAAACTTTTTGTCGGGTATGTTAGGTGCAGTTCCGCCTTTCGAAGAATTGTTTAAAATGGCTGGAATGGAACTACCCGATTATTTAAAAGGTAAACAAAAAAGCACAGAAGGCGAAGCCGTTGAACCATTAAATGAAACAGAAGAAAATAATAATTAAAAATAAGCCCTTTCGAGGGCTTTTTTTCTTTTTATAAATAATTGAAATTCAGAAGTTTTAGAGACAATATTTATTTAATTATAAAAATCTAAAAAAAAATTTGGTAGAAAGGAAAAAATAATATTATATTTGCACCGCAATTGCGAGAATAGCTCAGTTGGTAGAGCACGACCTTGCCAAGGTCGGGGTCGCGGGTTCGAGT
>CAYRQZ010000077.1:0-12605 GCA_964426585.1 uncultured Bacteroidales bacterium | reverse complement strand
GTTTTAACATCTAATTCACTCATAATATGCTGACAATTATATAATTTATCAATTATCCAAAGAACATAGCGTGCGTCAACATTTATTGTTCTTTCTAATTCTTTGCTAAACAATAAATTAGAACATAACCATTCCCAATTACCGTCAAAAGCTAAGCCAATTAGTTCGCCTTTTCCATTAATGATAGGTGAGCCAGAGTTTCCGCCTGTAATATCGTTATCGCTTAAGAAACAAATTGGCAAGTTTCCGGTTTTATCGGCATATCTACCAAAATCTTTTTCGTAGATTTTTTCTTTTAATTCGGCAGGGACAATAAACTCATCATTTGTTGGGTCTTCTTTTTCTAATATACCATTTGCATAAGTAACATAGTGATAATCAACGCCGTCGCGAGGCTTATAAGAATTTACAGTGCCATAAGTCAATCTTAAAGTTGAGTTAGCATCAGGATAAAAAGTGCGATTAGTTTGGAATTCTCGCAATCCTTCAATAAATAATCTTTCGTTCACATCAATTCCGTCCATTGCTCCAAGATATGCCATTTGGATAGGCATTAAATTAGCAAACACTTCGTTAACAAAGTTAAAAATTGGGTCTGAGCTTAAAGCTTTATAAGTTGGATTAGCTAAGAAGGCGTCCATCCTACCTTTATCAGTAAAAATAGATTTTGTATAAGAAGCCTGAACAAATTTTTCGATAGATTCGTTTTCAGTTTTTGCTTTAAAATTTTTAAAAATATAATTACTAAATACAGGGTTTCGTCTTTCCACTGGAATATCTTTTACATAAAGTTTTAAAGTAGCTTCAAAGACTTTGCGATCTGTATTTGGGAAATATTTTTCGAACATTTTGTCGCTTGTTTTTTTAAGACTAGTAATAACAGGGTCAATAGAAGTTTGATTCTTCTTTTTATCCTTTAGTAAGTTTGCTAAATTCATAAATCCTTGTGCACTCATGACATTATCGCCTGCTTGCAATAGCCCAACCGATAAATAAATTAAATCTATAGTTGGTTGTCCGAATGCTTCATAGCTATTTTTTAAACTGCTTAAAACCTTACCATACTTTTCATTTCTATTTTTGTCGCTTTCTACCCATTTTTGAAAATCTCTTTCTAATGCTTGTTTTTGTTGAATAGCATCTGAGTTTGTAAGAGTTAGAGCTTCGCCTTTAAACAATTTATGTCCATTAGCATTAGATGCATAAGAGTCTGAATTTGCTAGGCGGACATTAATATCGGCGTCCATATCAACCTTCAGCGTTTTAAGTTTAGTTTCCAAAATGGTAACAATAGAAGGATTAAAGAAATCTCTTTTATAAATCATTCCGTAAGAGCTTAGATATCTTTCGGTTTGTCCAGGATATCCCACAATCATTGCGAAATCACCTTCTTCGATTCCTGCGATAGAAATAGGCAAGTGGTGAAGAGGAACATAAGGCACATTATTTTCGTTGTATGATTTTGTTGGTTTTCCGTCAGGCGACATATATACTCTAAAAACGGAAAAATCGCCTGTATGTCTTGGCCACATCCAATTGTCGGTATCTCCCCCAAATTTTCCTATTGCTTGGGGAGGTGTTCCGACAAGGCGTACATCACCAAAAGCCTCATAAACAAACAGATAATATTCTCCACCTTGATACATTTCGGAAACTGAGGCTTCGTAGTGAGTATCTTTTTTTGCTTCGTCTGCAATTATTTTCATCATTTTACTCACAATTTTTTCTCTATCAGCTTCAGAAGTTTCGTCAGTTATTCCTTCTAATACACGTTGGGTTACATCTTCAATTCTAACCACTCTGCTTACTCTCATATCTTTTACCGAAAGTTCTTCTGAATAAGATTTTGCCCAAAAACCATTATCTAAATAGTTATGTTCTGGAGTACTAAGTTTTGTTATTGCTTCGTATCCGCAATGATGATTTGTAAATAATAATCCTTTATCACTAACAATTTCACCAGTACAAAATCCCATACCTTGTGAATTTTGTAATTGGAAAATAGCGTCTTTTAAGCTAGAATTGTTAATATTGTAAATTTCTTCAGCTGTTAATTTACAACCGAGCTTTTGCATATCTGCATAATTAAGTTGCGCAATTTTATTGAGCAACCACATCCCTTCATCAGGTTTTGCAGCAGCACTAAAAAAGAATAAAACAGTAAGGCTAATAAGAATAATTTTTCTCATAATAAATAAATTAAATAATTAAATAAATTTTGAATTAGCAAAAGTGCATAAAAGTTTAAAATAATCAAAATAAAATTTTGCGATTTTAAACTTCAGGGTTGTTTTTCATAAATTCTTCAGCTTTTTCGACCATCTCTTTAGAGCCCACAAAAAACGGCACTCTTTGGTGAATGTCAGTTGGTTGTATTTCAAGCACTCTCTTTCCATAGCCATCAGTAGCCAAGCCTCCGGCTTGTTCGGCAAGGAAAGCGATTGGGTTACATTCATATAATAGTCTTAATTTTCCATTAGGAGCAGAGGCAGTTTTAGGATATAAATAAATTCCACCTTTGAGCAAATTTCGATGGAAATCAGCTACTAATGAGCCAATATATCTCGAAGTTAAGGGGCGTTTTGTTTCTGGGTCATTTTCTTGACACCACTTCAAATATTTTTTCACCCCTTGTGGGAATTTCACATAATTTCCTTCGTTTATAGAATAAATTTTCCCATTTTTTGGTGTTACCATAAAATAATGCGACATGCAAAACTCACCAATAGAAGGGTCGTAAGTAAAGCCTGTTGTTCCTAAACCAGTTGTATATACCAACATAGTTGAAGACCCATAGATGACATAACCAGCGGCTACTTGCTTAGTACCTGGTTGTAGGAAATCGGCTTTAGTAACTTTTTCACCAACAGGAGAAATTCTTCTATAAATTGAAAAAATTGTTCCGACAGAAACATTTACATCAATATTAGAACTGCCATCGAGAGGGTCCATACAAATTACGTAACTTCCTTCTCTCGACATTTCATCATCAAAAACTACAATTTCATCACATTCTTCTGAGGCGATACCGCAGACAATTCCAGAAGCCTGCAAAGCCTTGGTAAAAATCTCATCTGCGTATACATCGAGCTTTTGCTGAGCCTCGCCCTGAATATTAATATTATCAGCCTCGCCAATAATACTTGTTTCTAAACCTGCTTTATTAATTTTGTTATTTACTATCTTTGCAGCGAGACCTATGTGCATCAATAACCTCGACAACTCACCTTTTGCGTAAGGAAAAGCAGACTGTTTCTGTATAATTACCTCATTTAATGTTAAAATACGTGTATTTGCCATAAAAAATTTTCTGCTAAGTTAAGTATAAAATTTTTATAAACATAAAAATTTTATACTTTTACAAAAATTTAACATTTCAATTAAAATTTATATTATGAAAAAACAAACTTTGAGGAATTTAATTCTTTTATTATTGCCTTTCTTTTTATTTAGTTGCATAGTTCAACAAGAAATTTATTTTAAAAAGGACTTTTCTGGTACTTACAAATATAAGTTCGATTTTACAGAGTATAATAATTCTTTGAAGGAAGATGATAACGATACTTCTGGCTTAAGTAATGAGGATTTTGCAGAATATTTGAACTTTGTTAGAACAGGTTTAAAACAAATAGATGGGCTATCAAATATAAAAATAATAAATAATGCAGAAAATGGTGAAGTTTACTTTTCTTATGAGTTTGCAAATATCAAGGCATTAAATGAAGCATTGAAATATTCCAATCTCATGGAAGTTGAAAAAAATAATTATTCTTCATATTTTACGTTAAAAGGGAAAAACTTAACTTACACTAGGCCTGCAATCCCTGTTGAAGAAGACGAAGAAAAAACAAACCCAGAAGAAGATGATTATATTATGAAGGGTATGTTTGTTTGGAAATTTAATATCGAATTTGAAGCTGAGGTAAAAAAACACAATCTTAGTAAAGATACTACCATTACAATAGAAAAAGGAGGTAAAAGATTTATTGAAAAAAATAATATTGTAGATTACACAAAGAAAGAAACAAAATGGGTCTTTAAAATGAAGTAAACGGCTTTTAAAATTTCTTATTAATTTACAGGGTTTAGAATTTTAGCTTAAAAAATTATATAAGCGTATGGAGCTTTACAATTTTGTTAGTAAATAAGAAGCTATAAACTTTTTTTATACCGAGACAGCCTTTAAACATTTCTTTTTTTTTGGAAAAACTCTTTTAAAATTTGTCCACACTTATCTGCTAAAACGCCTCCAACAAGTTTTGTTTTGGGGTGAAGAATTTCTTTACTGAATTTTGTAAATCCGCGTTTTGTATCGTAAGCTCCAAAAACAACATTAGAAATTTGTGTCCATGCCAATGCACCTGCACACATAACACAAGGTTCGAGACTTATATATATACTACAGTCTTTTAAATATTTTGAACCAAGATAATTACTTGCTGCGGTGATAGCCAAAACCTCGGCATGGGCAGTTACATCATTTAACAACTCTGTTTGATTATGTCCGCGTCCAATAACTTTTCCATTGCAAACAACAACAGCGCCAATAGGAACCTCGTCGCTCTCCAACGCCTTTTGAGCTTCTAACAAAGCAAGTCGCATATATTTTTCATTCTCATCTGTCATAATTTAATTTTAAGTTAAGTTTTCGAATTTTAGAAGTATCGGGACAGTCATAAAGCAGTTCTGAAATAGTTTTATTCAACTCAAAATGCATAAAATTTTCACTTATTTCGGCAAATGGGAGTAAAACAAAAAGCCTTTCTTGAATTTTTGGGTGAGGAATTGTTAATTTTTGAGAATTTATGCTGATATTATCAAAAAATAAAATATCAATATCAATAGTTCGTCCTTCATAGTTTGAACTCTGTCTCACACGTTTAAGGGTATTTTCTATTTCTGAAATTATTTCTAATAAAATATATGGAGATTTTTCAGTATTTACTTTAATAACTAAGTTTACAAAATACTTTTTATGCACAAAACCCCAGGGTTCGCTCAAATAAACAGAAGAAATTTTAGAAATATTACCCATTTTTCGAGAAATTAAACTCAAAACTTCGTTAAGATTGGTTATCCTATTACCCAAATTTCCACCTATTCCTAAATAAACTTCATGCATTTTTTAAACCCTCAGTACAATTTTTACACATTTCTATACTTTTTCTTTGCGAAAATACATTTTTTATAAAATTAATGTAGATTTTCGAATTTCTTATCTCATTAACCGATGAGATATTTGTATCTCCACATATAAAATCAGCATCTTTGTCAAAACAACAAGGCAATAATTTTCCGTCCCAAGTAATTACCGAGCCAAAAATTACTCTTTTACAAGAGTTTTTTAAACTTGACTTCAAAATAAAGTCTCCATTTTCAATTTTATATCTCGAAAATTTGTTGTTTTTTGGCAAAAGTTCAATTTCTGATTTATCATATATTTGAGCTGTTTTGAGCGTAATTTTATTAATTTTATATTTTAATTTCAAAGCTTTTAATTCCGAAAGTTCAGCCTCATTATGAGCAAAAACAATAAATTGCAATTCAATGAAAGGTCTTTTTCTCGTTTTTAGCTTTTTAAGTAGTTCTAAAGATTGGAAAACTTTTGAAATTTCGCCATTTATACGATATTTATTATAAGAATCTTGAGTTAAGCCGTCCAAAGAAATTATTAATTTATCGGGCAAATTATTTTTTAAATTTTCAAAAATTTTTGGAAACAAATTTGCATTTGTGGAAAGCTCAGTAAAAATTTTATTTTTTCTTGCATAGTGTATCATTTCAGAAATTTGCTTATGAAGTAGCGGTTCGCCCTGGAAATGCAATAAAATATTAAATAAACTTTTTTTATTTTCATCAATTATTTTTTTAAATAATTCAAAATCGGCAAAACCTTTTGGTCGAGTAAGTTTTCCGCTGCCTGATGGGCATAAAGGGCATTGTAAATTACAAAAATTTGTTGGTTCAAAAGATAAAAAGGACGGCGGAGCCAAAGAAATAGTTTTTTTCCTATTTCCAGTTTTTTTAAATTTGAAAAAGATATAAGTTAGATTTATAAAATTCAGAATTTTATAAAGGCTTAAATATTTTATGGAATTAATTTTCTTCAAATTAAAAATAATATTTCCAGATTAAACTTGCCGAGAGCAAAGCTAACGACAAAATTAAAAAATATTTAACAATTTTATCTCCTTGTTTTATTGCTAATTTACTTCCTAAATAATTTCCAGCCATATTTGATACAGCCAATGGGATAGCCAACAAAACCAAGACTTTTTTACAAAAAATAAAAGCAATAAAACTTCCTATATTTGATAATAAATTGAAAACTTTGGCATTAGCACTTGCTTGCAAAAAATTTAATTTAGTTGATAAAACCAAGGCTAAAGTCAAAAAGGAGCCTGTTCCGGGTCCAAAAAAGCCATCGTAAAAACCAATTAGCAAGCAAATAATTGGAATTATCAAAAAGTAATCAATTGCCGTGAGTTTAGCCTTATTTTTTTCTTTATTTTTTGGGATAAATACAGCAATAATCGCAAGAGGCAATAAAAAAAGAATTAATTTTCCGACAATTTCCTGATTTATAAGCAAAATTGTTTTGGAGCCAAAAAAAGAGCCTAAAAGAGAAAAAATCATACCTGCAGCGACAAGTTTATAGTTTACATTTTTACTTTTTATAAAATTAACAACAGCAGTACCTGTTCCTAAAGTACTTGCCATTTTATTAGTTCCAAGAGCAAAATGTGGTGGTATTCCAAAAAACAATAAAGCTGGTAAAGTAATTAATCCGCCACCGCCTGCAATACTATCAATAAAGCCTGCAATAAAAAACGCAAGACAAAGAAAAATTATAATATTAAGGCTTAAGTCCATTAAAGGAAAAACTATTGTGCAAAAATAATAATTATAAATTTATTTCGCATTTTTGGTGCTCATTCTACAAGCTATGCAATATTAGTATCTACTTAATAACGCTCACTTTAATAATTTTCACATCTTCAATAGGTCTATCACCACGAGCAGTTTGTACGCCAGCAATTTTATCAACAACTTCTAAACCTTTTACAACTTCGCCAAATGCAGTATATTGAGTGTCTAAATGAGGAGTTCCACCTAGTGTAACATAAGCGTCTCTCTGTTCTTTTGTAAATTTTCTCCCGAACTGTTTTTCCATGCTATCTAATTGCATATCAGTATATTTTCCACCTTGCACAATATAAAATTGCGAACCAGAGCTACGGCGTTCAGGATTAATATTATCACCAGTTCGAGCTGCTGCTAAAACACCCTTTTTATGAAAATATTTTGGATTAATTTCTGCAGGAATAGTATATCCAGGTCCGCCACTACCTAATGCTTTTCCGGGTTCTGCTTCTTTTGAGTCGGGGTCGCCAGCTTGAACCATAAAACCACTTATCACTCTGTGAAAAAGCAAACCTTCATAAAAACCAGAGTTTGCTAATTTAACAAAATTATCGCGATGTTGTGGAGTTTCATCATATAAAACTACTGTCATATCGCCTAAACTTGTTTGGATTAACACTTTAACACTTTGAGAATTAGCAAAATATGAAATACTTAAAGCCAAAATTGTTAAATAAAAAATCTTCTTCATAAATTTAAAATTTTATAATTACTATTTAAAATAAACAACAAATCTAACAAAAATGTTGCCAATAAAATTAATTTAAGAAAGTAAAAATTATTTTTCAATAATGTCAATAAAATATCTAAAACCTATTATAGGTAAACTTTTTTCTTTATAGTGAAGGCTAAGTTCTTCTATTTCAAAACCATTAGTCCAATCTCCTCCTTTTGCTATACCTTTTTTATTAGTCATTTCTTTTACATTACTAATAATATTATAAAAGCCGTGATTTTCTTTATATGCGTTGATGGCACTAATATTAGACTTTGTTTGCTTATAGTTTTTTTGTGAGGCTGCATAAGAATAAAGCAAATCCCATTCTTCTTCGGAAGGAAGGCGAATCTCTACTTTTTGAAATTTTCTTTTCGGGAAATTATTGTATTTTATTGTTAGCCATTTACAAAATGAAATAGCAGCCTCATAACTAATATTTACTACCGGATGATTTTGAAAAGCGGGGTGTAATTGGTATAATTCCACAAACGGAGCTTCAAAGTACTGGGGTAAAAGCCAATTTACTGAGTCAATTTCCAAAATAGAGTAATTTGTATCAGTTTTTGACTGTTCCTTTAAAAATAGCATGTACAATTCACCACTTGTTTCATATCTATTTGCGAAAAGAGAATCATTTATTTTTATAAAATTTTTCTCAAGTTTTTTCATAGATAAAATTGCAGGTTGAGCAAAGATATTTTCATTAAAAGAAATAACGAAAAACATTATTGCCGTAAAATACTTTGTCTTCATTTAAATTTATATATTTTAAGTCAAACGATAAACTCTAATTTTTATTATTAAAATTATAAGTAAAATTATTTTGTTCAAAAGTTTTATACTGTTTTTAATAATTGTCTTATTCATCACGTCTATTAGGTTTATACAGCATTGCTTTTCCACTTTTCCCGTCAACTTCTACTTTTAACTCTTGTTCGAATCTAACATGTCTAATAAATTCATCTTCATAAACGGCTGTAAGTGAGTTCAGGTAGTTGTAATCATAAGACCCATTTCCAGAATATTGATTTACAGTTAAATACGCCACTTTGAAAGAAGTTAGATTATGAAAAAAATGTGTTCCTTGGCTCGGGTCAATTCTATAATTTGTTAAATCAGCTTCGACAATAATTCTTGCAGCCGAGATATTAGTCCATTTCACAGGGATACCAAGAGCGTTATCAGAAGAACCCCACCTGCCAGGTCCTATTAAAATATAGTTTTTCTCATCTTTAATAAATTTTTTATTTAAAGAATCAATTTTCTCAACAATTTTAAAATTATTAAGAGAAGAAAAATTTTCAGGTTTTACATAAACTATATCCGTCAAACCTTTATAAATGCCATTTCCTAAAGCTTGTTTAGAATATAAAATACAATCATTTGGGTCAATTTCTTTTAAATTACTGCTAACTTCTTGGTCTGAATCAATAATTGGGCGTATTTGTAAAATACTAAAGCTAATATCTTGTTCGCCATCAATTGGAAAATTAACAGCAAATTCTACTTCAATATGATTGTTCATATTTCGTTTACCAATTTCCATAAAGTCAATTAATATTTGGCTCAAAGGGAAAGTATTGTGTTTTAAAACTCCTGCGAAAGTTATCAATTTCATACCTTCGTACATAATAGTATCTTTAATGCTATTATTTTCAAAATCGAAAGTTGAGGCAATATGATGATTTATTGATTTATCTTTTTCAGCTTCGGAAATTTGTAGTTTAAGAATATTAATATCTTCGTTACTTGAAACGGCAAAACTATCGGGGTTTAGGTCAAGAGCATAAAAGTTTTTTTGAGTATCACGTAAAGTATACTCCACACTTGAAAGTTGTAAAATATTAGCAGGATATTTAGGCGAAAACCTAAGAGATCTACCTCCGTCAACAATATGTTTTCCGAGTCCAAGTGCAACATTTACGATGCCGTCATGTGATTGTTCGTTACCAATGGGATAAAAGTTTATTGAGCGAGCTACTCCCGAGAAACTTGGATAGAATTTTTGTCCATAAAAATTTCCACAAACATCTTGAATAACAATACCCATTTTTTCTTCATCAATAACATTTGAAGTTGCAGTCATATAGGCTTTTGATTCTTTAAAAAAGACTGATGCATAAACGCTTTTAATTGCTTGATTTAATAAATTTATTGTTTTATGCTTGTCGTCAATAATATTTGGTATCATATAAGTAGAATACACCCCTGCAAAAGGCTGATAATGGGAATCTTCTAGCCTACTAGATGACCTCACTGCTATTGGATTGTTGGAATAAGACACAAAAGAATACAAACTTGCATAAATTCTACTAGGTAATCGAGCTTGAACAAATTTTTTAAGTATTTCTTCGTCTTCAATATCTGATAAAGCTATTTCATATAACTCGTTCATTTCCATGAACTCGTCAAAAACATCAGTGCAAAGGATAGCAGTACGAGGGATAGATATTCTTATATTTGGGTATTTTTTTCTAAGTTTATATTTTTTAATTAACAAATCGGTAAAGGCAAGTCCTCGTGCTTTTCCGCCAATATATCCGTCTCCAATTCGTGTAAAAATAGTATAATCATCAAAAGTACTTTGCTCAAAGGCAGTAATTACGCCTCGTCCCGAATTTTGTCTATAACTTGAAATAGCATAAATTAAGAACTGCCGAATTTCTTCAATATTTTTAAAATCGTTAATTGTTAGATATTTGAATTTGCTAGCTAAAACGAATAAGGAGCGTGAATTTAGCCATTTTGTGATATGATTTTGTTTTACATGATATTCTAAACTCGAAACAGGCACATTAGGTAAAAATTCTTGAAAAGATTTTAAGCTTGAGGCTGTGAAAACGATTTTATCTTGTACTGGGTCATAAAAATGAAAACTTCCTAATTGTAAATTTTTAACAATATAATTTCGTAATTCTAATGATATGTTTTTCTTGTATTTTCCAATAAAATCTACTCCAATTTCATTGGCAAGGTCATGGTTTTCGGCTTCGGAAGAAAGTAAAAGCATAGGCATAAATTCGTCTTGGCTTCTAATCTGCTTACAAAGTTTAATTCCAGCTTTAGAGTCAATTTCATTATTAATTTTATACCTAACATCAGAAAATACGCCAAGAATATTTTCTTTATAATTATTAAAAAGATTCATGGCTTCTTGGTAATTTCTTGCTAACAATATTTTTGGTCGTCCACGCATTCTCAAATTACGCAAATGCTCGTTAGGAGCTTCGACAGCAGCTCTTTTTGATTGAATAAAAAATATTTTATATAAAATTGGCAAAATACTTGAATAATATCTTATACTATCTTCGACAAGGATAATAGCCTGTACTCCCATTTCAAGAATGTCGTGAGGAGCGTTCATATTATCTTCGACAAGTTTAATTATAGCCAAAAGTAAATCGGGATTTCCCAACCAACAAAAAACATAATCAATAGCCGACAAATCTGCGTTTTCGAGATTTTGCATCACTTCTCGTGAAAATGGAGTAAGCGCAACGATTGGAATATCTTTGTACTTTTGTTTTATTTGCATTGAAAGTTCAAAAGCATTAGTATTCTTTATATTGAGCATAGTAATAACCAAGTCAATATCGGTTTCTTCAAGTTTCGCAAAAGCTTTTTCGGCACCATCAACACGAATAAACATTGGGGGATATCTTAAACCCAAACTCATATATTCATTAAAAATTTGCTCATCAATACGTCCGTCCTCTTCCAACATAAAATTATCGTAATTGTTACAAATGAGCAAAACTTTCAGAATACGTTTTTTCATTAATTTATTAAAATTAGTATCTTGAAAATCTTGACTAAAAAAATCGAATTTTTGAGGTAATTTATGGTTTTCAAAATCATTCATAGTTATTTATTTGAGTTCAGTTTTCAAATATAACTATATAAATAAAACTTTGTTTGATAATTCTTTACTTTTTTATTAAAGAAGAAAATAAATTACAATTCAGCATTGTAAAATTTCAATAAAAGATTTTCGCCGTCATAAACGGCATAGCTAAAATTAATAAGCCAATCTCCTAAATTTGTGAATAAAGATTTTTCGTTTAAGGAATATTGAAAAGGAAGGTGTCTATGTCCAAAAATAAAAAAGTCAATATCTTTTGTTTTTAATACAGTTCTCGCATATTTTACTAAAAATTCTTGTTCATAATCAATGTCATTTGGGAGAAAATGTTTTTTTCGACTAGTTGATGACCATTTTCTGGCAATTCTAAACGAAATTGATGGATGAACTAATTTAAAAAAGAACTGCATTAACTTAGCTGAAAAAATAATTTTTAAGAAATTATACTTTTTATCATAAGCACCTAAACCATCGCCGTGTCCAATATAAAAAATTTTTCCGTTTATTTCACGAATTTCAATTTGTTTAAACATTTTTGCACCTATAGTATTTTCTATATATCCAAAAGTCCACATGTCGTGATTACCTATAAAATATGAAATTTTAATTCCGCTATCGAAAAGTTCTTTTAATTTTGCAAAAAGTTTAGTAAATCCGCGTGGCACAAGATACTTATACTCAAACCAGAAGTCAAACATGTCGCCACATAAAAATAATTCACAAGCATCGTTTTTAATTTCATCTAGCCATTTTATCATTAGATTTTCGCGAAATTCGGAACTATATTTTCCGTAATCTATTCCAAAATGAGCATCAGAAACAAAATATATTTTAGATTTTTTATTCAAAGCTCTATATAATTTTTTAAAAAATAATTTTCAAAGATACACTAATTACAAATATTTATCATTTTTCTTTAATTTTAAGATTAATTTCATCAAAATTATCCGAAACACAAAGCAAAACGCCGTTTTTATCAATTAAAAAGAATGTCGGAATGGACCTCAAGGCATAAATTTTTGTAATTAGACTTTCCCACGAACGCAAATCGCTTAAATTTACATAATTTTCTAATGAATTAATTTTCACAGAGTTTTCCCA
>CAYRQZ010000076.1:9704-12649 GCA_964426585.1 uncultured Bacteroidales bacterium | reverse complement strand
ATTGAAAATTTAGAAAATAAATTAGAAAATTTAGAAAAACGTTTAGAAAAATTAGAAAATAAATAAGTGAGTTAAGATTTAAACTAAATTTAATGAGTTATATTTTTAGAACATATAAATTCTTATTTGTAAGTTTACTTTTGATTTTGTTAAGTAATCTTTCAATTTCCCAAGTTCTCCTCAACTCTGGCGCCTATATTCAGTCAAACTCCGGGTCTTATATTTCAGTAAATGGTTCGGTAAATAATAATTTGGGTGAGTTTTCAGTCAATCAATCTGCCGGGGTTCCTGCTGAGGTTTATGTAAGTGGGGATATTACAAATAATGCAAATTTAATTGATAATGGTCATGTCCGCCTTTTGGGAAATTGGTTTAATAATTCTGTTTTTACCTCAAACTCCGGTACTGTGTTTTTTGAGGGCGGAAATCAAATATTAGGCGGCTCTGTTTCAAGTAATTTTTATAATTTAACATTAGATGGTAGCGGTCTAAAAACTCAAAGTATAGATCAGTCTTGCTATGGTATTTTAGATTTAAAACACTTGGAATTACAAACTGAAACTTATGTTTTTCATGTAGAAAATAATTCTGTCTCGGCAATCAATAGAACAAGCGGTTTTGTTTCGAGTAAAAATGGTGGAAAATTATCGCGAATAACTAATCAATCTTCAAATTATTTGTTTCCGGTTGGTTCGAGTTTTGGGCAAATGCGTTATCGCCCTGTTGAAATAAAACCAAACTCTTCTGCTAACTCCGAATTTGCTGTTAGGTTAGCTAATTTAGATGCAAATGTTGAAAGCTATAATCGATCTTTGCACGAGACAGAAATTTGTAGCCTTAATAATCTATTTTATCACCAAATAGCAAGGACACAAGGTAATAATTCCGCCGATATTTTTATTTCTTACGATTTTTCTGGTGATGGAAATTGGGACGGAATTGCAAATTGGAAGTCGTCAAGCTCCGAGTGGAATATTGTAAGCTCTAGCTATACTACAGCTTCAAGCCCGTATTATCAAGCAATAAAAACAAATTTAACTGATTTTGATAATGAGCCTTTTATTTTGCATAAATCAATAATAATTCCTAGCTTTAGCCCTATAGGTCCTTTATGCCAAAACCATGCAGCTCCAAGTTTACCAAGTGTTTCGCAACAAGGAATAAGTGGCACTTGGTCGCCGGCAACAATAAATACTTCACAAATCGGAAGTTTTGAATATGTTTTTACTCCTAATCCAGGTCAAGATTGCGTGATCGAATATTCTATGATAATTGATGTGGAAGATTGTTGTGTTATGAGCATTAATGCCACAGTAACGCAGCCTTTGTGCCACGATGATTTAGGTTTTATTAGCGTCAGTCAGTCTGGTGGCAATAGTCCTATTACTTATACTTTCAATTCTGAGCCTGGAAGTACAACTTATCAAGGAGAAGCAGGAACTTATTTTATTGTTGCCAGCGATGTTTATTCTTGTACAGCTAGCACTACAGCAACAATAATTAATCCTCCGGAATTACTCTTGTATTTGAATTCTACCCCAGCCCAATGCGGTTCTGTTGGAGGTAGTGCAGTAGCTTCTGTCGTAGGTGGTAGCCCTGATTATAGTTTTTTATGGTCTCCGAGTGCTCAAACAATAAATCATATTAATGATCAAAGTCCTGGTGTTTACTCTGTTACAGTTTATGATTCTAATATGTGTTCGGCACATAGCGAAATTGAAATAGGAGCTGAAGGAAGTATCTCCGCAAATATAACTACAACTCATGGCATCTCTTGCTATGGTCAGTCAGATGGTATTTTAGAAGCAAGTTCTCCAAACGGCTCATCACCTTTATCTTATTCATGGAATAATGGAGCCAACTCTCGTTTACTAACTCATTTAGGCACAGGCTCATATATTGTAACAATAAGCGATTCTTGGGGCTGTTCAGGTATAGCCTCTACTTCATTAACAGAACCTACACAGATAGTTCTTAGTTCAACCATTACAAATGCTAGTTGTTTTGGTTATTCAGACGGAACAATTCAAATTACTGCTGTCGGCGGCACAGGTGCTTATAATTATAATTGGTCTAATGGTTTTACTACCTCAATTATAAATAATTTATCAGCAGGCACTTATGGACTTCAAGTTTTTGATGCTTCTGCGTGTAGCGTTAGCGGTAGTTTTTCTATAACAGAGCCAGAATTACTAAAACTTAATGCTCAGATAAAAAATATTTCCTGTTTTGGTAATACCGATGGTGCAATTTCTTTGTCTGCAACAGGCGGTAATATTCCATATAATTTTAGTGTTTTTGATGGCGCAAGCTGGGTAGGGGGTAATAATTTTTATAATCTCTCGTCTGGAAATTATGTAGTTAAAGTAAACGACAAAAATCAATGCTCGGATAGTTCAGAATATTTTTTATTAGAACCTTCAGCAATTTCAGCTTATTATAGTTACTCAAACCCTTCTTGCTTAGGAAATAATGATGGGTATATAGAAATTTTAGTTTCAGGGGGTACAGAGCCATATTTATTTTCGTGGCAAAATTATGTTGTTGACTTACCTTTACTAAGCGGTTTGGCACAAGGTATTTATAAAATAACAATAAGTGATTCAAATGATTGCGAATATTCTTTGCCTGTTGTAAACTTAGTTGACATAGACGAAGATTGTTTAAAAATTCCTAATGCTTTTACTCCAAATGGCGATGGAATCAACGAGACTTGGTTGATAGAAAATATAGAAATGTTTCCAAATTCAGTAATTTCTGTTTACAATCGCTGGGGTCAAAAATTATTTGAAGGCAAAGGCAGTGGCGAAATGTGGGACGGAACTTGTAATGGCAGATTAGTACCAACAGGCTCGTATATTTATGTAATCGAAATGTTTAATAGAGGTCTTGATTACACAGGAATAGTAACAATAGTTTATTAATATTTATTATATCACAGTTTA
>CAYRQZ010000076.1:0-9604 GCA_964426585.1 uncultured Bacteroidales bacterium | reverse complement strand
CAGTTTAAGCAGAATAGTATTTAATATTTTATTGTTTGTTCTCTGTCGGGTCCTAGTGAAATATATTTAATTTTTACATTCGTTTTTTCTTGGATATAATTAATGTAATTTAAAAATTCTTGAGGTAATTCATCAATATTTTTACACTTAGAAATATCTTTTTTCCAACCTGGTAGTTCTTCATAAATTGGCTGAATTTCGTCGCACATATCATAAGGCATATAATCAATAATTTGTCCTTTATATTTATATTTCACAGCTACTTTAATTGTTTTTAATCCGCTAAGAACGTCAGATTTAGTTAAAATTAGATCAGTAATTCCGTTTAACATAATAGAATAATTTAGTGCTATCATATCTAGCCAACCGCAACGTCTAGGTCTGCCTGTAGTGGCTCCATATTCATGACCGTTATCTCTTAAAAATTGTCCTGTCTCATCAAATAATTCAGTTGGGAATGGTCCGCTACCTACTCTTGTGCAATATGCTTTCACAATTCCGAATACTTTTCCAATTTTATGAGGTGCAATTCCTAATCCTGTGCATACTCCCGAACTAGTTGTGTTAGAGGAAGTAACAAAAGGGTAGGAGCCAAAATCAACATCTAAAAGAGCCCCCTGAGCACCTTCGGCAAGTATGGGTTTATTTTCCAATAAAGCCTTATTAATAAATATCTCAGAATCAATAAATTTAAAGTTTTTCAAAAATTCAATAGCCTCGAACCATTGTTCTTCAAGTTTGCTGTAATCTTCATTAAAATTATAAGCTTTCAAAATTTTTTCATGGTGTTCTTTAGAAGTATTGTATTTATCTATAAATTTTTCAGAAAAAATCTCCCCAATTTTTATAGCTAATCTGGCAGCCTTGTCGGTATAAGCGGGTCCTATCCCTTTAAGAGTTGAGCCAATTTTGTCTTTTCCTTTAAATTCTTCATAAGCTTTATCAAGTAATTTGTGAGTAGGAATAATTAATTGTGCTTTTTTGCTAATAAAAAGATTTTTATATAAATCAACACCGAGTTTTTCAGTATCTAGAATTTCTTTTTTCAAAATAATCGGGTCAATAACAAGTCCGTTACCAATAATATTAATAGTATTTTCCCTAAAAATACCAGAAGGTATTGTATGCAAAACATGTTTTATATTGTTAAATTCAAGAGTGTGTCCAGCGTTTGGACCGCCTTGAAATCTAGCAATAATATCATATTCGGGTGTAAGTACATCAACAATTTTACCTTTTCCTTCATCTCCCCACTGGAGTCCTAACAAAACATCTACTTTCATTTAAATTAAATTATTTTTTATTATCTTCTTTTTTTTTACATTCATTACATAAGCCGTATAAATATAAGGAATGATGAGAAACCTCAAAATCGCTTGCCTTAGATATTGTTTTTTCAATTTCGACAATTCTTGGGTCGCAAAATTCAATAACTTTACCGCAAGTAGTGCATATCATGTGGTCGTGTTGCATACAGGCATAAGCTTTTTCAAAAGTACTAATATTTTTACCAAATTGATGCTTAACTATCAAATTTGCGTCTAATAAAATATCAATATTGTTGTAAAGAGTTGCTCTGCTAACACGATAATTTTTATTTTTCATCGAAATGTATAAACTTTCAATGTCAAAATGCCCATTCCTAGAATATATTTCTTCTAAAATGGCAAATCTTTCTGGTGTTTTTCTGTAAGCCCTTCTTTCCAAATAATCAGTCAGTATCTGGCGTACAGGTATGTTATATTCTATAGTTTTCATAATTAGTTATTTTTTAGACTAAATTAAAATAATGTTTTTATAAAAAAAATTAAAAAGGCAATATTTTATTAACAAAAAATAATTCTATTAAATTTAAATTTTTAATATCTTTGAAAAAATAAAAATGTGATATTTTTTCGTTTAATATCTGAAAGTATAAGGTTTGCAATATCTTCATTAGTTAATAATAAATTGCGAACTTTCTTGTCGTTGTTAGGAATTACCATTGGTATCTTTAGTATAATTTCAGTAATGACAACTATTGACTCATTGGAGCGTTCAATTCGTGATAATATTGGTAAGCTAGGCTCTAATACTGTCTATATTCAGAAATGGCCATGGACTTTTGGTCCTGATTATCCTTGGTGGAAATATTTGAATCGCCCGTTACCACAATTAAGCGAATACACAAAAATAGAAGAACAATCTCAGTGTGTTGATAAAGTTGCTTTTGTAGCTTCGAGTATGCAAAGTGTTGAATATGAGACAAAATCTTTAGACAATATTGCAATAATGATGGCTAGTTATGATTATATTCAGATAAATTTTATGAGTATTGAAAAAGGTCGTTATTTTTCGCAATTAGAATCGAACTCTGGTCAAAATGTTGCAATTTTGGGTAGTCAAACAGCCACATCTTTGTTTTCAAACTCAAATCCTATTGGCAAGCAAATTAAAATAAAAGGAAGAAAATATACAGTGATAGGCGTATTCGAAAAACAAGGCGATAATATGTTTAATTCTGGCTCGGACGAGTTGGTGTTAATTCCTATAAATAGTGCAAAAGCCGTTTTTGATGTTGAAAGCGATGCTCTTAATCCATTCATTATTGTTTCGGCAAAGGATGGTATTAGTTCGGAAGAATTAATAGATGAATTAACAATTTTACTTAGGACTATTCGCCGCTTAAAACCATTGGAAGAAGATAATTTTGCTTTAAATCAAGCTAGTATGATAACAAAAAGTATGGATAGTATTTTTCGTATCCTCGATTTGGCGGGAATAATTATTGGTGGTTTTGCAATATTAGTAGGTGGGTTTGGCATTGCCAATATTATGTTTGTGTCGGTAAAGGAAAGAACAAAAGAAATAGGAATACAAAAAGCTATAGGGGCAAAGTCGTATTTAATTATGGTACAGTTTTTAACTGAAGCAGCAGTTTTGAGTCTTTTAGGCGGTTTGGTTGGTTTAGTATTAGTATGGATTTTAACTTTTGTCGCCAGAAATTTAACTCCAATGGATTTTGCTTTGAGCTTTGGAAATATTTTGACAGGAACATTAATTTCGATTAGTGTTGGAGTAATTTCTGGTTTTGCCCCAGCACGAAAGGCGGCAAAATTAGACCCAATATCTGCAATGAATTATGTTTAGAAATTTAAAAAATTATCTCAGTAATGTAACATTTCCTTTGTGTGAGTATTCTTCGCCATTTAAACAACGTGCACGAAGAAAATAAACATAGACATCACTAGCCAATTTTTCGTTTTTATAAATTCCGTTCCAACCTTTTGTTTTTATATCCTCGGTAAGAAAAACAACATTACCCCACCTATCATAAACAGCAAAATAAAGCTCAGTAACAATAGCAGACGGGTAAAATGGTTTGAAATAATCATTATTCCCATCTCCATTTGGCGTAAAGGCGTTAGGAACATAAATATATGGGTCGCCGCAAATTACTTCTTTAACAATAATTTTGATGGAATCAATATTTATGCAACCATTAGTATCGGTAAATACAACATGAAAAATTGAAGTCTCGCTTGGTTTAGCAATAGGATTTTTAATAAGATAATTATTTAAAACCGAGCTATTGTCCCAAAGATAGCTACCAACAATAGAGGAATAGGCAAGCAAATAAACGCTCTCTCCTTGGTAAATAATTGTATCGCTAGACGAAACACTTAAATCTGGAACATAATCTTGATTAATAATTGTATAATTTTTAGTTAAATTGCAATTATTATTATCTTTAATTGTTAGTTGATAATTTCCTTCGCATAATTTATCAATATTTGCTTTGTGCGATCCTGTTGACCAATAATAATTGTATGGTGGACTACCTCCTGAAAGTTCGGTGCTAATACTTCCATTACAAACTCCTGTACACAACATATTTGTAATAATATTTTCTAAAATTAACAAAGAAGGCTGGCTAAGAGTAATTTCAGAATTAACTTCACAATTATTATTGTCAATTACTGTAACAAAATAGGTTCCTGCCAAAATATCGTTAAGTTGTGATTGGTTGTTTCCATTATTCCAAAGGTATGTATATGGATAAGTTCCTCCTAATGCAAAGACATTTATTGCTCCTGTTTGACCATAACATTTTATCTCTGAACTAATTTGAGTGTTAGCTAATAATTGTGATGGCTGTGTTAAATATTGATATTGATGAGATACACAATTATTTGCGTCAACAACAGTTAAGGTGTAGATTCCAAAACATAAATCGCTAATATTTTGTGTAGTTTGGTTATTTGACCAATAAAAAGAATATGGTGGAGTTCCTAAACTTACGTTAGTGTAAATTTCTCCGTTACAAAAGTCAAAACATGTAATTGGAGTAATATTGCTAATGCTCGAAGTTAAATCTGAGGCAGGGTTTAAAAATACAGAATCTATTCTCGAACAATTATTATGGTCAGTAATTGTTACAAAATTCATTCCAGCAAAGCAATTATTATTAGAAGCTTGATTACCGCCACCATTTGACCACGAATAAGAATAAGGAGTTGTTCCACCTGTTGGCATTACCGTTGCAGAGCCGAATCCAATTCCGTCACAGGCTGGGTCAATAACGTTAGTAAAATTGCTTAATAATTGAGGAGGTTGTGAAATAATTACCGATGTTTCGGAAGTGCAGTTGTTTGCATCTGTAACTGTAACAGTATATGTTCCTGCACATAAATTATTATTTGTTTGCGATTGATTACCGTTATTCCAAGAGTATGAATATGGTGCTATTCCATTTGCAGAAACGCTGGCAGAACCGTTGCAGTCGCCGAAGCATAAATTTTGAACTAGGTTAGGGCTAGCCCATGAAATATTGTCAATATTTACAAAAACCGAATTAGTTGTTGTGCAGCCCATCTGATTTGTAATTGTAACAGTATAAGTTGTAGGAGAGCTTGGTCCGACTAAGGGCGAGTTTGTATTTGCCCCTGTAATTATTTGCCCCGAAGGTTGCCAATTATATGTAAGAATATCGGAGGGATTATGATTTGTGAGAGTTAAATTTATTGATTCACCAACACATAAAACATGTTCGGGAGCAAGGCTGAGGTTGAATTGATGAATATAAACATTCACAGTTTCGACTAAAAAAGTATTACAGACATTTTCTTTTGCTCTGACATAATAAGTAGTATTTGAGCTTGGATTAGCGACTAAATTTTGGGAGTTCGACAAAATATCTGAAAAATAAGAATTTGAAGACCATTCCCACGCATCAACGGTTCCTGTTGTAGAAGCATGTAAATTTACAGTTCCACCAGGGCAAATTGTCGTATCTGGCGAAGCAAATAAGTCAAAATCAGGTTGATATATGTTAACCGTTTGCATAATTGAATCGATACATATTCCACTAGCAACTAATAAATAATCGGTGTTAGAAGAAGGTGAAGCAATAGGATTTTTTATATTATTATTATTAAGATTTGCGCCTTGTACCCAGTTAAAAGTTGTACTAGGAGGGTATGTTCCTGTTGGTCCAATTTCTATGCTTTGTCCTGGGCAAATTTCTAAATCAGGTAAAACTGTAAGTCCAGGTTCGATAACAGTAAAAGTTCTTTGTATAGTATCGTAATAATTGCAGCTTAAAGGGTCTCCAACAACTAAAGTAACAGTATATTCTCCTCCCGTAGTATAAGTATGACTAGGATTCGTAGCAGAGCTTGCAGGCGAGCCGTCACCAAAATCCCAGTTAAAGCTATTTCCTTGTGAAGTATTATGAAAATTTACTGTATAAGGAGAGCAACCAGCGGGGACAGGGTCAAAATTAGCTTCGGCGAGGTTTTCAATAATTTTAATTTTGAAAACAGCATTATTGCAATTAGTCGCATTATTTGTAGCCGACCATACTCCTGGCGTTGGTGCTGTTGGAAAATGTTGACAACCTCCGCAACTTGAGCAAACCGATTGAATAATATTTCCTTTTTTATCGAATCTACTAGTTCCGCCGTCAACATGGTCGTGTCCTGAATATGAGCATAGGTCGTAATGAAGTTCGCCAAAAAAGCTAGCGTATTCGAGTTGAGAAGCGTCTTCGCTAAGTACCATTACATAAAAGTCTTGCCCGTCTGTTTGCGTTTGAATTGCATCAGCAGTAATTTCCATTCCTTTGGTTCCATAGTTTGAGTCCCAAGTAAAATACGTTCCTTGCGAGTCGAAATAAGAATAAGCCCATTCGCGCCCGCAACCTGTTAAATATACTCTATTGCAAACATCCACGGCAAAAGCAGTAATAGAAATATTAGGTCTTCCGTTTCCAGTTCCAAAGCGTGTCGACCAAATTAGAGAGGATAAGTTAGGGTTAAATTTTGTAATAAATTGTCCACTATTAGGTTGATTATAAGGAGCGTTAAAAATTAAATTGTTAGCAGGTGCTTTTGTTTGTCCGCAAATAAATACATTGTTATATTTATCTGATCTAACAAAATAAGCATTATCAAAAGCTGAAGATCCGAAGTATGAGGAATTTATAAGTGAATTTCCCATACTGTTTAAACGAGAGACAAAAGCGTCAGTAGTCCCGCCATTATGCGAAGTATTGTAAGCTCCGGTTGTAATAGGGAAATTATGCGAAACAGTTGCTCCGGTAACAAGAACATCTTCATCTGGGCTTAGGTCGAGGCTAAAAATAGCGTCGTCTTTATTTCCGCCGAGATAAGTACTCCAAATAAGCTGACTTAAATCAGCGTTAAGTTTAAAAACGATACCGTCTTGTCCGCCTCCGGAAGTGGTTTGATATCCTGGGTTTATTCCTTGTGGAAAATTATTTGAAAAAGTATTAGTTCCGACATAAATATTACTTTTACTATCAACAATAATTTCGCCTCTGGCTCCATCAGCATAGTTATAGTAAAGCGAGTCGTTACCGTGCATTAAAACGTGATTAATATTTGTATTAGGGTTAGGATAAGTATAGTGCATTTTAAAATTTAATCCATCATTTCCACTACCTCCAATATATGTGCTAGCAAGCAGTTGAGTTCCGTTTTCACTAAGTTTAGCAACAAAAATATCCACGCCATTATTAAATCCAATAACGTTGTCATAGACAATGCTATCACCACCTGCAAAATTAGTTTGAAATGCATTTTGGCTAACTGGAAAATCGGAAGAACCAGTTGTTCCCATGATAAGCAGTTCATTTAATTCAGTAACTACGAGGCTATGAGGCATTTCTTGCCCATTTGCACCGCCTAAATAAGTTGCGAATAAACGAGCTGTTCCGTTGTGGTTGTATTTTATGATTCCAATGTCGCAGCCATCTCCATAATAATTACTTCCTGCAATAGGGGGAGAGCCACCGGCAAAATTAATTTGGTATGCTCCTGTGTTAGTTGGGTATCCAACAGCAAATACAATTCCGCCTGAATAAACGTTGTCGTTATAATCCCAAGTAGCGGTAAAACCCCAATTGTCGCCTGTTGAACCTGTGTATGTCGAAAATACTAAAGATGGGTCTATAATTAAATCTTTATTTTTATCATAACTATCAGAAATATCAAATTTTATACTATTCTTTTTTAAAATATAATTACAAGAAATTTCTATTGTATCGGAATCAAAAATTTGATAGGCAAAGGGTTTAAGCTCAATTACATTATTGACGCTTGTATGAATGATAAGCTTGTCATTTTGAATTTCCATAAAATCAACGCCCTCGTATTCGAGGTTAATATTTTTATAATTTCCTCCAGGTTTAATTATAAAATCATATTTTGGCTTATTTTCTGTACTATAATAAATTAAATCAATGTTTGTGTAAAGTTCGGAATAAACAATTTTTGAATATTTTTTTACAAAGCTAGCCCATTTTGAAGGATTATTTCCGATAAAGTAGTTGTTATAGTCTGCTTGTGGGTTTATTGGATAAATTTTTGGTGATTTATTAGCTCCTTTAAAAAACACTTTGTAGGCATGAGCATTTTTTAAAAGTTTCCTGTTCATATCTTCTGCTCCATGGTGGGCGTGAGAGTGAGCCATGCTTTCAGGATCGGTTAAAACCCAAGTTACGCAGTTGTTTTCTAAGAAAAAAGATGCTTCGTTTAATGAAAGTTTATATAATACATTTTCGTGCCATTGCCCTTTGTTTTCGATATAATTTATTTGTGAAAACAAATTTATTGATGAAAATGCAATAATAATTAATAACAATGATAATTGAAAAATACTCTTTTTCATAATTTCATAGAAATATTATCTATAAAAATAATACATATATTATTAATAGACAAATTTATTTTCAAAACGTTGTCTAAATTTTCACAAAAAAAATGCTAAGTTTTTGATATTTATATGTTTAGTATATTTTGTTATAGAAATTAGTTAGCTGTTTTAAGATTGAAAAATCTTTTATTGCAATATAATCAGGTGTTTTTAAATTTTCTGAATTATATTTTAGCTCATTTCCGTAAGGTAAGGAAAAAACATTTCCACCTGCCGCTTTAAGAACGGCATGTCCGGCAGCAATATCCCATTCATTAATCCCTCCAATTCTCGGATATATGTTGGCAGTTCCATCTGCAATTTTGCAAAATTTTAGCGAACTTCCAATATTTTCAATGTTATATTTAGAATGTTTTTGTTTTAATAAATTAATAAATGTAGTTGTTTTCTCGTTCAAATGAGATTTGCTGGCGACTATTTTAGGGAAATCAAATTTGTTTTCGAGATTAATATTTTCTGAAATGTTATTACTTAAATTAATTTTTTCGGCGCCAAAAAAAATGTTTCCGTAATAAGCAATTGATTTGGCAGGAGCAAATACTACTCCTTCAACTACTTTATTTTCGACTATTAAAGCAATATTTATAGTATATTCATCTACGCCTTTAACAAATTGTTTTGTACCATCGAGCGGGTCAACTATCCAAAATTGTTTTAGAAATTTTCTTTTATTGTAATTCAAATTTTCGGATTCTTCGCTAATAATTTCGATATTTGTTTTTTTCAGTTCCTGAATAATAATATTATTTGCAGCAATGTCGGCAGTTGTAACAGGAGAATTGTCAGATTTTAAATCTACGTTAAAATTTTGTTTAAAGTATTTAAGAGTTTCATTACCAGCTTTAATCGCTAAATCAATAATAAACTCTTTATTTTGAATTTTTTGCATAGTTTAGATATTTCTATAACTAATAGCAGCGGAGGCTTGAGCAGTTGGCGTTACGACAATGTCGTTAATACAAACATGTTCGGGACGATTTGCTACGAACAAAATTATTTCAGCAATATCTTGAGCAAAAAGCGGAGTTAGCCCTTCGTAGACTTTATCAGCTTTAATTTTATCACCGTGAAATCTAACAGTAGAAAATTCAGTATCTACCATACCAGGAGCAATTTGAGTTACTTTAATACCGTAGGGCAACATATCTATGCGCATAGATTTAGATAAAGCGTCAACAGCAAATTTTGTCGCACAATACACATTTCCATTAGGGTAAACTTCTTTTCCTGCGATTGAGCCAATATTAATAATATGTCCTTTTTTATTTTGTATCATTAAAGGGGCAATTTTAAAGCTTAAATAAAGAAGTCCTTTAATATTTGTGTCAATCATTGTTTCCCAGTCGTTGAGATTTCCATTTTGTATTGTGTTCAACCCCATTGCTAA
>CAYRQZ010000075.1:0-12788 GCA_964426585.1 uncultured Bacteroidales bacterium | reverse complement strand
TACAAATTGAATTCTAAAATAAAAACCAAATAATTAAATGATATTTAATATAATAAAATTTACAGTAAATATAATTTTATTATTTTCACACAACATTTAGTAAGTAAATTAGTTTATTAGTTAAAGTATTTAATACTTTCTCTTTTTCATGGTTGATTAGGGTTAATACGGAGCCTGAGTTTATACTCGGGCTCTTTTTATTAAACAATTGTTTTGAATTTATTTTCAAAATAATTTTATAGCTTTGCATAAGATATAATAATATGAAATGAAAAAACTAATAATAACAATAATACTTATTGTTCTAATATTTAACAAATCGTTTTCAGCCTTTATTTTAATTCCAATGGATTATAGTCAAAAAGATCATCTAAAAGCTTATGGAATTACTTATTGGACTTTACAAAATCAAGTCGAGGCATGGTGGCTATTAAATTACCGTGGAGGTTCATTTTTAACAGGATTTCATTCCGATATTGAAAAAGAGTGTATTTTAAGAGGTGTTACATACGAAATAATTGCTGATGCTCAAAAAAATGTAATTTTTAACGAAATATCTTCTCCTTCTGTTAATATGGATGCTGTTAAATTAGAGGTAGCTCCTAAAATTGCTGTTTATTCACCTCCATTTTCTCAACCCTGGGACGATGCTGTTACATTAGCTTTAACTTATGCCGAAATTCCTTACGACATTATTTATGACCGTAAAATAATTAATGGAGAATTAGGAAAATACGACTGGTTACATTTACATCATGAAGATTTTACAGGACAATATGGCAAATTTTACGGTGCTTATGGACGCATGCAATGGTACAAAGATAATCAAAAAGCAAGTGAACAAGAAGCTCTATCAATGGGTTTCAATAAGGTTTCTCAGTTAAAATTAGCTGTCGCTCAAACTATTAAGGCTTATGTCGGGCAAGGTGGATTTTTATTTGCTATGTGTTCGGCAACCGATTCTTTCGACATTGCTTTAGCCGCCGAGGGGATTGATATTTGCGAAACAATGTTTGATGGCGACCCTGCTGACCCAGACGCACAATCTAAATTAGATTATTCAAAATGCTTAGCTTTTAAAGATTTTACTTTAGTTCGTAACCCCTTAGAATACGAATATTCCGATATCGACATTACAAATACTAGAAAAATAGCAAAAGACGAAGACTATTTCATTTTATTTGACTTCTCTGCTAAATGGGACCCAGTTCCGACTATGCTTTGCCAGAATCACACTAATATGATTAGAGGTTTTATGGGGCAAACAACTGCTTTTAAAGCTGACTTAGTGAAACCTTCTGTTCTCGTAATGGGAGAAAATAAAGCAGCTGGCGAAATTAGATATATTCATTCCGAATTTGGAAAAGGTATGTGGACTTTCTACGGGGGACACGACCCCGAAGATTATCGCCATTACGTAGGAGATGAACACACAGACTTAAATTTATATCCTAATTCCCCAGGTTACAGGCTTATTCTTAATAATGTTTTATTCCCTGCTGCTAAAAAGAAAAAATTAAAAACTTAACAAAATAATGAATATAAGTCATCTAATCGCCCTTATTGGGACAATTCCGCTATTTTCAATAAGAACCTTTTTTCCCGCATTTTTAATGGCTTTATTTTTTGCTCACCCTGAATGGTTCCCTAATATTAGTAATAATGCAGATATTTATGCAAATGAAAATTTCTGGCAACAAAACTGGCTTGTTATTCTACTCGGAACTTTAAGTCTCTTGGAATTTATTGCTGATAAAAATTCTTCGTTAAGAATGTTTTTACACGAAGCCGAACCATACATGAAGCCTATTTCTTATTTAGCAATTCAAATTTTTGCCTTAAACGCTAATAATACCCAAGTTTTAAACTCTATTCAATGGGCTGGATTTAATCCCTTGATAATTTTAGCATTTGTTGCAACTTTTGTTGTTTATTTTCTTGCAAATATTAGAAAAAACACCCTAAACTGGTTAAAAAATGTTGATTTTGACGACAGTCTAAAAATCGGAAATATTATTAGCTGGATAGAAGATAGTCTGATTACTTTTGGCTTTATTTTGCTCATTATCTCTGGAATTTTTATGATAATTATTTATTCAATTATCATTTTAATCGCTTTTCTCATTAGAAGATATTATAAAATTAAAGTCGAAAAATCGAAAATCAAGTGTTCTAATTGTAGTAATAAAGTTTTCCCATTTGCGGTTTTTTGTCAATATTGTAATGCGAAAAATGAAAATATTAAAAACATTTCCATATTAGGAAACGTAAAACAAAGTTCAGTAAAAAACTTAAAATCTCACCAAATTAATTTATTAAGCCAACATCGCTGTCCTAATTGTGGAACTATTTCTAAAAATAACAAAACTTTACCAAAATGTAAAGAATGTAATACCGAATTCTTCGTAGAACCAAGTATTGAAGAATTTATCCAAGCTCAACAATCTTTATTTCTTAAAGCATTAGCATTATCATTTATTTTGGGATTTATTCCTTTTTTGGGCTTTATTATTAGTTCGGCATATACAAATATTTATGTAATAAGTCCATTTAAAAGATATTTAACAAACTTTAACTCAGCTCTTGTAAATATTGTTTCTAAACTAATGTTTTTTATTTTTATACTATTTGGAACAGTATTGGGATTTCTGGCAGCACCTTTATTTTGTTTTATTAAATATTATATGGTTAAAAATCAATTTTTAAAGAAATATAAAGTGAAAAATAACTCTTTTAAAATCATTAATTCTATTTTTTAATTTTGAAATTGAAAATGAAAAAACCTAAAATATTATTAATTATATCTATAATCATTTGGTTTTTATTAGTGATTGCCATATATTTTGCTTTACCCTCTCCCCTTTTCAAAGATCCGTATTCAACAGTAATTTACGATAATTGCAAAGAGCTTTTAGGAGTGAAAATTTCTGATGACGGACAATGGCGTTTTCCCGAAACAAAAGAGACTAGCTATAAATTTGAAAAATGTATTTTAAATTTTGAAGACAAAAGATTTTATTATCATTTAGGAGTTGACCCATTAGCTATTGGTCGAGCTATTAAGCAAAATTTTTCTAATAAAAAAATTACGAGTGGTGGTTCTACAATCACAATGCAAGTAATACGTTTATCACGAAAAAATAAGTCCCGCACATATTTTGAAAAAGTTGTTGAAATATTTTTGGCTTTTCGTTTAGAACTATCTTATTCTAAAAAAGAAATATTAAATTTATATGCTTCGCATGCTCCTTTTGGCGGGAATACTGTTGGTATTGACGCAGCAGCTTGGAGATATTTTGAAAGGTCGCCAAACGAACTTAGCTGGGCAGAAAATGCTATGCTCGCAGTTTTACCAAACTCGCCTACAATGATAAATACAGCTAAAAATCGAAAAATATTAAAACAAAAAAGAGACTTTTTACTAAAAGACTTGTTCACAAAAAATATAATTAATTCGCAAGAATATGAATTAGCAATTTTAGAACCTATTCCCGAACACCCAAACCCTTATCCTATGCACGCTTATCACTTAGTGAATAGAGTTGCTTCGGAACACAAAAATAGCAGTTCTATTATTGAAACTTCAATAAATATTAATTTACAAAAACGCACAAATGATATTATAAATTTATATAATCAAAGGTATAAAACAAATAATATTAACAATATTGCCTGTTTAATATTGGAAGTTGAAACTGGAAATGTCATTGTTTATGTAGCTAATGCTGATATTAATTCTGAGACTCCCGAAAAAGCTGTTGACATGATTAAAGCAAAAAGAAGTACAGGCAGTATTTTAAAGCCATTTTTATATGCAGCTTCACTTTCTGCCGGCGATATTTTACCAAAAACTTTATTAAAAGATATTCCGCTAAAAATTGGTAGTTTTTCGCCCGAAAATTTCGACAAAACATTTGATGGAGCTGTTCCCGCCGATGAAGCACTTTCTCGTTCCCTAAATATTCCTTTTGTTTTTTTACTAAAAGATTACGGAATTGTTAAATTCATACATATTTTAAAAAGTTTAGGACTAAATTCTGTAAATAAAAGTTCAGAATATTATGGATTGTCTTTAATTTTAGGCGGAGCAGAATCGTCCTTATGGGATATTTGTTCGGCTTATGCTTCGATGGCAAGAAGTTTAAAAAATTATACAAAAAATAATTCAAACTATGAAGAGTCCGATTATCATAAAGCAACATATTTGAAAGATTATAAATTTGAAAAAGCAGAATATTGGAAAGATTGGTCGTTTTTATCGGCTGCTTCAATTTGGTACACTCTCGAAGCAATGAGCTCGGTTAATAGACCAGGACAAGAAAAACAATGGCAAACTTTTTCGTCTAAACAAAAAATTTCGTGGAAAACTGGAACTAGTTTTGGCTTTAAAGATGCTTGGGCTATTGGTCTTAGTCCAGATTATGTTGTGGGTGCTTGGGTTGGTAATGCAACAGGCGAAGGACGTAACGGAATAACAGGTATAAGAGTAGCTGCCCCAGTTTTATTCGATGTATTTAATATATTACCGCAATACAAATCTTGGTTCGAGTTCCCATTTGACGACATGATTCAAGCAGGTGTTTGCCGACAAAGTGGCTATTTGGCCAGCGAACATTGCAGCGATATAGACTCAATTTTCATACCTGCGAAAGGAATTAATTCCGAAACTTGTCCTTATCATCAAACTGTTTTCCTTGACGAAAGCCATCAATATAGAGTAAATTCTTCTTGCTACCCTATTGAAAAAATGAGAAAAAAATCGTATTTTGTGTTGCCACCTACTATGGAAACATTTTTTGTGCAATCAAATTCTTTTTATCAAAGTTTACCAGAGTTTTTAGACGATTGCTCACAAAATAACCAGTTACAAAATAATGAAATGGAAATAATTTACCCCACAAATTTTTCTAAGGTATTAATCCCAATAGACATAGACGGAGACACACTACAAGCAATTTTTAAACTTGCACACCGAAATCCCGAAACAAAGGTGTATTGGTATATTAATGCAAAATTTTATGGTACTACAAAAGATTTTCACGAAATGGGATTTAAACTTAAACCAGGAAATTACACTTTAAATTTGATGGATGAAAATGGATATAAAATTTCTAAAAAATTTAAAGTGATAAACTCTGCATATTGAAACCAAAAACATATTAATTCATAAAATTTGCGAAATTTATATATTTAGCTTTATTATGCCTGGACCAACCCAACAAAAAGCTTTTGCAGTAGTCAAAATGAAATGTTTATTATGACTAAGTATTTCAAATTCCTAAATTTTTATAAGTTTCAATTAAAGCATCGTGGTCGTCAGTAATTATCAAAATTTTATCTTTATTTTTCATTATAGTTTTACCTGTCGGCACAAAATATTTACCATCGCGATTTACTAATACAACGAGAGTTTTGTCGGGAAAAGATAAATCCATAAGCTGATCACCATTAATAAGCATTTGAGCTGTAACTTCAATTTCTGTTGTTACCGATTTTATATCGTTAGAAAAATCAACATCAAAAGACTCAATTTTTTTTATTTTCTTTGGTTTTTCTACAAGTTTAAGCCATTTTGCCACTATAGGAAGCGATGTTCCTTGAACAAGTAATGAAACTAAAGTGCATAAAAATACGATATTGAATATTAATCTAGCATGAGGTACGTTTTCGACAAGTGGAAATATTGCAAAGATAATTGGTACAGCACCTCTTAAACCAACCCACGACACATAAGTTTTATCTCTAATAGGCATTTTTCGGAAAGGAAGCAGGCATAAAAAAACAGTAAGCGGTCGCGAAATAAATATCATTATTAAACTTATTAATAATCCCGGTATTAATATTGGGATTAATTCATGCGGATTAACAAGTAAACCTAGCATTAAGAACATTATTAACTGCGACATCCAAGCTAAACCATCAAAAAAATTTAATGAAGAGCGTTTATGTACAAATTTACAATTTCCAATAACTAAACCGCCGATATAAACCGCTAAAAATCCGTTTCCTCTTGCAAAATAAGTAACCGAAAAAATAAAAATACAGAGAGTAAAAACTAAAATTGGATATAATGAATCGTTTCCAATTTTAATACGATTAATAATTTTTACAGACAATCTTCCTAATAAAAATCCCACAAGAGCACCAATCACAAGTTGAAGAACTAATGTAGCGGCTGCTATCCAATAATTTGGAGTATCGCCGAGTTTAATTATGCTTATTAAAGTAATAACTAGTACATAAGCCATAGGGTCATTACTTCCACTTTCTAACTCTAGCATTGGTCGCAAATTATTTTTCAAACCTAAATTTTTTGAACGTAAAATTGAAAAAACCGAAGCCGAATCTGTTGATGCCATTGTTGAGGCTAACAAAAAAGAAGTTAATAAACCTATTCCCGCCGATGCCATTGTTTTTCCAAGAATCCACCAGACTAAAACTCCGGTTATTATTGCAGTTATAAAAACCCCTAAGGTGGCTAAAATAATGCCTTGAAATATTACCGGACGAATTTCGGAAATACTAGTATCTAAGCCGCCCGAAAAGAGTATAATGCAAAGTGCTATAGTTCCGATTGTTTGTGCAGTTTGAATATTTTCAAATTGTATTCCTAAGCCATCACTTCCAAAAATCATTCCAACGCCAAGGAACAATAATAATGCAGGCACACCATATTTTGAGCTTGCTTTTCCGGCTAAAATGCTTACGAAAAACAAAATTGCAAAAACTAATAAAGCAAGCTCAAGTTTTAAACTCATTCTTTAAAAAATATTAATATTATTGATACCATTTTCTAAGTTTTTCACAAGCGATATCAGTCTGGCAAATTTAATAATTATTTTTTAATCTTATCAAATATCTATAAAAAATTAAATAAAAATTGCCTTTAAAAACCAGATTTAACTTATTCAAAAAAAAATCTGATAAAAAAAGAGGCTAAAATAGCCTCTAATTTTATAAAATTAAGAAATTATTTCTCCCTAGCCCAAGGCCAAGCCATAATGCCGCCTTCCATAACTTTAACATTAGTGTAGCCATAAGCTTGTAGAATTAATGCAGCTTCGTAACCTCTCAACGAAATTTTACACCAAGTAATAATTTCTGTATTTTTGTCTTCGGGCAGTTCGGAAATTCGTCTTCTCAACTGTCCAAGCGGAATAAGTCTTTCGCCAATACCAATACGCATTTGTTCAAACTCATCGGGATTGCGAACATCAAGATAAATAACATTTTCTTTAGCTTTAACTTTTTCTTTTACTTGCTCGGCAGAAATTCCTTTAAAAATTCCTCTTAATTTATTTTGCATGATATGCGCTGTTGCAATACTATGATCAATAGCTAAAGAAAATGGTGGCGCGTAAGGTAAATCTGCATTAACCATATCATCAACAGTTAAGCCGCCTTGAATTGCCATTGCCCAAATTGCTAATTGTTTGCTCACATCACCTGGTCCTATAACTTGTGCTCCGAGAATTTTTTCATCTAATTTATTAACAACAAGTTTTGTAATTAATAAATTTCCTTTCATAAATCCAGGTTTATCTAAACTCGAATTTATAACAGTTTCAATATTGTCAAATCCGTTTTTGCGTGCATTTTGTTCAGAAAGTCCAGTTGTTCCGGCATTATAGTCAAAAACTTTACAAACTCCTGTTTGAATAGTTCCTTTAAATTTGGCAACATTTCCTTTAATAAGGTTTTCGCCTACCACACGACCTTGTAAATTAGCCAAGTCGCCGAAAGGTGCATGAACTTTTTTCTGTGTAATTAAATTTGGAATTTCGACACAGTCGCCAAGTGCATAAATATCGGGGTCGGAAGTTTGCATATATTCATCAACAATAATACCTCCTGTTTCGCTAACAGCAATTCCTGCATTTTTCGCTAACCCCGAGTTAGGAGCAACGCCAATAGCTAATACCGCTAAGTCGCAAGGTAATTCTGTCCCATCATTTAATTTTACTGCTGTTAATTTTCCATTTTCGCCCAAAAAAGCCGAAACTCCATTTTGTAATATAACATTAGCTTTTGACTGTACGTATCGCTCAACTAAGCGGGCTAAATGTTTATCTAAAAAAGTTAATAACTGAGGTAAAAGTTCTATTAAAGTAACTTCGATACCAGCTAAATGTAAAGCTTCAACAGTTTCAATACCGATTAAACCGCCACCAATAACAACAGCTTTTTTTATTTGTCCTTCATCACTAATTTTACGTAAATAATCAGCATCAGGCATGGATAATAAAGTAGAAATTCCGTCTAAATCTATTCCTGGAATTGGGGGTTTGCGTGCTTTTGAACCTGTTGCAATTACAAGCTTATCGTATTCCATGCTAGATTTTTCGCCAGTAAGCAAATCCTGATATTCAATTGTTTTTACTTCCTTATTAATTTTTGTTACCTCAGTATTAACTTTAGCAACAATGTTTTTAGCATTATTAAAAAAATTAGGGTCTCTAATGACACCAGCTGGCGAACATAATAGTTGATTTCTATCGTCGAAAAAGCCACCAACATAATAAGGATAACCGCATGAAGCCATTGATAAGTCGTTAGCTTTTTGTATCATTACAATTTCGGCATGCTCGTCAAAACGCCTTGCCCGTGATGCTACTTTCGGTCCTGCTGCCGAACCACCAACCACAATTATTCGTTTGTTTTTCATATTATATAATATTTTTATTGAATAAATTTTTAAGCAACAAAAGTAAAAAATTAAGAATTTAAAAGCAAGAATTATCATAATTATTTAAAATAAGTGTGAATAATCACTTTATAAAGCTTTTTGCATATAGAATATGTCTATTAATAAATAAAGTACAGAATTAGTAAAATATACATTTTAAACAATAGCTATGTTAAGAAACAGTTTTAGTAAAATAATTAGGCTTATTTAATTAAGAGGCAGTCGGGTTTTGGCGTGATTTTTGCTTTTTTGCAAAAATCATGACAAAACACGCAGGAGCAGTTAGTTTTTTTGTTTTTTAAAAGCTCATCTTATAAACAGAAGTCGTGCTACTTGGAATTATTAAATCTGGGTATTTTTTCTTAATTAAAGTTGGTAAATAATTAGCAATAGAATAAGTTTCATTAATTTCAAAATCTAACTTAGGATTAGGAATAGCTTTATACAAAAATTCTGTAACCAAAGTTTGATTTATGTTATTGTAATAAGTTTCATATTTACTTTTTTTCTCAACACAGCTAATAATTTCATTAGCTTGATAATCAGTTATTTCATATTTATATAAATTAGTAAAATCAAAAACACCTAGAATTTTACCACGATTTTTGTCATAATCAAAAAAATTGTCAACTTTAATAATTATATTATTTACAAAAAAACAATAAGACCTTTGTTCTATAAATCTGTTCTTATTCTTTTTTTCTTTATAAGAAAGTTTAAAAATTATACTGTCGTTTTGCTGATATATATTTTCCACTTTATATTTTTTTCTTACTTTTTCTATATTGCTTTGTTTATAATGTGGATACAAATTCAATGAAATTTTTGGAATTTTCGCATAAAACTTATCTTTACTGGGCAATTCTGCTGTGAAAAATTGAGAAATATCATTATAATAATTATCTATTTTAACAATGATACAAGAATAAGAACCCCATCCGGCATAACTCATATCTCGTTTGAAACTTAGCTTTACAATCCCTTCAAAAAGTTCGACTTTATCTATTTCAAGCATAGTTCTTTTAAGAAATACTTTATAATACAAGCTAGTGTCAATCTTAGCATTAGATACTATGCTATCGTTTTTTTTAAGAAGTTTTATTAAATGAGATTTTGCATCATATTTCTCCAAAACACTTACTTCGCCAAGCAAGTTTATACTTAAATTAATAATTTTATCTTTTTTATAATTAATTTCTATAACTGTGTCAAATATTCCTAAATAATTACATCTAATAATATCTATGGAATCCTGAACTTCAACAATACCTTGAAAATCTGAACTTGTTATAAATTTACCATTATAAAAAATATTGACATCCGGTAAAGCTTTATGAAAATTATGGAATGTAAGAGTTTTTGTATGTTGAGCTAAAGAAATATTAGAAATAAATATTTAGAATACCAGAAAGCATAATTGTTTCATAATATTATATATTAAATTTATATATTATTTTCTTGCAATTTACAAAATTTAATATTCAATACAAAATAATTATATTGTTTTATAGCTTCATTAAAATTAACAAGAGGTGAAATTTTTAGTTTATAATTATAACTTTATAGTATTTAAAAAGTTCTATTTCTAAAATAACTTATTTGCTCCAAAAATTCCTTTGAATTAATTACGACTACCGTATCTATTGCATTGCTTTTAAGATAAATAATCCTTGAACTTTTAAATTCAGGAAACTTTTGCTTATCAAGTTGCCAGTCGAAAAAACAATTCTGCTCCAAATCTAAAAACTTTTTAATATTTATGTTATTACCCCTTGAAATTACTAAAAAAACTGAACTATCTAAAAGATTTTCGAAAGCAAAATCCGCAAATGATTTTTCGCAACTAGGACAACCACCTCCTTCGCCAATAACAACAATTTTATTCACACCTCCATTTAGTATAAAATTATGTTTTTGTTTAAAATAATCAGAAATTTTTTCGAATTCATTAGTTCTCTCATTCTTACATGAAATCATAAGAAAAAAGACTGTTATAAATAATAATAAATTAATTCTTAACATAATGCTTAACTTTAATTAAACTTAAATAAATCAAATGTTTGAGTACCGTAGTTTTCTCTATTTAAATTTTCAGGTTTACGCTGAATCCACAATCCTTCTTTCGTTACAAATGAATTTCTAAAAGCATAGGTATCAGCTTCAAACATATACTCTTTTTGATTTTCAAAATTTTCATCATATATTATTACTGAAAATGGGCGATAATCTCCTTCATGAAATCTATCCCAATCTTGAATACTATTAAGCTCATGACTTACAATAATATAATATTGCCCATTGATAAAAAACATTTTCATAATTAAACCTGCTAAACATTCTTTTTCTGTTTCAATTTCAAATTTCTTATCAAAATCGGCTTCGTCAGCCGTAACTTTTTCAGGTAAAAATCCATTACTAGTGTATTTTGAGTCAATTTTTATAGTCCGTATTAAGTCAAAACTGTCAATATCATAAGCATAAATAATTCCTTTACTAAGGGCTATTGAATAAAATGTGTTATTGAGAATTACATAAAATAATTTATCAACTACCATATTCATTTCGTATTTTTCAAATGATTTATAATAATTATCAATTAAAAAATCTAATTTAGGTTTATCTGAAAATAAGTCTTCTATACGTAAAATAAATTTTGAATTATATAAGTTTTCATAAAAATATAATAAATATTGATTATAGGATATTTTATTTTGAAAAAACTCGTTCAGCTTATCTTCTGACATATCAATAATACTAAAAAATATTTTTTTAGAATCTTCTGCTAAAAACGGTAATAAAGATACTTCATAACCGTATTTATTTTTTTGAATATTTGTCATAAAATCTTCAATATCAAAAGAACCTATTAGCAAACCTTTCTGGTTTATTACAGCTACTTTATTATTATTTACAAGAAAAATACTGTCCTTAGTAATAGGGCAAACAGCTCTTAAAGAATATGAATTACAGAATAAAAAAGCTTCGTTGGGAAAGTTTACTGAATCTATTTTTATACCATTATTATCAAAAAACTGAATGGACAAATCCCTATCTGAAAAATATATTATATCCTCTTCACCAATAATACTACCTATACAATAATAAGGAGGATCAATATATCCTGTGTTAAAGTAAATGGTATTTGCAATTTCAAAAGAATTTTGATTCGGCTTGTTACAAGAAACAAAAATTATTAAAATATAAATTATACTTAATTTCTTTTTCATAATTTAAAAAATATAAAGAAGCTATCAAATAAGTAAGTTCTCAAACAAACAAGCTAATTAGTTGATTTATTAAGAATATTGTTCCCTGTAACATTACAATTTCAATAGCTTCAAAAAAAAACATTTAATCTTTAAGTACTACAATTGGATAAACTATTACAATCTCATTTGATTTTTTATCTGTAAAAATAACAAAATATGTTAATTCCGTTAAATCAACAGATAAAATTAAATTATCAGTTAAAACATTAGCTAAATATTTTTCGGAAAAAGTTGTGGAAAGTTCTTCCAAATTTTCATTAATAAACTTTTTTATATATTCTTCATTATTATTTAAAATGACATCTATAAATGATAGTTTAACTGCATCATATACTGGCTTTATAACTACATCATCCCAGCAATTTGTAGCTGGAAATACACAAATTTTAGGAATAGGAAGATAAGTACGATGCAAGCCCCATGGTGGTAATTCAGTAGATTTAGCTACCACCTCAGCTTGAAATACAGTTTCATTTTCATCAACCTTCTCACAACTTACTATAAATACCATAAAAATTGCCATTAAGGCTATAAATATATTTTTCATAACTTAATTATTTTTTTTTAATTCTTACCTACTTCGATTTTTGGTCTCTTCGGCTTATTACGACCATAAGTAATATGCCCTCGCTTAGTAGATTTTCAAGCAAGGGTACAATACTCATAGTTATTTTTGCCCAATTCCCAAATTGTAAATATCTTGAATTTGCCAGTATTTCTATGTGTGTGTGTGTGTGTGTGTGTGTGTGTGTGTGTGTAAATTATTATTACAACTAAATTGTCTCGTCCTAAAAAAAGTTTACACATTTTACTTCATAATCCTGTTACAAATT
>CAYRQZ010000074.1:0-13032 GCA_964426585.1 uncultured Bacteroidales bacterium | reverse complement strand
AGATTGAATTAAGGCAGAAGCAGTATGAGTATTATCGGGAAAAATTGCTAAATTTCGATAATATTTAATTGTAGCAAATGACCCACAATCCAAATATTCATCATCGCCGATCTATCCGGTTCAAAGAATACGATTATTCACAGGCAGGATTATATTTTATCACCATTTGTTGTCAAGATAGGAAACATTTATTAGGTCATATCGAAAATGGTGAAATGATATTGAATAATGCCGGAATTATGGTTGAAAAATGGTATTTTGAATTAGAAAATAAAAATATTACGTTAATTCGTGTTAATCTGCGTTCATCAGCTTTTAGACAAGGTTTAGCTGATAATTTAGTAATAGTTTTGTGATTTACAAACTATTAAATTTTTTGTATTTGGATATTATGGTTTGTTCAATTTTTACTTCTATACTTAAGCTAAAGTTTAATTTTGGTATAGAGTAATTTTCTAAATGTTAATAAACTTTTTAATTTTGTTGAACATAAACCGATAAGGATTTTTATATTTGTAAATTCCTTAGTGATTAAATTATGAACGAATTAAAAATTGCTAGCAAAGCCCCTGATTTTAAGGGTTTTAATCAAAATGGCAAAGAACTTAAATTAGCTGATTTTAAGGGTAAAAACTTAATATTATATTTTTATCCTAAGAATTTTACTCCCGGCTGTACCGCCGAAGCCTGTGATTTACGCGACAATTTTGATATGTGGCTTAACAAAGGCTATAAAGTTATTGGCATAAGCCCTGATAGTCAAGAATCTCATAAAAAATTTATTGAAAAATATAATCTCCCTTTTGATTTAATTAGTGATACTGAAAAAGAAATTTTAATTGCTTATAATGCCTGGGGCGAAAAGTCTATGTATGGGCGAAAATACATGGGAGTTTTACGAAAAACATATATTATTAACTCACAAGGAATTATAGAAAATATTTTTGAGAAAGTAAAAACAAAAGAACATTCAAATCAAATTTTAAAAGAAATAAAATAAAACATAAACTTATGGCAAATACAGCAGAAGAAATTAGAAAAGAAAAAATGAAAGCCGTTCAGTTGGCAATGGGTAAAATCGAAAAAGATTACGGTAAAGGTTCGATAATGTTGCTTGGTTCGCAACCTGTTGAAGATATTCCTGTGATAAAATCTGGCTCAATAGCTTTAGATGTGGCTTTAGGCGTAGGTGGTTATCCACGCGGTAGAGTAATCGAAATTTTCGGTCCCGAATCGTCAGGTAAAACAACTTTAGCAATTCATGCTATTGCCGAGGCGCAAAAAGCCGGCGGTATTGCTGCTATTATAGATGCCGAACATGCTTTTGACCGTACTTATTCCGAAAAACTTGGCGTAGATGTTGAAAATTTAATTATTTCCCAACCCGATAACGGCGAACAAGCATTAGAAATCACCGACAATCTTATTCGCTCAGGAGCTATTGATATTATTGTTATTGACTCAGTAGCAGCTCTTACACCAAGAGCCGAAATTGAAGGCGAAATGGGCGACTCTAAAATGGGTTTGCAAGCTAGACTTATGTCGCAGGCACTTCGTAAATTAACTGCTAATATTAATAAAACTAATACTTGCTGTATTTTTATAAACCAACTTCGCGAGAAAATTGGAGTAATGTTCGGTAATCCCGAAACTACTACAGGGGGAAACGCTCTTAAATTTTATTCATCAATTCGACTAGACATTCGCCGCACTGGACAACTAAAAGAAAGCGAAGACATCACCGGAAGTAGAACAAAAGTTAAAGTCGTGAAAAATAAAGTTGCACCACCTTTCAAAAAAGCCGAATTCGATATTATGTATGGGGAAGGTATTAGCAAAATTGGCGAAATTATTGACCTCGGAGTTGAACTTGAAATAATTAAAAAAAGTGGATCTTGGTTTAGCTATGGAGACACTAAATTAGGGCAGGGTAGAGAAGCTGTTAAAAATATTCTTACCGACAACCCTGAGTTAATGTCTGAATTAGAAACTAAAATTATTGAAAAATTAAAATAATAATGCCTAAATATTTTTTTATTTTAATAGCTTTTTCTGCCGTATTACTTTCCTGTAATCATAAAAAATCCAAATTGCCTGAGGATATTTTAAATGATACAACTTTAAATATTGAACAAATAAATAAACTTATACGCGAAAATCCTAAAAACGCAGACCTCTTCATTAAAAGATCCGAACTTTTTTTACTAAAAGAAAAAAATATTAAAGAAGCAATAAATGATTTGGAAATTGCTTTAAAAGTGGATACAACACGACAGGAAATTTACGTTAAACTCGCCGACTTACTTATTATTGATGCAAATTCCGAAAAAGCAAAAAAAGTTTTAGAACTTTGCTTAAAAAGATATCCTTTTTTTGCAAAAGCAAGAGTCGATTTAGCAAAAATTTATTTCTATGTGCAAATGTATCAAGAAGCAATGGTGGAAATTTTAAACCTCGAAAATAATAATTTGCAAAATACTGATTCTTATTTTATTAAAGCTCTAATTCTAAATGAAACCTTGGCATATAAGGATGCTATTATTGCCCTAAAAAAATCAATAGAATACGATAATAACAATTGGGAAGCTTATAATCTTATAGGCATGATTTATGCACAGTTAGATGACACTTTAGCACTAGAATATTTTAAAACAGCATCTAATTTGTTCCCTCTTAATGCCGAAATTCAATATCATAATGGCTGGGTTTTACAACAGTTCGACAAAACTAAAAATGCTATTGAACAATACGAAAAAGTTGTTAAAATTGATAATCAATATTATGAAGCTTATTATAATTTAGGTTATTTGTATTCCGACATTTATAAAGATTATTTTAAAGCTATTGACTTTTTTACAGAAGCTATACGTTGCGATTCATTAGCTTATAAAGCATGGTATAATAGAGGGTTTTCTTACGAACAGACTAATCAACTATCACTTGCTGAAGCTGATTATAGAAAAGTTTTAAAAATATTCCCAAATTTTGATCCCGCAGTAAATGGTCTTAATGCTGTTATTGACAAAAAAAGAAAATAGATTCTAAACATAAATTTTAAATTATGAAAAAACAATATTTTTTATTTTTAATCGTAGCAATCTTTGTTGTTGCTTGTTCTCCAAAAGACAAAACTGAAACTCTTGATTTTGGAAATATTCCCGATGTAAAACTTAGTCAAGAAGAAATTGCTAACGGTATTTTAACTCCCGAAATTTTATGGAAATTTGGTAGAGTTAGCGACCCTCAATTAAGTACTGATATGCAAACTATTGTTTATAATATTACTCACTACGACATTGAGAAAAACAGAGGATTTACAAATATTTATACTATTCCAGCAAAAGGGGGCAATGTTACTAGATTAACAGGAGGCGAAAATTCATATTTTAACCCTCGCTGGTCAAATGATGGGTCAAAAATTTTATTTCTTTCAACAGAAACCGACACTATCCAAATTTGGAGCATGAACCCTGACGGAACAGAAAAAACAAAATTGTCAAACTTTGAACAAAGTGTTAACGCTTTTAAAATTTCTCCAAAAGGTGATAAAATTTTATTCATTGCTGACGTAAAATTAGACGATTCACCACAAGATATTTATAAAGATTTGCCTAAAACTAATGTAATAATGGCAGAAGACTTAATGTATAGGCATTGGAACGCTTGGACAGATTATTCATATTCGCATATCTTTGTAGCCGATTTCAAAACTGATAAAATTGAAAACCCCTACGATATTATGAAAGGAGAAAAATTTGATTCGCCTTTAAGTCCATATTTCGACGACACTGAAATTGCCTGGAGTAATGACGGAAAGAAAATCGCTTATACTTGCAAAAAAATGTCGGGCAAAGAATTTGCTTTAAGTACTGACTCCGACATTTATTTATATGATTTGGAAACAAATACCACTAAAAACATTAGCGAAGGAATGCTCGGCTATGATAAACATCCAAAATTTTCGCCTGATTCAAAATTTATTGCTTGGTTAAGTATGGAAACTCCAGGCTACGAAGCCGACAAAGAAAGATTATTTATTATGGATTTGGCTAATGGCGAAAAATATTATATGACTGAAAATTTCGATTACGGCGTCAGCAATGTTATTTGGCCCGAAGTCAATGGAGTTTATGATGATTTATATTTTATTTCTTGTATAAATGCTACGCATCAAATTTTTAAAATTAATTTTAAAACTCGCGAAATTAAGCAAATTACCGAAGGCGACCACGACATTAATTCTATATGCTGGAAAGGGGACGGGTTCATTGCCGAAAAAATGACGATAAAACAAGCTTCCGAAATTTTTTATTACGACCTTCTAGGAAAAGAAACGCAACTAACTTTCACAAATAAAGATATTTATGACAATATTAAATTTAGTGATTATAAAAAAATGTGGGTGCCTACAACTGACGGTAAACAAATGCTTGTTTGGGTAATTCTTCCTCCTAATTTTGATGAAACTAAAAAATATCCTGCAATTTTATACTGCCAAGGCGGACCGCAATCTGCTGTTTCGCAATTTTTCTCTTTTAGGTGGAATTTTCAAATTATGGCTGCTAACGGCTATGTCGTTATTGCTCCAAACCGAAGAGGATTACCAGGCTTCGGTACAGAGTGGAATAAACAAATTTCCGGCGATTATGGCGGGCAAAATATGAAAGATTATATGTCAGCAGTTAATTTTGTGAAAAAAGAAAACTATGTTGATGAAAACAAAATCGGTGCCGTTGGCGCTAGCTATGGCGGTTTTTCTGTGTATTGGCTTGCCGGACATAATCAAGATAAAACTTTTAAAACATTTATTGCTCACTGTGGAATGTTTAATCTTGAATCGCAATATTCAGCTACTGAGGAAATGTTTTTTGTAAATCACGATTTAGGCGGTGCATATTGGGAGAAAAATAATAAAATAGCACAAAATTCCTACGCTAATTCGCCACATAGATTTGTTCAAAACTGGAATGCTCCTGTTCTTATTATATCAGGCGGTAATGACTTTAGAATACCTTATACTGAAAGTTTACAGGCTTTTAATTCTGCTCAACTTTTAGGGATTGAGTCAAAACTTTTAATCTTTCCCGAAGAAACTCACTTTGTCCTAAAACCTCAAAATAGCATTTTGTGGCAAAGAGAGTTTAAAGCTTGGTTAGATAAGTATCTAAAATAATTTTTTTTAAAAGCTATTCAAATCGAATAGCTTTTTTTATTTTATTTTGAATAATTAGAACGAAAATTAACAACTTATTTTTTAAAAATAAAATATACCGCCAAAATCATAAAAACAAAGCCTATTAAATGATTAATCCTAAAAGTTTCGTTCTTAAAAAAGATTATGGTAAAAACAGTAAAAACTGTTAAAGTAATAAATTCTTGAATTACTTTTAGTTGCCAAAGATTAAATGGGCCGCCATTTTCATTAAATCCTATCCTGTTTGCAGGAACTTGAAATGAATATTCAAAAAGAGCTATCCCCCAACTTAGTAATATTATGCTTAGCAAACCAAGATTGTTAAACCAGCTCATTTGTTTAAATTTTAAATGCCCATACCATGCAAAAGTCATAAAAGTGTTGGAAACAACTAAAAGTAAAATAGTAAAAACTGCTTTTTTCATTTTATAATAAGCTAAATATCAATATATTAAGAAATTAATACTAGTTTTTTCAAAACTATTATTTTTATGCAAATATATAAAGGCTTAATTATAATAAAAGTTAAAATTTGTCATAAGAAAATTTCAAAATTATCAATCTTCATTAAAAAAAAGCAGTTTTATTAATTGTTTTACCCAATTAGTTTTAGGCAATACTATTAAGATGTTTGAAAAATTTTATATATTTTTGTTAATAATTAAAGATAATATTATGGAATTTAATTTAACGCTTGGGATTAAAGGTTTTCAGGAACAAATAGTAAGTTTTGATGATACTGCTGCAAAATATGGAAGTGGTTTAGTAGAAGTTTTTGCCACTCCAGCCATGATAGCCTTAATGGAGAATACTTGCTACAAGTCGGTTAATGAATTTTTACCAAATGGTTTTGGAACAGTTGGAACAAAAGTTGACATTTCGCATATTAAGTCAACTGCCATTGGCGAAAAAGTATATTGTAAATCAGAGCTAATAGAAATTGATAGAAAACGTTTAGTTTTCATTGTAAACGCTTACGATGAAGACGGAGAAATTGGAAGCGGTAAACACGAAAGATTTATTATAGATTTAAAAAAATTTATGTTGAAATAAAATTTTGCATTATAGATGCAAAATTCTTTGCGTATTGAAAATTTTTAGAACAAGCTACGAGGTGGTGTAATTAATAATAAAGCCTTTTAGTGCTATGGCGGGGATTGTGTATCGGCAGAGGCACCAAAGGTGATATAATACAAAAATTTATAAAGGGATAACTATGCCATGTTTTTACAAAAAAGCCAAATCAAGAAGTAAAATAACGCCAAATTCGGAAGTAAAAGTTTGCCAAATTCAGAAGTTTTAAATATTTTTGTTTCCAAAAATAAATTGAATATGAATTAAAAGCATTATTTATCAAGGTTATGTGATTCGAAACTTCAAAACGCACTTGCAACTATGGGTGCAGTGTTGATTGAAGGCGCAAAATGGTGCGGAAAAACTAGCACCGCCATTAATGTTGCCCGCAGTACACTATTTATGCAAGACCCCGACAATGCACAGGTTTATAGAGCAATGGCAGACACAAAGCCCTCTTTGTTATTGAAAGGTGAAACGCCGCGTTTAATTGACGAATGGCAAATGTCGCCTGTACTTTGGGATGCGGTGCGTTTTGAGGTTGATAAACGAGGTAAATCAGGACAATTTATACTCACCGGATCGGCTGTACCCGCCGATAATGTTGCGGCTCACACAGGTACAGGGCGTTTTGCACGTATTTTGATGCGCCCCATGAGTTTGCACGAATCGCAAGAATCAAACGGAACGGTGTCGCTTGCTGATTTATTTGACGGAAAACATAATGTTGGCAGTGTATCCGATTTAAGCATTGAACAAATCGCTTTTTCAATTTGTCGAGGTGGATTTCCTGCCACAATCGGAAAACCCGAAAAAATAGCCTTGCAAATGTCGGTAGATTATGTAGAATCAATTATCAATCAGGATATTTCGCAGGTTGATGGTGTAGAAAAAAATCCGAATCGTGTGCGTTTACTTTTGCGTTCGCTTGCCAGAAATATTGCTACAATGGCTTCGGCTCAAACCATTTTGAAAGATATTGAGAGTGCTGAAACAACTATTTCTGATAAAACTTTTGCGGTGTACTACAACGCTTTAAGGCGAATTTTCGTTGTGGAAACAATGCCCGCGTGGTCGCCTTCGCTACGCTCGAAAACAGCAATCCGCACATCACCCAAACACCATTTTGTTGACCCCTCTATTGCAACGGCGGTTATGCGTGTCAGCCCTGCGAGAATTTTGCAGGATTTTGAATATTTTGGATTTTTGTTTGAAGCCCTATGTGCCCGCGATATGAGGGTTTATGCTCAAAACAATGATGGCGATGTGTTTCATTATCGCGACAAAAACGGGTTAGAAGCCGATATGATTGTTGCTTTGCGTGATGGTCGTTGGGGTGCAATAGAAGTAAAATTGGGCAATAAACAAATTGAAGAGGCAGCGGGACATTTGTTAAAGCTCAAAGAAAAAGTAGATGTCGACAAAATGCGAGAGCCGTCATTTTTGATGGTTCTTACTGGCGGACAATACGCTTTTCAACGTAAAGACGGTGTTTTTGTTGTTCCAATAGGTTGTTTAAAGAATTAATGCAACGTTTGCAAATAACAATGAAAATTCAAAAGGGGTGATATTGCAAAAAGGAAGAAAAGAAGAAAATGCCGTAGTATAACTACAATCTGCAAGGCATCGCATCATTAGCATAACTTGTTAGGGCTATGGTTTGGAATATTGTGTCGGCAAAAGCACCAAAGGTGTGAAATAAAATTAAGAATGAAAAATGAATAAGATGTGTAATAAAATTTTGCAAGGCATTAAATTTCAACGATTTTATTTTTAATTGCAAACATAACAAGGCTAGCGGTATTTTTTGAATTAGTTTTTTCTAGAATATTAGCTCTATGTTTTTCGACAGTTCGTTTGCTTAAGAATAGCTTATCGCCGATTTCATTATTCGATAATCCATGGCAGATCAGCGAAACTATTTCTATTTCTCTAGATGATAAATCGAATAGGGTTTTTAGATTATCATCTTGACTTCTAAAGTTTTTAATTAAATTTTGCAAAAGCTCTTGACTAAAATAATTCTTACCTTCGGAAACTGAAATTAAGGCTGTGTGAACTTCGTCAATATCAGAATCTTTTAATAAAAAACCGCTCACACCAGCTTCAATCATTTTATAATAATAATCTTCGTCTCCGTACATAGAAAGGGTAATTATTTTTAAATCGGGGAATTTTTCAATTGCTTTTTGCGAAGCTTCGAAGCCGTTCATAAGTGGCATTTCTATGTCCATTAATACAATATCAACACGAATAATATCTAAAACTTCTAAGAATTCAACACCATTCGAGGCTTCGGCAACAACTTTAAAGTTTGAAAATGAGTTTAATAATAATTTGAGACCGTTACGAAATAAAGCATGGTCGTCAACAATCATTACATTATAAGTTTTAGAGTTGTTTGTTGTCATGTGAGAATGGTATTTTAATTTCTACTCTTGTTCCGTCATTAATTTTAGAATCTATATTTATGAAACCTTTTAATGAACTAATTCGACTGTAAATATTATAAATTCCAGTGCCTTTTTCTTGTGGTTTAAATAAATTATCTAGTTCAAATCCTTGCCCATCGTCTGAATAATTTAAACTAATATTATAAAGGTCATAGAATAATTTTATGTTAATATTTTTTGCGTAAGCATGTTTAATTGTGTTATTTATTAGTTCGCAAATAACTCTATATAAGACAGTTTCGCTATTAGACTCTATCCTTAGGTTTTTTAAATTGCTTTCAAAATTGATATTAATACTGCCTGTTGTAATAATTTTTTGAATAAAGTTAGCGATAGCTTTTTCGAGTCCGAAATTATCTAATACGTGAGGGTTAAGGTTATTGGAAATTTCTTTAATACTTTTCATTGACTCTATTACGACTTTATCTAGGTTGTCCATGATATTAGTTCTTTCATCTTCGTTTTTTGGTTTTCTAAGAGCTGACAAGGACATTTTTATGGTAGAAAGGAGAGGACCGAGTCCGTCGTGCAAATCTTTGGCTAATCTTTTTCTTTCATTATCTTCGGCTTGAATAAGTATGGATAAGAATCTTTTTTCGTTTGCTCTTTTTTCTTTTTCAATTTTTTCCATATAGTTAAAAATCTTTCGGATAAGAATTAAACCGACAGCGAAGAAAATAGCAGAACCTACACTTAGCCAGATATACAAAAATCTATAATAGCGTGGTTCTACGTCAAAAAAAAGTGGCAGAGCTTCGAGGAACATTCTTACGAGTAAAGCGGCAAAACCTAGGCTAATAAAAACCCATGAAAGATTATATTTTGTTTTTCGTGTAAGCCTCAAGGACAATACGGCAGCTATCACCTGCGAAATTAGGGCTATTAATATGACTATTTTAAGAACCATTCAAATAAAATATTTTGCAAATATAACAAAATGAATTAACGGTGAAAATTAAGCTATTAAATAAAAAAAAGCCCCGATTTTTCGAGGCTTAAAATATTTTATATTTTTATTTAAGCATTTTGCTTTTCGAATTCTTTCATTACTTCGACAAGTGCTTTTACGTCTTCGATAGTACAAGCGTTGTAGGTAGAGGCTCTAAATCCGCCAACAGAGCGGTGTCCTTTAATTCCAACACAATTTTTTGAAGATGCGAATTTTACAAAATCATCTTCTAGATGTTTGTATTTTTCTTCAAGAACAAAAATAATGTTCATTCTAGATCTGTCTTCTTTAACAACTGGACTAGTAAACATTTTACTTTGGTCAATAGCAGCATACAACATATTTGCTCTTTCGTCGGCTAATTTGTTCATTGCTTTAAGTCCGCCGTTTTCTTTTACCCAAAGTAAAGTTTCGCGAAGTGCAAAAATATTGACTACTGGTGGTGTGTTATACATTGAGCCTCCGTCAATATGAGTTTTATATTTCAACATTGTTGGTATTGGTCGGTCAACGACTTTTTCTAACATGTCGTTACGAATAATAACGAAAGTTACGCCAGCCGGACCCATATTTTTTTGAGCACCGCCATAAATCATAGCATATTTACTAATATCAACTGGACGACTTAAAATATCAGAAGACATATCGGCGATAAGAGGTTTATCAAAACTTAAGTCGGTATGAATTTCTGTACCACGAATAGTGTTATTTGTTGTTATATGAACATAATCAACGTCAGCAGGGACAGTGAAGTTTTTTGGAATATAAGTGAAATTTTTATCTTTTGAAGATACTTCAACTACTTCGCCCCAGAGTTTTGCTTCTTTGATAGCTGCTGTAGACCAAGTCCCGGTATCTAAATAAAAAGTTTTTGACTTCATAAAATTAAATGGAATCATGCAAAATTGCATGCTTGCACCACCGCCTAAAAATATTACAGAATAATTTTCAGGAATTTCAAGTATTTCTCGCATTAGTTCAACGGTATTTGCCATGACGGCATCAAAATCTTTACCGCGATGCGAAACTTCCATAATTGATTGACCGGAATTATTAAATTCTAATATCGCTTTTGCAGTGTTCTCTATTGTTCTATCCGATAATTTGCAAGGACCTGCATTAAAAATGTGTTTTCTCATAATTATTTATTCTTATTTAATTAATAATATTTTTCTGAAGCAAAATTACTAAACTTATTTATATATTAGCTATAATATTTAGTATTATATAACATAAACTTATTAAAATTTACATATTAATTAAAGCATAATAATATATTGTTAGTTTTTTCGTTAAATAATTTATCTTTGTTTTTTATTTGAAAATATGATTAAGAAAATCCTTACAATATTGTCGTTTATTAGTTTTTCCGTTGCTATATTTTCACAAAATTCGGGGAATATGCCCGAATCTACGCGTCCATTAACTAAGTGGGAAAAAATGTTTCCTCAGGTTAGATATGATAAAAAAATTTATAAAACAGGGAGCAATTGGTTCACTGTTGCTTATGGTTTAGGCTATCATATAAATTCAAAATCCTATAATCAGCAAAACCTTTCTTTATCATATCACCATAGATACCATGCAATGTATTTCAATGCTGGGTATCATTATTCTAGCCCTTATTTTTTTATGAAACGCCCATTAGAAAAGTTAAGTGATTTTCATATTGGTGCAGGTCTGCGTTTCGAAAAACGATGGTATAATTTCGGCTTTTTCATTGGACCTTCATTAGCAACAACATTAGTTCCTGTTAATCCAAGCCTTGCAACTTTAAATCACCAACTTGGGGCGCATACCGAAATTCAACTTACTTTCAAATATTTTTATGATTTAGGAATAGGAACTTCGCTTTACGGAAGTTTTAATAAAAGATACCAAGTTGTAGGGCTTCAATTACATTTTTATTTTTCAAACGCATTTGTGCAACATTATTAATTTAAAATATTTCAATTATGACTTACATTAACGACTATGTAGAAAAAAACAAAGACAGATTTTTTGAAGAGCTTTTCGGCTTAATAAGAATTCCTTCAATTAGTTCAATTAAAGAACATAAGCCCGACATGCAAAAAGCTGCCGAATATTGGCGTGATATTATTTTGCAAGCTGGTGCTGATAAGGCTGAGGTGATGTCAACTGCTGGAAACCCCGTTGTTTATGGCGAAAAAATTATAGACCCAAAATTGCCAACCGTTATGGTATATGCTCATTATGACGTTATGCCTGTTGACCCGATAGAGCTTTGGAAAACTGAACCTTTTGAACCTATAATTAAAGATGGAAAAATTTGGGCTCGTGGTGCCGACGATGACAAAGGACAAGGCTTTATGCATGCAAAAGCATTTGAACTAATGGTAAAAACTAATACTTTGCCTTGTAATGTTAAATTTATGATTGAAGGCGAAGAGGAAATAGGCTCACCAAGTTTAGGCGACTGGTGTATTGCAAACAAAAAATTGTTAGAGGCTGATATTATCTTAGTGTCTGACACAGGAATGATAGCAAAAGATATTCCTAGCATAACTACAGGTTTACGTGGACTTTCGTACTGGGAAGTTGAAGTTACTGGACCAAATCGCGACTTACATAGCGGTTTATTTGGCGGAGCGGTGGCAAACCCAATAAACGTCTTATGTAAAATGATTGCTGATATGCAAGACGAAAACGGAAAAATTACAATTCCAGGATTTTATGATAAAGTAATAGAAGCTTCGCAAGAAGAGAGAATAATGTTAAATAAAAAACCACACTCCGACAAAGAATATATGAACGCTATTGACGTAAAAGCTCTAAAAGGAGAAAAAGGATATACAACAACTGAGCGTACAGGTATTAGACCAAGTTTTGATGTTTGTGGTATTTGGGGCGGATACACAGGCGAAGGAGCTAAAACTGTTCTTCCATCAAAAGCTTGTGCTAAAATTTCCACAAGATTAGTGCCAAATCAAGATAATGTTGAAATTTCTAAATTATTTAAAGAACATTTTGAGGCAATTGCACCAGATTATGTAAAAGTTGTTGTTACTCCACTGCATGGCGGTCAAGGTTATGTTTGCCCAATTGATTTGCCAGCTTATAAAGCAGCTGAAAAAGCTTATTTCGATGTTTTTAATAAGATTCCGGTCCCTGTACGGAGTGGTGGCTCAATTCCAATTATTGCTAGCTTTGAAGAAATTTTAGGAATTAAATCAGTTCTCATGGGATTTGGGCTAGAAGAAGACGCTATACATTCTCCAAACGAAAATTATCCTGTCGAAAATTTCTTAAATGGCATCAAAACTATTCCTCTGTTTTATAAATATTTTGCAGAACTAATGGCTTAAATAAAAAAAAGGGAATGAAAATATTCCCTTTTTTTA
>CAYRQZ010000073.1:10716-13064 GCA_964426585.1 uncultured Bacteroidales bacterium | reverse complement strand
TAATTGATAAATTATATAATTGTCAGCATATTATGAGTGAATTAGATGTTAAAACTTCAAGATAATAATTATATGAAAAATTACAGCTCAAATTTTTGGGCTGTTTTTTTTATGCTTTTATTCTAAAATTTAATCTTTAAACAAAATAAAACTGATAAATTTTAGGTTTTCATAGTATTCTTTGTAAAAAGAAATATTTTTGTAACAAATTTGTAATTAAGATGAAAAAAGGCTTATTTATTTATTTCGTTTTTATTAGTTTTTTTGTAAACGCTGGACCTGTGCATATTTATGGGCTTGCACCTGAGTTTGCTTCTAATAGTTTAATATTTTATAAATATTCCGATAGAATAACATTTTTAAAACAAGAACTATTTGTTTTAGATATAGATAATCAAGGAAGATTTGATGTTACGATAGAACTTGAAGAAATAACCTATATTTTTGCGGAATTTGGAGTGTATCATGCCTATTTTTATGCTGAACCAAACCAAAATTACGAATTGCTTCTGCCGCCTTTTCAAGAAAAATCATTAGCCGACACTTTTAACCCATATTTTTCCCCGCAAGATATACATTTGGGTATTAAAAACATGAAAACTAATGATTTGAACTATTTAATTTTAGATTTTGACTATTATTATTTTCGCTATTTAGACTTAAAGTATATTGACATTTACCTGAAAGGATTAGAAACAGACGTTGATACTTTTATAAAAGAAATTAATTTGAAGTTTAAAGATTTTGATAATCAATATTTTCAAGATTATAAAAAATATAGAATTGCAGCATTAAAAAATATTGCAACACAGAAAAAAGAAGAAAATACTTTATCTTACGCATATTTTGCTAAAAATCCTGTACTTTACGACAACCCTGCATATATGGATTTATTTAATAATATTTATGCTGAGCATTTTGATTTACGACTAACGGCAGCTAATGGCGATAAGCTATATGCAATTATTACTTTCGGACATAGCATAAGCCGTTTGAAAAAGTTTTTTAATAGAGAACCAGCTTTAAAAAATGATCAATTTAAAGAATTAGTTATTTTAAAAGGATTAAACGATGCCTTTGCCAATAATAATCTGCAATGGCTTCCTCTTTTGTTAACTCTGGATTCGTTGCATCTATCTACAAAATACCCATATCACAAAGAAATAGCCCAAAATATTGCCGACAATGTATTAAGTATGGCTCGTGGAACTATTGCACCACCTTTTGAACTCCGTGATACACTCGGTGAAATGCATTATTTAAGCGAATTTAGAAATAAATATACTTATTTACAATTTGCAAACACAAAAACTTACACATCTCAAATGGAGTTTTCTGTGCTAAAAAATTTATATAATAAATATAGATATGTTTGCAATTTTGTAACAATTTTAACCGACGATGAAATTGAATCAGCCAAAAATTATATTTCCCATAATGAACTCGAATGGACATTCCTGTTTACTGAAATAAATTCAAAATTAATTTCAACTTATAAAATTACAGCTTATCCTACATATTTTTTAATTGACCCTCAAGGTAATTTGTTAATGTCTCCTGCACCATCACCATCAGAAGATTTTGAAAAATATTTCTTCAAAATAGTAGGAGATAAAATTCCTAAGAAGTAATTATTGTAAAATACCGATTATCGCCACTAAGGCAGGGTATGTGTTTTTGGAAAACTTAGACCTTAATTCGTCTAATTCAAACCAAGAAACTTTTGAAATATTTTCTTCAGTTTGTGGTTTTAAATTATAATTACCCGTAAATTTCATATTGAACCATTGTGTTTCTTTAAGTGCGTAAGCGGAATTATGTGGATAAATATGATAAGTCGCTGTTAATTTTGAGCTTAAAATTAAATCATTTATCTTTATTCCGCATTCTTCGCAAACTTCGCGTAGTGCTGCTTGTTCTTCACTCTCAAATTCTTCAACTTTTCCCTTAGGGAAATCGAAATAGCCTAATCTTTCAATATATAAAAACTTATTACTATTATTTTTCACAATTCCGCCAGCAGCACGAATAAACTCAAACCTCGTTTTAATAAATTCAAAAATAGCTTCCTCAGTTTTACCAAAAATATTTATATTTTCATAAAACTCATTGTGTAAAAATTGTTCAAGTTCATTGATAATCTTATTTTTATCAGAAAAATGTACTTTTGTTAAATAATTGTTTTTAATTTCTTTTTCAGAAACAATTAGAGTTCTATTTTTGTAATAAATTTTAAACATAAAAATTATGAATCAAATTGCAAAACAGGTTGCTAATAAACTATTACAAATTAAAGCAATAAAATTGGAACCTACAAACCATTTTACCTGGGCTTCAGGCTGGTTTTC
>CAYRQZ010000073.1:0-10616 GCA_964426585.1 uncultured Bacteroidales bacterium | reverse complement strand
AGCAGTTTGAGCGCTGTAAAAGCAATTCGTGAGGCAAATTGTGAAGTAATCGGCATGGCTGCAATTTTTAGCTATAATTTCCAAACAGCTATTGATAATTTTAATAAGGAAAAGGTTAAATTGATATGTTTGAGCAATTACGATGTCTTAATTGATGAGGCTGTTAAATCCGGTTATGTTTCCAACTCAGACCTCAATTTGTTAAAAGAATGGCGTTTGGACCCTGCTTTATGGAAAAAATAAGTATTTTTGAAAATGAAAGAATTTGAAGTAATTAGTAAAACTGGAAAAATTAATAATTCTGATGAGAAAATATTTAACTTCTTTTCTGATTTAAGAAATATCTCAAAATTAATTCCACCCGAAATTGAAAATTGGCAAGCAAGTGAATCAACAGCTTCATTTTCTACTAAGGGACGAGACGTAGTTTTAAAAATTGTTGATTTAGAAAAGTTTAAAACAATTAAAATAGCTGGCGATGAAAATTCACCATATAAATTTAATTTGTGGATTCAATTAAAACAATTGTCAGCCTATGAAACTGCTGCGCGTCTAGTCGTTAGAGCTAAATTAAATTTACTTATGCGACAAACAATAAAAAAACCCTTACAAAAGGGTTTAGACCAAGTCGTTGACTATATGAAATTATTGCCCTATTAGTTGATAGTTTTACCATTATATAAACTTGCTTGATTTTAATAATAATAGATTTTATTTATTTTTTTAAATAAAATTAATTTATATTGCTATAAATTTTGAAATTTACTAACTTGCAACAAAAAACTTATGTTAAATATTGCCTTATTTGGACCTCCCGGGGCTGGTAAAGGTACTCAATCCCAAAGCCTTATTTCTGATTATAATTTGTTTTATATTTCTACTGGCGATTTGTTAAGAAAAGAAATTGCAAATAAAACCAAACTCGGACTAGAAGCTCAAAGTATTATTTCGGCAGGAGGCTTAGTTTCTGATGAGATTATAGTTCAAATTATAGAAAAAACTATTACAGAAAATCCCGATGCAAATGGGTTTTTGTTTGACGGCTTTCCGCGTACTTATATTCAAGCATATATTTTAGAGGGGTTAATGATTAAATTAAATACTTCGCTGAATTGTTTGATAAGCATGAAAGTTCCCGAAGAAGTTTCTGTTCAGCGTTTATTAAATCGTGGTAAAACTTCAGGTCGCTCAGACGATAATGAAGTCGTTATCAAAAATAGATTAAAAGAATACAACGAAAAAACTTTACCTGTCATTAAATTCTACAAAGAAAAAGGTGTTTTTACCGAAATTGACGGAATGTTGGATATAGAAAGTGTTAATAAAAATATTAAGTCAATTATAAAAAAAGAACTTAGCAAAAGATTGCTGAATATTGTGCTGTTTGGCTACCCTGGTTCGGGGCGTGGCTCTCAAGGAAAAGCTATCGCTAAAAAGTATGGACTCGAATATGTTGCTACTGGTCCAATGCTTTTTGAGGAAATTTCTAAAAATACCGAAATAGGTAAACAAATAAAAGAATTGTTTGATAATGGAAAATTAATTCCTGACGACATTGTCGTCCCTTTAATTGAAAGAAAAATTGAAAAATCTAAAGACGTTAAAGGATTTATTTTTAAGGGATTTCCACGCACTTTAGTGCAATCATATATCTTAGACGGCTTGCTTAAAAAACATGGCTCGTCAATTTCAAAAATTATCGAAATTGAAGTCCCAACTTTAGAATTAATAAAACGCCTTGACGAAAGAAGTAAAACCCCTGATTGTATGCCCTACGATTCTAGTACTGCGAAAATTGTACAACGCCTTCAAGACCACGAACAAAAAACTGTGCCTGTAATCCAAAAATATAATGAATTACATGGGGTAGTTAAAATTGATGGCATGGGTAGTTTCAGCGAGGTTTTTAAAAGACTAAGCTTTGAAATCGAAAATGGCTTTGAAAATTTAAAATAGCTATTTTGGACTTAGAAAATTTTTTTGAAAAAAAAATAATTTTCATTAATATTTTTTTTCTAAAATATTATTTTTGCAAAGCAAAAAAAACTTTATGGCAAACAAAAAATTAGCAGTAGTCGCTTTTGGTGGAAATGCACTCTTGCGTGCAGGCCAACGAGGAACAATAGAAGAACAAGAAGCAAATGTTTATGAAACTTGCGAAAGTTTATTAAGCCTAATAAAAAATGATTACAATATTGTGATTGGTCATGGTAATGGTCCGCAAGTTGGAAATATTTTATTACAAGTAAATGCAGGAGAAAAACTTTATAATATTCCCGAAATGCCTTTAGATATCTGTGGTGCTTATTCGCAAGGTTTAATTGGTTATATTATTGAACAACAGTTTAAAAATGTTCTTGTAAAAAATGACTATAAAAGAAATATTGTAACTCTTTTAACCCAAGTTTTAGTTGATAAAAATGATGCAGCTTTTCAAAACCCAACAAAACCTATTGGACCTTATTATTCTGAGGAGGAAATGCTTGTTTTAAAAACAAAAAACCCAGCTGACTCTTTTGCAAAAGACCCCAAAGGAAAAGGCTGGCGAAAAGTTGTAGCCTCTCCTAAGCCAATTGATATTAATAATAAAGAAATTGTTGAAAAATTAGCACGAGAAGGAATTATTGTCGTTACAGTTGGTGGTGGCGGGATACCTGTGTATTATCCCGAAAAAGGCAGACTGCAAGGAATTGACGCAGTTATCGACAAAGATTTGGCTTCATCAATCTTAGCCGTTTATATTAAAGCTGACGAATTTTTTATTTTAACAGACGTCCCAAAAGTTTGCCTTAATTTTAATACTCCAAACCAAAAAGACTTAGATGTGATTTCTATTAGCGAGGCTAAAAATTATTTGCAAGAAGGACATTTTACCGAAGGTAGTATGGCTCCGAAAATTAGAGCTGCTATTAATTTTGTTGAAAATACCGGAAAAATTTGTATTATTACCGAAGCAGCACAATTACAAAATCCTTTGGCGGGAACTAGAATAGTGGAAGGATAAAAACTATTTACTTTTTCCCCTTAGCTCTATATATTTTAATTCCGTCAATTTTCATTAGCTTGTCGTTTTTGTAGGTATATGTTGTTAATAATGAGCCATCTATATTAAATTTTTTCCAATCTTTATTTTTTTTGCCCATTCGATATTCGCCGTATTCTTCTACATTTCCATTGGGATAAAACCATTTATGTGTACCGTCAGGCTCTCCGTTTTTATAATTTCCCGAATATCGAGTTTTATTTGTGTCCGAATAATAAAATTTCCATATTCCAGCTTTTTCGTCTAAATCATAACTTCCTTTTTGAATAATTTCTCCGACTTGTATCAACCATTCGCCCTTACGAGCATCGTCAAAATATTCGCCTTGTAAAATTATATTGCCTAAGGAATCTAATTCCGTATAAAAACCTTCGCGTTTTCCGAATAAATAATTTTCTTCACGTTTTTTTTGCCCATTTTCATAAAACCAAGTCCATTCTCTATCCGGTTTACCTTCTGAAAAGAAACCTTCTAACTCAAGTTTTCCATTAAAATAGTAAAATGTCCATTTTCCATCTTTTTCTCCACCTAAATAATTTCCCTCAGCAAAAAAATATGAGTTAAATGAGTCATAAAGTTTCCATGCACCTGTGCGTTTTCCGTTCTGGTCGAAAAGTCCTTGACCCAATAACTCACTTTCGGAGCTGTATTCCTTGCTTATTACTAAAAGACCTTGTTCATCATATTCTTTATGAATCCCAACTGGTTTATCATCTAAAAAAGCTCCCTCGAAACGTAATTTACCATTAGAGTAATGTGATTTCCTAATTTCTGATTTTAAAACAATTTCTTCATCTTCTTGAGGAATATATACTTCGCCATTTACATAACGCTTTTCGTTCAAAATTTGCCCATCGAGGTCGTATTCTCTATAATAACCGTGTAAAATATTGTTTAAATAAGAGTATTCAGTTTTTTTATTCCCATTATTATAAAACTCCATCCAAGTGCCTTGCTTACGGTTTTGCGAATCTAAACGATTAACTTTTTTTGTTTCTACCTCATAAGAATTGTAATATTTGAATAAGGTAATTATCAAACTATCCTTATTAAATTCTTTGGCATCGCCATCTTTTTTGTCATTTTTATATGTGTATAAAAATTTTAATTTTCCACTTGTATCATAATAATAAGAAACTCCCTCACGCAAACCGTTTAAAAACAGCTCTTTTGAGTATAAGTAATGATGTTTTACAGAATCTGTATCAAAATAATATTCATAATTATAAGAATATCCGTTTTTTTTGTCTTTTCGATAATAAATTGAATTAGCTAATTTCCCGTCTGGGTAATAAAACTTCCACAGGCTATCTAATTCAAAAAACACTCTGTTTCCTTCAGATTTTAAACTTCCATCTTCGTAATAATTTTTCCAATATCCGTCAGGTTTTCCATCGCGAATATAGCCTTCAGCCGAAACTTGCCCATTAGGATAATGATATTTTGTAAAGCCGTCTTGTTCCGAAACTTGTGCTAAGGCTAACACAGTGCAAAAAGCAAATAATATTGAAATAAAAATTTTCACGGCGTAAATTTAATGAATTATTGCTAAACATGTAAAATATATATTTGTTTAATATGTTACTTAAAATTTAATATTATGAAAACAAGGCAAAATATTTATTCTAATGTTCCAAAAGCTTATGAAGTTTTGATAGAAATGGAAAAATTTATTTCAAAAATTGATTTAGACAAAAAGCTTAAAGAATTAATGAAAATTCGAGCATCACAAATAAATAAATGTGCTTATTGCCTGGAAATGCATATCGAAGATGCTTTAAAAATCGGCGAAGAAGCTAAAAGAATTTATGCTTTGTCGGCATGGCACGAAAGCCCATATTTTTCTGATGAAGAAAGAGCTGTTTTAGAGCTTACTGAACAAGTAACAGAAATTTCTAAAAATGGACTTAGCGATGAGGTTTATGAAAATTTAAAAAACTACTTTTCCGAAAAACAGATTGCAGAAATGATAATATTACTCGGACAAATAAACTTTTGGAACAGAATAAACGTAGCTAGTAAACAAATTTATAAAAGTAATGAGGTGAAATAATCTCTTAAAATTGATAATATATTATTTAAATTTCTTATTTTGCACAAATAAATGATTTTTGTTTATTTATTGTAATTATGAAATACAAACTTCTTTTACTTTTTTTTGCATTCCCAATTTTAGCGAGTGCACAAAATTCATCTTATATTAAAAATCGTTTTACTTGTGATATTTCTTTTACGAAAGTGAATTATTACATGATACCTGCAAATGAAGTCAAGAAACAAGGTATTTTGCTCTCTGCCAACTATGGTTTAAATAAATTTATTGAAACAGGTCTGTATTATTACAGGTATAATGCGGCATTTAATTCTTTGAATTTTTCAGGAATTTAAAATCGTTTCCATGTACTTCCAATTTTTGAAATTGCAAATAATAAATATTTTAGATTAGATACTTATTTTTTTAACAAGCTAGGATTGCTTTTCGGTAAATATTTTAATAATAATTTTCAAATTGATTATCATACTGATATTGGAATTGGTAGTTCAATATTTTTGTTTAAGCACATAGGTGTAAATGTTGAGTACAAGTGGGGATTTTTATTGTCTAAACATGTAGAAAATTCTAATTTTCAGAATGGCATAAAACTAGGATTAATTCTAAAGTTCTAAGCTTATGAATAGAGTATTATTAGTCTTGTTTTTGTTATTACTATTAAACATATCTTGTCGAAAGTTAGTGCAAGAAGAGTTTGATAATTTTGAGAATAAAATAACAGTTAATTCAATTTTAGTTCAAGATCAAATTGCTAAACTTTATTTATCTTTCACCGATGAGTTAAACGAACATGAGCTTGGCATAATAAATAATGCCAATGTCGAAATGTATAATCAAGATTCTGTATTGATTAGTTTTAATTATATTGAAAATGGAACTTATATTTCTGATTATATTGTTAAAGAAAATGATGCTTTTAAGTTAAAAATAATTACTGATAATGATTCTATTAGTGCAGAATGTTTAATTCCTAAAAAAACAGAAATATTACATTTTCTTGTTTACGAAAACGATTGGGTTGATAACGAGGGAATACTTCAGCCAAAAATAAGTTTCACAATTCCTAATATAATATCTAAAGAATTGTATTTTGAAGCCTATCTTATTATTTATAACGGAACTGCTGATTATGTTATTGAAGAATTTGCATTTTTGTTTTTTGATAATATTGATGATAAAAATGAGAATATTTCAAAACTTGTGAAAATACAACATAGTTCATACTCGTATCCCCCTGAAAATTATCAATATCAATTAGTAATTAAGTCAGTGGATTTGAATTACTATAAATATGTAAAAAGCTTAAACGATTATAATTTAGGTCGTTACCCTAGTTTTTCAAACTCTAGCATTGTTCCGTCAAATTTATTTTCGAATATAGAAAATGGATATGGAATTTTCTGTGCTTATTCTCAAACAATTAGTGAGATAATAAAACCAATTTACTAGGCGATGAAAAAATATAGCTTTGTCATATTTATTGTTTTTTATTCGTTTATTGTTAAATCACAAATTACAATTTCGGGTTTTGTTTACGATGCTAAAACAAAAGAAGCTATCATCGGAGCAAATATTTTAGATTCGATTAATGCGAATGGCGCTACAACAAATTCGCAAGCCTATTATGTACTTAAAACAAATTCCACAAAATTAAAAGTTTCATTTATTGGCTATGAAACACAAATAATTTCTGTAAATCAATCAAGTGATACTATTCTAAATATTTTCTTAAATCCTTTGCCTTATCAACTCGAAGAGGTTATTATTCATGCTGATTTGAAAAACCCTATTACAATATCCAATTTAGAAATAAAAGAAATTTTGAAATTGCCGAGCTTAGGAGGGCAAACTGATCTTGTAAAATCGGCACAGATTTTACCTGGAATACAAGCACAAACTGAGGCTTCTAGCTTGATGATTGTTAGAGGTGGGGACCCGGGTCAAAATATGTTTATCTTAGATAATGTTTCATTAATTTATGTAAATCATCTCGGCGGATTTATGTCAGTTTTTAATCCGGATATTATTAACGATATTAGTGTTTATAAGGCTGGATTTCCTGCAAAATATGGCGGAAAACTTTCATCAATAATTGATATAACGCAGCGTTCAGGTAATTCAGATAAGTTTATCGGAAGCTTTGGTATCGGAATAAGCGACGTAAATCTATGTCTTGAAGGTAAATTGTCAAATAAACTTACTTATATTTTAACTAGCAGAAAAACTCTTTTTGATGTTTTATTATATGCAGCTAGTGCTTTGACGGCTAGCAATGATTATTTTATAACTTACGGCTTTCACGATATAAACTTTAAATCTGTTTGGAGGGCTAATCCACGCAATACCTTTGCCGTAAATATATTTCAAGGCGATGATTATTTAAATATTTGGAATAAAAAAGACCAATATTCTCAATTTAATACAAAAATTAGAACAAATAATATTTGGGGTAACGCAATGACTGCAACATCATGGGATTGTATTATAAGTCCCAAAATTTTTTGTAAAACTAATCTGTCATACTCCGGATATAGAGTAAGTGATATACAATCTTTTAAAAGTTCAGCTATACAAGGATTTAATAATAAATTCACATCAAAAGTGCAGGATATTTCATTAAATTCGGTGTGGTCAATGAGTATTTTAAAAAATTGGATGTTTATTGGAGGTCTACATTTAAGCTATTTTAAAAATACTCCTTACGAATACAAAGTTTCAGGAGAAAATAACTTTCACATAGTTTTATCCGAAAAAATTTTCAATTCTACATTTTCCCTATCTAATAAATTTAATTTATTCAAATTTATTGATGCAGAAATTGGTGCTAGATTGGGTGAGTATTTTTTTTCAGACACTTCACATTTCTTCATTGAACCACGATTAGATTGTAGTATAAGTCTAAATAAATTAGGGGTAGTAAACTTAAATTATATGTTTGTAAATCAAGCTTCTCATTTATTGCTTACTAACGGAAATATTTATACTAACGAAATATGGATACCTTCGAGTAAAGATATACCGATTTCCAACTCTGCCCAAATATCTTTGTCGTGGACAAAAGGAATTTACAAAAATATGTTTAACATAAGCCTTGGGGGTTATCATAAAGGATTATCAAATCTAATAACAGCGAAAAATAATGTTTATAATTTGTCTGAGTTGGAAAATTGGAAACAATCAATAGAAATAGGGGGGACAGGAAAAGTTAATGGATTAGAATTTATGATTAAAAAAAATTATGGACAATGGACAGGCTTAATATCTTACCATTTCAGCAAATCTGTTCGTATGTTCGATAATATCAATAGTGGAAATGAATATTTGTATGAATATAATCGCCCACATGATTTAACCATTTTTGTTAGTAGAAAAATCAATAATAAACTTAGTTTTAGTATTGTTTGGAATTACCAAAGCGGATTGCCTTACACGCCGGTTTTGGCTAGACAAATTATTTTAAACCCACATACAAACGAGTATTATGAAGCTTTTATTTATGGTGAAAGGAATACGGCTAGAATGAAAGATTACCATCGATTAGACATTGGTGTGAAATACGAAACATTATCGAAAAAACGAAAACTTAGAACAGTGTGGACATTCTCAATTTATAATTTATATAATCGCCAAAACCCTAACTACTATTATTATAATAATAATTCTTCTTCCGAGATACATCGCCCCGAAAATGGATTTGCAAAATTAAATTTATATCAAATTAGCTTGTTCCCAATTCTACCGTCTGTTTCATACAAAGTTTATTTCGGGAATGAAGTTTTCAAAGTAAAAGATTTTTCATTAAAAAAATGGTTAAATTTTGAAAATTAAAATAATATTCCTTTCATATAAAACTAATTAGAAGTTTTAAAAATCATAAATTTTGGACTAGTTTTTGCATAAACATCTAAAATTATATTAATAAAACATGCGAATTGTCGGCTATTTCGATTAAAACATTTTAAACATAATTTTGTTTTATAACAAAAACACATTATTTTTGAATATGAATATTTTAAAAACAAGCTTAGCTATATTATTTCTGCTGAATATTTTTTCATGTAATACAAAATCAAAAAATAATTTGATTGATGAACATTCGGCTAAAAACTCTTTGGATTGGCTAGGTAGTTATTGGGGAATAATTCCTTGTGATGATTGCCCCGGCATAGAATTGGAATTAAGCCTAAATTCTGATAACAGTTTTACTTTATTTTCGGAATATTTAGAAAATGAAGATTCAGAAAGCTTAATTTCCGGAGAATTTAACTGGGTAAATGGCGGAAATAGTGTTGAGTTAGTCGGTTTTCCTGATAAAGAAAGTTCTCAAATATTTAAAATTGAAGAAAACCAAGTAAAATATCTTGATAAAAATGGAAAAGAAATAAAAGGTGAATTAGCTAATAATTATATCCTTAAAAAGAACGGAAACCCTTTAGTTGATAATAAAAAATGGAAAATAGTTGAAATTTACGGTCAAAAAATTGAGTCAAATAGTGATGAAGAGTTTTTTATGAATTTTAACGCCGAAGATTCTAGAGTTTATGCAAAATTAGACTGTAATTTACTTAATTGGGAATATAAAATTCGTAATGAATTAATGATTAATTTTTCTAATGGAATAACGACTTTAATGGCTTGCCCTAATGATTTTGAAAATCAATTTGTTGAAGCTATTAATATGGCAGATAACATTTCTTCTGACGGCAAAATACTTAGCATAAATAAAGCACGAATGGCTCCACTAGTTGTGCTGGAATTGATTGAAGAATAAGTTCTATCAAAGGTTTTATGACAAAATTGTTTTTTAACTTATTTTTCTTAATAGGATTTTATTTAACTCTCCCTGCACAAAATAATTTCGACTCAATTTCTATACTTAATTTCTTAAAACAAAAAGATTTAATTTATGAAATTAAAGGATTAAGCGATGAGGAAATTGCTAAAACTCCCTCTTATCAAGCAAAAATTGAATTTGACTCGCTAACAAATATTTGGACAGTAAAATCTGTAAAATATTCAACTAGTAATTGTGGCAAATGCCGTAAAACCAATGGTTGTACAGTAGAAAAATCTTTAATTGTAAAACTTAACGATGACAGCCAAAAACTAATATCCAAAAAAAAGCAAAAACGCAAAATTCCAAACTTTGAATAAAAGGCAATTTTTCGCTACAAGCTGCAACGCAGCGTAATCATTAGCATAGCCTGTTAGGGCTATGGCGGGGATTGCGGGTGAGCATAAGCACCAAAGGTGTGTAATAGAAAGGAGAATTAAAGATTATGAAATTAAAAATTATGAAAATGTGTAATAAAATTTTGCATTATAGATACACAATTCATTGCGTATTGACTATTGCAAATTACCATTTTTGGTTTTGCCGAAAATGCTTTCTTGTCCGTAGGACAATATATGATTAACCGTTGGCGACAGCCTGCGGTGAATTGTCCCCACCATCTTCCTGCCCCTAGGGCAGAACTTTATAAAAATTTAATAAAAAACATTACGATTAATTTTTTATAT
>CAYRQZ010000072.1:0-13778 GCA_964426585.1 uncultured Bacteroidales bacterium | reverse complement strand
ATTTACAGTTGACCCACTTACAGAAAGATTACTTGTCATTATCCATCTTAAATAAATTAATGATTTATTATTACATTCATTTGGTAAACTAATATTTGATAGAACTCCTGTTGTTGTCCAGGAGCCATTTACTGCTGTATGGTTTGTATTTGGAACATCTATCCAAGAAGTTCCGTTTAAGCTATATTGGACTTTAAAATCACGAGGGCTTCGGGTATTATTAGCAGAAATTTTTGAGTATAGTTTCAAATTTTCATAAGCAGTAGTTTCAAAAGATACTTGCCAATATTTTGTGCCATTTCCACTCGCCCAACCTGTAGCAGAAGCAGCACGAGTTGTAGCACCATTTGAAGTAAACGTTGGAGCATTAACACTGCCACCTACAATAATTTCTCTTGTTCCGTTATTAGAAGGAATACCACCATCGCTATATTTATCGCTAGAAGTTGTTGGGAAGTCCCAATTAACAATTGTAACAGGTGGAGGTGTAACCGTAATATAAGAGTTATAAGTATAAGAGTCAGACCCGTAAGCGTTACTCACCGTTAAGCTAACATCGTAAACACCAGTAGTATTATAAACAACACTTGGATTTTGTAAATTGGAAGAACTTGGCGTACCACCAGGGAAAGTCCAAGTCCAAGAAGTTGGAGAACAAGTAGAAGCATCTGTAAAACTAACAGTTTCGCCAGCAGTAATATTAGCTTTATTAGCATAAAAATCACAATTTGGCATACCAACCGAGCATAAAACAGGATAAATGGCATTATTAAAGCTAGCACCCCAGCCATCTTTATAAGAAGACCAAGCGTTATCGCTACCCATGCCCCAACCCTGGTCAGTTCCAACATTTTGCATACTTGTTAATAACACAAGTGTATCACCAGCAGCAGCAGGGTTTGGTATCATAAATCCTATAAAGAAATTTTTCCCAGTAATATCTATTGGTACTCCAAAATCAACATAAGTTAATTCACTTGCATTAATATCTTGTTCTATTCGAGTAATAGGAATAGTAGTGCTTGCTAGTATTGTGCCCGGCGAAAAGCCATAAGAGCCAGAAGAAGGTCCATTTGCATGCCATACATTAATTGTAATATTTGTATTAATATTATTAACATATACATGCCCAAACCCAAAATAAGCTCCTTCAAGGTTATTATAATTAGTAGTATTTTCGAAATATTCAGCTTTGGCTTTGTCTTTATATGCGTTGTTTCCAGATAAATATCCACCAGCTTGAACTTTATAATAAACTAAACTTCCTTCAATATGGCTAATATAATCACATAAACATGTATTTGCATCCAGAACTGTTATGTAATCAACTTTTGTTTCGATATCTTCGCCATTTGAATTAATAGCCTTTAAAGACACATCATAAACACCTGGTGTATTATATGTAATTACAGGATTTTGCTCGGTGCTTGTATTAGGAGTTCCGCCATCAAAAGTCCAAATCCAACTAGTGGCTGGAGTACCAACTGAAAGATCACTAAATGTAACTTGATTTCCAGCCAAAACTGTTGTTGGTGTTCCTATAAAATTTGCTTCAGTCACAAAATAGCCTCCTATTCCATTTAAAGGAATATTTGCAGAATTAGCACCTATACTAGAATTAATGAGATTTGTTGTATAAGTTTGATCTAAAGAAGGTTCAAATTTTACAAATATCTCGATGGGTACAACATTTCCATTAATGGGAGTTAAAGAAAATGAATTTGCAAAACCAGATTCACTATTAGTTGAAACATAAAAATCACTTGGAGCAGTAACAACTAAATTATTTGTTAAATTATACGCAGCTATTTGATATGATTTCACTAGACTCATTCCAACTTCGACTTCGCCAAAGGATAAACTAGTTGGATTTACCATAATTGTTGGATTTGAAATTTGATTAATAATAATAGTATAATCCTCAACTTCTCCATCAATATTTGTATCACACGGATTAGGATATATCAAAGTTCCAGGGTCATTATACATTGCACTAACTCTCATACGAGTTTCGCCAGGTACTGCGTCCAAAGGAACAGTAATTGACAAAGGGCATAAGTTAGTCGCTCCGTCGCTTACATTTGCAGTATAACCAAGTTGGTAAGCTTCTGTTTCTTCATCAAAAATACAATTTCTATTCCAATCAATCCAAGCTATAGCAGCGGTTTTATAATTACCATCAGTATTAAGATTAACTGTTAAATCATAACTTGAACCGATATTGAGACTTGTAGAGATATTTGTATAATCACTATAAGCATTGCCATTTCCGTCAGTTTCTTTTGCACTAGATTTATTTATTGTATTAAAGCCAACTTTTGAAATGCTAGTTCCATAAGTTGTATGCCCATAAGAATAGCAATAAACACAAGGAGCATCGCCTGTTGTTTGTGCCGAGCCTGAAATAGACGGTATTTTATAGCATTTTGTTGCTGTAAAAAATTCATAAACGGAAAAATTGTATGTTGTTCCTGGATCTAGGCCTGTAACATTAACATTGGTTCCAGTTCCACTATAAACGACAAAGTTACCTTCGCCGATTTCAGAACCAGAGCCAAAACTAGCATTTGCTGTATAAGTCACCCCATTAACAGGATTTGAAGTAACTGCTCCGGCTTTTCTAGCAAGCACAATTATGCTAGTTCCATTTCCGCGAGTCCAATTTATTCTCATTTGATTATCACCAATGTTAGTAATAGAAAAATTACTAGCCTGAGATGTAGGAGGAGTACATGCTGGGGGGCAACCCATAAAACAGAATTGAACAACACCACTAACTTCAGTTATATCCGTGATTGGCTTTGCCGTATTAGCTCCTGCCCATGATTTTGAGTTAGGAGTAGTTGCATCAGTAAATTGTGTTTTGTTAGTAGAACCTGGCCAAGTACAACCTGTTGTACTAACAGCTCCATCACCGGTTAAAACGCCGTTTGCTGTATTAGCATTTGCTGGCACAGGAAACATACCTTGATGAGCCCCTACATTTATATCATTTGCAGAAGAATGTGATGCGATATATGGTCCATCAACATGATAAATTAGCATACCATTGCCTGGTAATTTAGCATCAAATCCTATCTTTTGTCGATTTTCTAATAAAAAGTACTCATTTGTTGTAGTGGTATTATAACGGTAAAAGCTATTAGAATTTTGGGCAGAATTTAGTAGGGCAACATTTTGCTGACTAGATAAAGTTATAGCACTAGCCCAATTATAAATATAAATTTTTGTGTAAGCATTATGATGAGCAGGAGTTGTTCCATCATTATTCCATGACCCACCAGCCATTAAATCCCAAGCACCTGTGCCATCGTATTGCCCATTAGTAGCATAATTAGTATCATAATAATCGGGAGCACCAAGAACATGACCAAACTCGTGGCAAATTACACCAATTCGTGTAATATTAGATCCGCTACTACCTCGCAACTCGGCAGAACATGAATATTTTGAAATTGTTTTTCCATCTAAGGTAATTGTTGGAATACTCCATTGATGAGCCCAAATAGCATTTGCCCCGCCTCCTGCTTCTTCTCCATATCCTGCATATATAACATATACTGCATCAACACTTCCATTATTATCATTATCATAGTCAGCAAAATTAACATAAGGGTCAGCCTTTTGCACAGCCTCAGTAACTAAAGCTCTTGGATTACTATCAATTCCAGAAGCATCATTTCCACCATAATACGACATATTATTATTAGTCGTATATGGACCTACTACATCAACAGTTAAATTAAACTGCCCATAGGAATTTTCTAAATAATAATCTTTAACGCTTCCAGTTGCTCCGCTGGTAGAATAGCCAATTTGATTAAAAAGCAAATTAAAATCTGCCTGGGTTTTAGAAAAAGCCTTATCCTCAAAAGCCATTAAAATACAAATTAACTTCCTATTTCCGGTTGTTGGATAGGCAGTTGTAGCTTTCAATTCAGATTCATAGATATTTCTTAATTGTTTATAATAATGTATTTGCTCTTGACTAAAATATATATTAGAGTTAAGATTGTCAACAAAATTTTGCTCGGACAAACTTCTTGTTCCAATTTCGTGGGCAACAACACCACTAGTAACTAAATTGTCGCGATAATCTATAACAGCATATTCATAATATCCTTCTTCGTTAAATAATAGCGTATAACCATCAATAGTTTTTGCATACTTAATAAACTCATCGCCAAATAAATAAATACTTAATTCTTCCCCATTGGGCTGAAAAAATTTTATTATACCTGGCTTAGCTGGAACAGAATAAGCATTTAAACTTAACAAAATACCTAATAGAAAAATTAAAATAAAATTGGATAGCTTTTTCATAATATTTAATGTTTAATTAAAAAATCAATGCATTCCAAAATTAAACATTTTCTAACCTTTGCAGTCGTAATAACAACAAAAAAATTACTATATTATATTATCAACTATTTGTTATACATTAAATCAATTTAATCTTAAGACATAAAACAAATTAGGCAATTTTATAAAAACATATTTAATTTGCTTAGGTTAAATAAATAAAAATTAAAAAAAAATAATTTAAAATAATTATTTTTGTGGCATTATTTTTGAAAAAAAACAAATGTTAACTAAAAAAATATCTATTATGAAAAAATTTTTTTATTTATTCGTTTTATCTTTTATCATTAGCTTTAATTTAAAAGCTCAAACAAATGATTTTGTAATTTTCACCGAAGGTGGAGAAGAATTTACTTTATACATTAATAGTGTACAACAAAATTCAAGTCCTATGGCAAACGTAAAAGTCAAAGACTTACCTGAAAGTTTTTTAATCAAAATGGTTTTTAATGACAAATCAATTCCTGAGTTCAAGCAAAATTATTGGACTGAAAGTAATGACAAGGAAATATCTTTAGTAGTTTTAAAAAATAACAAGGGAAAATATGTAATGAGACCCGTTAGTGAAACTCCTCGCGGAAGTGCCATAAATATTTCTCAAAAAGATAGCAATGCCACATACGAAGATCCAGGTCCTGCTGTTTCAAGTAAAAGTAATAATCAACATGAAGCAATAACCGAAACGACTATTACCACTACAAATGTAAGTACAGATAGAAAACCAATAAATCGTCAAAATGTTAATATTCAAGATAACGACAATTCTGCTTCGTTTGAAATGAATATTAGTGATAAAGAATTTAAAGTTGTTTCAAAAGGAGGCGATGATAATTTTAACATGAACATAAATATAAATGACAAAAATCAAGTCAATAAAAATCCAAAAACACATCAAAATACAAATACAACTACGACCACAACTACAACTACTACTACAACTGTTAGCACAAATAAGCCAGCTATAAACCAAACTCATAAAGAACACAACAATACTCCTACTACTACAATAATAACAAGATGTCCTGCTCCTACTTCATCAAAAGATTTCGATGACATTTATTCAAATATAAAATCGAAAGGATTTGAAGATACAAAGTTGAGTACTGCTAAACAAATTTGCAAATCTGAATGTCTTACAGTCGAACAAATTGTAGCTATTAACAAAATTTTTGGTTTTGAAGATACTCGTTTAGAGTTTGCTAAATATGCTTATGACTATGTTTACGATTCGTCTAAGTATTACAAAATTAACGATTCTTTTAATTTTGAATCTTCAACTATTGAGCTAAATAAATTTTTAGACTCCAAATAAACATCATAACATAACAAAAAAGCAAGTTCTATTTAGGGCTTGCTTTTTTGTTACGTTCTACTATAATATTAATAAATTATGAAGCCACTGTCAAATTAAATTTCGACTTTAATTCATCTGCAAAATCATTTATTTCTTTAATTCTTTTAGATTTAAAAAGAACTAAAATCTCTACATTTTGTGGGTTAAACAAACTTATTTTATATTCTTTATATATCTCATTTCCTTCTACTCCTGATTTAGATTTTCCAAGTCCTTTTACTACAATCAACATATCATCTTTAACATCAATCCAATAACCGATCTTAATTAATCCAAAAATATTTGAGGAATATTTCACTCTTTTGTTATTAAAATCAATTATACAAATATTTTTTGAGAATGCTAAAAATGAGCCGACAATAAGATTTGTAATACCAACAATATAGGCATTAAAGCAGAAATATATTCCTGAAATAAGCACAATACAACCCAAAACAAAGCCGAGCTTTCCGAAAGTAAAATCTAATTTGCTTTTAAACATAACTTTTTACTATTAAATTATTAATAATAAATTAACTATTTTAAGGAACATTTACAATTATTTCATTAGAATATTCAATGATATCAAAATTTTGTTTTGTATAAGCTCTAAAATGATAATCAAGCCCAGAAGAAATATTATTAAATTCGAAATTAAAATCCCCAAGGCCAGTGCCAACTTGTTGCAATTCAAGATTTTCATCATAAGTAGGTGTTACTCCTATTGAGTAAATAAAACCTCTTTCAATATCTTCTTCACCTGCGTCTAAAAGTACTGAAGCATTCAAAGCAATTGAATTAAAAAACTCGTAATACTCTGCCGAAGTCAATATTGAGCTTGCTAGTCCAGGATCTTTCACACATCTAATCGAAAATCCGTAGTTAATATCGTTTTCTTCTCTTCCAATTTGAGAGCTATCAAATTTTAAATGTCGCGAATATGCTTTATCTGGATCAGAAAATGGTTGAACATCAAAATTTGCCCATACATTACAAGATTCTCCTTTTTCACTATAGGTTCCGTCAGGTTTCCTCATTCCTGCGGGCCTAAAATTTAAACCTGAAGTATTAGTAGCAGATAAATTTGGTTCTAACCAGTTATCAATACCTGGTTCTTTTAACATTCCGCCCTCTTCGTTACCTCTCCAGCCAAATGTATTTGCATCTTCAGATAAAATTCCAAGTTCTTGTTCGAGCTCTAACCATTCTACGTCAGTAGGGATATACCAGTTATAAGGGCATAAATTTTCTATCATCATTATTGCCATATAATTATATAAATATCCATAAATACTATCATCATGATTAGTAGCATTTTGAACCCGACAATAAGCTGGAATATTTGAATTATCAATCCATTCTTGATTAGTTTCTGCATAAAATATTTCAATTCCAGGGTCTTCAATAGCGTCGACTGTTATTTTTAAATTATCAATAGTCCACTCTCTTCCGGCAACGACAATAGTTTTATAAGTATTACCTTGAACATCAATTAGTCCTGAACCTTTAAAAAAATTAGAAGTTAGGGTATAAAAATTTATAGGCTCACTGTAAGATGTTCCACTTGAATTAGTTGCAAAAGTTCTACAAACATAATATCTGTCAGTTTCAAGATTTTGAATATAAGTAGAGAACTGTCCAGCACCTTCGCCCAATTCAATATATCCTTCGCAATTTTCTAGATTTACGTCATCGTAAAATCCCCATATTACACCCTTATTAATAATTGAGCTTTCTCCTTCATCAATTATTTCGCCAATAACTTTTGCTGACGAAACGGAGATATCGCTTACAGAATTTGTTTGTATCGACGCCCTTCCTAGTCCTGTTTTGACACATCTAATAGATCGTCCTGACCCAGATAAGACTTCTTCTTTTTGTATTTTGGATTCCACATTACTTAAGTTACGAACTACCTGATTCTGTCCTTCACTTTCAACCCAAGTACTAAAAATTTCTCCTAGTCCTTGGAATTGTGCATTTTCATCAATATATCCAGACCCAGAGGCAGAATATCCAGCTTGATTTGTGGCAGCATTATTTGGTGTATTCCAATTATCTAAGTCGATTTGTTTAAGTTTTCCGCCTTCGGAAGTTCCACGCCACCCAAACTCATCTAACTCGACTGAGGGCATTCCGATAATTTGTTCAAGTTCTTGCCAATCACTCTCATCTGCAATTTTCCATCCCTCTGGGCAAATATTATCTGCTCTGAACGCTAACTCATCATACAATTTACCATTTATTATATGATTGTTTATAGAATCAAAATTATAATAACAAGCCTTAGCAATTTGTCCAACAAACCAATCATCTTCTTCCGTAACAAGTTGTATTAAAGTTCCATCATTAAATCTTGAAGTTCGTAAATTTTCAGTCATATATTCAGTGTTAGCTATCCTCACTGTTCTATATATATTTCCGTCAATATCGTTTACTTGCGATTCGGTTGTGAAATATTTTTCTAAAGTTGAAAAATTAAGTACATCACTATAATTTCGTCCGCCAGAGTTACCAGCAAAAGCTCTTACATAATATGTTTTGGCAGGAGTTAAATTTTCAATAATTTTTGAAAATTCTAATTCAGAAACATCATTATGATAATAGGAGCTATATTGTCCATCCGAAAAATCAGGGTCTTCGCTCCAAGCTATTCCTAACTCATAAAGTTCATCATCAGAACTTACAGAAACTTGAAGTTTTGCAGACTCCATATAAACAGAATCTATTGAAACAATTTCAATAATTGGGGGTTCAATTTGAGTAGTAGTGAAAGAGATTTCTTGGCTATACCCAATTCCTTCATAATTTTGAGCAAAAGCTCTAACAAAATATGTTTTATCTTCTTCAAAATTGTTAAGATAAGCGAATATTTCGGAACCATAAATTTCGTCTACGTAATAAATTCCATTTTCGCCAGGCACAGCCTCAGGTATTGTATCCCAAACAAAACCTGCCTTTGTTACTGTACTAGAACCTTCATCAATTATTTGAGCAAAAAATGAAACGCTACCCTCAGAATAATAAGCTTCAAACATTTCGACAACAGGTAAACTAGGTTCTACAAAGTAAACACATCGTATTGCTAAACCTAATTTCTTAGAGCCATCTTCTCTAAAAATTTGGCAATCATCGTCTCTAAGAGCGCGACACCAAGCATTACTCGAATTAGATTCTGTGGCAGTCCACCAGGTTGCATAATCATCTAAATAAAAAAACTCTCCTGTCAAAGATCTCATGCCGGAGGGCAAAGCTCCAAAACCTGTTGAATTTAACATTTTTTTCGAATCTTGATTCCAAAGTCCGACTTCAGCAGATTTTAAATAACAAGCCTCCACAGAACCCCGCCAGGCATTTGTTTCAGTGTCTTGCATACCAATACTCTCTTCTAATCGTTGCCACTCGTTATCGCTAGGGACATACCAACCCTTTGGGCAAATTTTTGAAGAATCTGTTACTGCATACCAATTATATAATTTACCATAAATATTTGAATTATTTTCTAAATTCTTATAATTGCTATAAGCAGGGCTAGAAGTTTGTCTCCAATCTTTATTATCAATAATGTTTTCTAAACTTGTTCCATCATTAAAATATTTGGTATTTAAGTTCTCCGACATCCAAATCATTCCACCAATTTCGACAATAGGATAATTATATTTTTCAAAATCTTGACACAAATAAAAATCTACCGGAGAATAAAAATACTGACCATCATAAAAATTATTTTCTTCATCAATTATTAAAGTTTTAATTGTTATTTGTCCTGTTGTTGAAAAAATTTTAAATAATAAAACATCTCCAAAAGTATAGGCAATAGTTTTTTCTTCTTGATCTTTCAATGATATATCTAAAATATCATTTTCTTTTTCAATTTCTATAAGTTCTTTTTGCGATATTTTATTAATTTTTGTTTCGCCAGCTAATCCAAAAACTTTATTAAAATATGAATAGGTTTCACCATTAATATTGATAAAGAACACTCCGTTTAAGCTCGCCTCAACTTCGAGTTCGTGAAAACCTTTTTTTGCAAAAAAAGAATATGAATACATTTTAGTCCCGGAAATATTAAGAATAGAAATATTTACTTCGCCTGAGTTTTCGGCAAAAAAGTTTATACAGAAATTATTAGTACTCGGATTAGGATAAATATTCAATTTTTGAGAATTAGCTTTCATATACTTTAGGTCTGTGGCTTTAAGAATATGAAGAAGTTCATTTGAGCTAAATTCAACGATTTGTCCGGTTGTTAAATTTTGGGCAAAAATTGTCTTAATTTCAAGACTATCTGTTGCGGGATAGTAATTGAGGTAATAATTTTGTGCAATAATATTTGAGTTATAAGTGATTAAGGCACTTAAAATGACTATCAAAAGCCTATATTTTTTAAAACAACATTTAATTTTTGACATTTTTATATTATTTTAATTAGTAATAATTTAAAACATAAAAAAACATAAGGTTGAACACAGAAGATTTTGCAGTAATAGTTTCGTCTGGGCGAATGTCGATGAAGCCATGAGAATAGTTTAAGGCTAAATTATAATTTTTAAAATCAAGTTTCACTCCGAAACTTATTCCTGCATCAAACCGTTTAAAGGAGTTCCATTCATCGCCAAATATTTCTGAATTATCAGCAACATATAATTGATGAGGCGAATCTTCGAAGTTCCATTCAAAAGGAGGTACGACACCTTCGATTGGGATAAAATTTCTATTGCCAACGACAGAAATTGAAGTGTAAGAGCCAACATTGCCGCTGATTCGGAAATTTCCAATAGGGACAACGTAACCGACTTTAATGGGCAATTCAAAATTTCCAAAATTAATTTTTGATGTCACAAAATTATCTTTATACTTATCTCCTTTTGTCAGATAAGATAGCGAAGCACCAACATAAACAGTATTAAGAATATCATATTCTACGGCAAAACCTATCTGGTATCCGTATTTATTTGATTTTTTAAAATCGTATCCTAAGTCGGATTTTTCAATGATTTTTGAAACTGTTGCCCCTGCAATTGGACCATATTTAAGTCCTTGAGCATTTAAAGAAAACGTCAAGCCAATTGTAAAGATAATAAGTAAAAACTTTTTCATAATGATAGATTTAAACAACAAATATAATCAAAAATATACTATAAATAATAAACCTATAAATATTTTTTCTTTTTTTTGAAAGTATTAATAAAAAAAGAGCTTAATTCTATACATAATTAAGCTCTTTGATTAAAAAAAATCTAACAAGAATTTTATCTATTATTCATAATTTTATAAAGCTCATCAAGGTTTGGTGTAAGAATAATTTCTGTTCTACGATTTTTTGCTCTTGCTTCGGGAGTTTTAGCAGTATCTATGGGTAAGAAAGAAGATCTTCCTGCTGCTGTTAATCTTATGGGGTCAATTTTTGAGTTTCCGAGTAATATTTTAACAATAGCAGTAGCTCTTTTAACGCTTAAATCCCAATTATCTTGAATATTTCCATTTCCACTATATGCAAGTTCATCGGTATGTCCTTCTATCATAATATTTATGTCGGGATTATTTTCTAAGACAGCTGCTAATTTTTGTAAAGCCTGAACGCCTTTTGTGTCTACGTCCCATTTTCCAGATTTAAACAATAATTGTTCGTCTAATGAGACATAAACTTTCCCATCGCGTTGAGTAACAGTAAGCCCATTACCTTCAAATCCTACTAGTGCGTCTGATACTTTTTTGCGTAGTGCGTTCATAACAGAATCTTGAGCATCTAAACGAGCTTGCAATTCTTTCACTTTTGCATTTTGCTCTGCTAATTCGTTTTCTTTAAGCTCGCTTTGAATTCGCATAGCATCTAAACTTGCTCTTTCTTGGTTTAGTCGAGCTTCTAAGTTTCGTAACTCATCTTCTTTACGTTGTAACTCTTCTCGCGTTTGCTGTAATAAAGCCATAGCTTTTTGGGCATCAGCATCGGCTCCTTGACGAAGTTTTTCCTGATTTGCTAATAATTGTGAATACAAATCATTAATCTTATCGTATTGAACTGTCAAAGTTCTATAAGCATTACCTTTAATTAAAGTGTCGGTTTCTAATGCTCTGCTATCAACTTTCAACTTATCATATAATGACTGTAGCTCATTGTTTGAAGTAGTAAGTTTTTCATTTTCTTTTTTTAATTCATCTCTTTCATTTTGATACTTTTCTTTTAGAGCCTTAACATCCTCAAATTGGCGTGCAGGTACGCATGAAAACACAATACTTGAAGCCACTATTAAAATAAATACTTGTTTATTAAATAAATTTTTCATAAAAATTAATTTTTTATTTATACAAATGTAATAAACTTAAAACATATAAACATAATTCATTTTAAATTTTATCTACAATGACTTGTTAATTTTAAATTTTACAAAAGTATTAAGTAATTTTATTTTTAATATTAAATATTTAACTTTGCATTTCAAATTATGATAGACCTTAATAAATATAAATTATTAAAGAACATTAATTCTCCAGCAGATTTAAGAAAACTTAATTTAAAAGAGTTATCAAATGTTTGTGAAGAGTTACGATGTTTCATAATAGAATCAGCCTCAAAAAACCCTGGTCATTTTGGTGCAAGTTTAGGCGTTGTTGAATTAACCGTTGCTTTGCATTATTCATATAATACGCCTATTGATAAGTTAGTCTGGGATGTTGGGCATCAGGCTTATGGGCATAAAATTTTAACGGGGCGTCGCGATTCATTTCATACTAATCGTACATACAAAGGAATTAGTGGTTTTCCAAGTCCTAATGAAAGTGAATACGATGCTTTTGGAGTTGGACATTCTTCAACAAGCATTTCAGCAGCCTTAGGAATTGCCAAAGCAGCAAAATTACAAGGAGAAAAAATAAATACTGTGGCAATTATAGGAGACGGTTCGCTCACAGGAGGAATTGCATTTGAAGGTTTAAACAACATGGCAGCCTCTGGCGAAAATGTACTTATTATTTTAAATGATAACAAAATTGCAATAGACGAAAACAGAGGAGCTCTTAAAGAATATTTGACCGATATTGCAACCTCAAAGACTTATAACAAAGTTAAAGATGATGTTTGGAAATTTTTAGGCAGGATTAATAAATTTGCCCCTAATTTTCAAGGATTTACACAAAAAATTGACAATGCTTTAAAATCAATTATTCTTAAAAATAGCAACTTATTTGAATCTTTAAATATTCGATATTTTGGTCCGATAGATGGGCATGATGTCGTTTTGCTTACTAAACTTTTTCAAGATATTAAAGACATTCCTGGTCCTAAACTTTTACATATAATTACGAAAAAAGGAAAGGGTTTTAAGGCTGCCGAAGAAAATCAAACATTATGGCACGCAGCACCTGGTAAATTTGATGTTTCTACAGGTAAAATAACCGACCCCGACCCTTGCGCTAACGAGCCACAAAGATTTCAGGATATTTTTGGAGATGCCATTGTTGAACTTGCAAAAAATAATCCGAAAATTTGTGCGATAACCCCTGCAATGCTAAGTGGGTCTTCGCTAGGAAAAATGCTCGAAGCATTTCCCGAAAGATGTTTTGACGTAGGAATTTCTGAGCAACATGCTGTTACTTTCTCAGCAGGACTAGCTATCAAAGGAATGCTCCCTTTCTGCAATATTTATAGCTCTTTTATGCAAAGAGCTTACGACCAAGTAATTCATGATGTGGCTTTACAAAATTTAAAAGTTATCTTTTTTCTCGACAGAGGCGGTTTAGTAGGAAACGATGGAGCTACACACCACGGTGCTTACGACCTGTCGTATATGCGTTGCGTACCTAACCTTGTAATTGCAGCACCACGAGATGAATTTCAACTTAGAAATTTAATGTTTACACTCCAATTAGAAAAACATAAATTTCCAGCCGTTTTAAGATATCCCCGAGGAAAATCCTCAAATGCAAAATCCGAAATTATCTTTAACGAAATTGAAATCGGTAAAGGTATTGAATTATATAACGGAAATAATATTGCTATTTTAACCATAGGCACAACAGGGAATACAGCAATAAAAATTGCAAACCAACTTGAACAAGAAAATATTAATATAGGGGTGTACGA
>CAYRQZ010000071.1:0-13831 GCA_964426585.1 uncultured Bacteroidales bacterium | reverse complement strand
TCTTGTTTTTGTTCGCGAAAGTTTAATAAACAATGATTTCTAGTTACTGTGTGCAACCAAGATTTAAAATTAGAAACTTCGTGAATTAATAATTTATCAATTAGTTCACTAAAGATAGTAAGTACAGCGTCTTCGGCTTGTTGTTTATTTTTGTAGTATTTTATACAAATTGTAAAGCAAAACCCTGAATACCTTTTAAATAATTCGCCAACAATCTCCTTGTTTTTTGTATGCTTATACTCTTTTATAAGCTCAACATCGTCAGACAAGTTTGTTTTATTGGTTTTTGTCATTTAAAAATGTTTATTTTTTTGAATGTAAAAATACATTAAAATAATTTGAATAAACTAGTATACTAAAAAATAATTCTATGCTTTAAAAGTATTCTATTGCAAAAGCATTCTTAATAAATTACTTTATATTTTTGTTTCAACTAATTTAACTTTTAATCTTTAGTTATGATTTAATTATTAAAACTTTAAAAAATTGAAATATAAGTTTTTAAATTAATTAAATTTGCACAAAAATAAATGTTTTTAATATGGCAAAAATTTTAATTATTGACGATGAAAGAGCAATTCGTAACACTTTAAAAGATATTTTAAGTTTTGAAAATCATAGTGTTGATTTAGCCGAAGATGGGCTAGCAGGAATAAAATTGACAGAAGATAATACTTATGATTTAATTTTTTGCGATATTAAAATGCCACAGATGGATGGTATTGAAGTGTTAGAGATTTTGCATGAAAACATTCCTGAAGTACCTGTTGTTATGATTTCTGGACATGGTACAATCGAAACAGCAGTCGAAGCTATAAAAAAGGGTGCCTTCGATTTTATTAGTAAACCTTTAGACCTAAACCGCATAATGATTACTTTACGAAATGCTTTAGACAAGTCAAATCTTATATTGGAAACTAAAACATTAAAGAAAAAAGTAAACCAAAAATATCAAATGATTGGAGAGGCGGAAGCTATTTTAAAAGTTAAAAGTATGATAGACAAGGTCGCCCCAACCGATGCAAGAGTGTTGATTACTGGGCAAAATGGTACGGGTAAAGAAGTAGTAGCAAGGTGGCTACACGAAAAAAGTAATAGAGCTCAATCTCCATTTGTTGAAGTTAATTGTGCTGCCATACCTTCTGAACTTATCGAAAGTGAATTGTTTGGACACGAAAAAGGTGCTTTTACTTCTGCGATAAAACAAAGGAAAGGGAAGTTTGAGCAAGCCGATGGAGGAACAATCTTCCTCGATGAGATTGGTGATATGAGCCTTTCGGCTCAAGCAAAAGTATTGCGAGCTTTGCAAGAAAATAAAATTACAAGAGTAGGCTCTGATAAAGATATTAATGTAAATGTTAGAGTTATTGCAGCAACAAATAAAAACTTAGCCAAAGAAATTGAAAATTCTAATTTTAGAGAAGACTTGTATCATAGACTTAGCGTTATTTTAATTCATGTCCCTTCCCTTAACGATAGAATAGAAGATATTCCTCTTTTAGCAGAATATTTTATCGAGATTTCGTGTAATGAACAAGGAGTGCCTCTGAAAACAATTTCAAAACAAGCTTTAATTGAATTGGAAAAAATTAATTGGACAGGAAATATTCGGGAATTTAGAAATGTTATTGAAAGATTAGTTATTCTTTGCGGACCTATTATCGAAGCCAAAGATATTATTGCTTATGCTGCACAAAAATAATTCTCGCTGACATTTTGTCATAACTTATTTTTATTATATTTGCAATTTCTAAATTTATTTATAAAATGGATTTGCAAGCTATAAAACAAAGATTTGAAATCATCGGAAATTCAAACGGTTTAAATAGAGCCTTAGACATAGCTATTCAGGTCGCTCCAACCGATTTGTCTGTTCTAATTACCGGTGAAAGTGGAGTAGGTAAAGAGAGAATCCCTCAAATAATTCATTTCCAAAGTAAAAGAAAACATAATAATTTTATTGCCGTTAACTGTGGTGCAATACCTGAAGGTACAATTGACTCCGAACTATTTGGACATGTTAAAGGCTCTTTCACTTCTGCTCATAGCGACAGAAAAGGATATTTTGAAGAAGCCGATAAAGGCACCATCTTTCTTGATGAAGTTGCAGAACTTCCGCTAGCAACCCAAGTCCGCTTGTTGAGAGTTCTTGAAACAGGCGAATTTATTAAAGTAGGCTCTTCTAAACCCGAAAAAACTAATGTTAGAGTTGTAGCTGCAACTAATGTCGATTTGCAACAGAGAGTGGCAGACGGAAAATTTCGAGAAGATTTATATTACAGATTAAATACTGTACCAATTTTTATGCCTCCATTACGAAGTAGAAATGAAGATATTTATTTACTTTTTAAAAAATTTGCTAATGATTTTTCCGAAAGATATAATATGCCAGCAATTAAACTATCCGAAGAAGCTATTCATGTTCTTAATTTATATAGATGGCCAGGTAATATTCGACAATTGAAAAATATCACTGAACAAATTTCTATTATCGAAGAAAAAAGGTTTATTTCTGCTGAAATGTTAAAATCATACTTGGGAGGTGCTGAAGTCTCAAACCTACCGGTATTGTCTAGAAAAGAAAATTTTGATAGCTTTGCCTCTGAACGTGAAATATTGTATCAAGTTTTGTTTGATATGAAAAAAGATATGAACGAACTTAAATTATTAGTAAATGATATTATTAAACAAAATCCTAACGTCAAACTTAATAATTATAATGACGATATCTTTGATAATTACAACGACGAAGTTAGAATTAATCCTGTAAATAAAATTTTACATAGTGATACTATTCAAAATAGACACGAAGTTCATGAAGAACATGGCGAAGTCGTTGAAGAAGTTTTATCATTGTCGGAGCAAGAACGTGAATTAATTATTAAAGCATTAGAAAAAAATAATAATAAACGAAAACTTGCAGCGCAAGAATTGGGAATTTCTGAAAGAACTTTGTATAGAAAAATTAAAGAATATCAAATTAATAAGTAAATGAAAAAACAAAAACAATTAATTGTTATTTTTTCAATCCTGATTTTATCAGGATTATATTCTTGTGTTGGCGGATATTCGTTCACAGGTGCGGATATCTCTGCGGATATTAAAACTATTCAAGTCAATTTCTTCCCAAACCAAGCTTCTATGGTACAACCGAACTTGAGTTCTGTTTTTACCGAAGCTTTAAAAGATAAATTTATTTCTCAAACTAACCTCGACATGGTTACTTATGATGGTGATATTAGTTTTGATGGGGCTATTACAAATTATTCTGTAACTGCACAAGCCTTCCAGGGAAATGAAACGGCTGCTTTAAATCGATTGTCAATTACTGTTAGAGTAAAATTCACAAATACTAAAGAAACTTCAAAAAGTTTTGAATCAAATTTTACAAGATATTCCGACTTTGAAAGCACTATCAACCTTTCGTCTATTGAAGGAGAACTTATTCAAAAAATTTCGGAAGAGCTTGTAACTGATGTTTTTAATAGGGCTGTCGCAAATTGGTAAAATGAATAAGGATAAATTTATAGAATATTGTGGTGATTTCTCTTTGCTTAATAAACTAAGTTTAAGTGAAATAGAAACATTAATTGACGAATTTCATTATTTTCAAACCGCTAGAATATTATATGTCAAAAATTTAAGCGTATTAGAAGATGTTAGATTTGCAAGCAAATTGAGATTAAATTCAGTTTTTGTCTCCGATAGAAAACATCTTGCTAATTTAATAAAACAAGAAAAGCTAGAGACTGATATAAATGATAGCATTAATTTTAATGAAAAAGCTAATATAATAAGTGAAACTGCAAATTTAACCAAAGACCTTCCTATTTTAATTTTACCCGAGATACCCGAGAACAATCCAGCCCCCGTAAGTGAAAATTTAAAACCCGAAACACAATTTGTAAATAAAGTTGAAAAAAAATCTCTTCCAAAAATTGTTTTGCCAAACATTCCGCATGTTGAACTAGAAAAAAATCAAATAAATGTCGATATTGAAGATAATAAAATAATTGAACTTGATAATTTTAATGCTGAAATTAATTTGAAAAATAATTCGGAAGAATTTAATCTCGAAGGAAATCAGAAATTCGATAACGAAAATTTGTCAGATGCAGAAAAGCTAAAGTTAATAATTGAAACTCGTTTGCAGGAGCTTGGAATAACTGAAAAAGTAAAAATTGACGAGAAACCAAATCAAAATTTTGATAATAATTTAACAGACCTGGTAGAAAAAGAATTTGTTCAAGAAAAGCTTGAAGAATTTGAGCAAAATTCGCGAAAAATTGAAACTTTAATTTTAGATTTTGATTTTGAAATTGAAAAACCTGTAATTTCTGACATAAAAACAAACGAAGATATTTTTGAAATTTCAGAAAAAAAAGAAGGTAATCACAAAGAAATAGAAAAAAATAATTCGACTAAAACAAAACTAATAGATAAGTTTATATCTGAAAATCCGAGGATAGTCCCGGATAAAAATTTTGTTTCCGATACTTCTGCTGCAATGAAATCCTTATATTATCCTGATGAAGAGCTTTTTAGCGAAACATTAGCAAAAATTTATATAGGTCAAGGGCATTTTGATAAAGCAATTTTAACTTATGAAAAATTATGTTTGAAATATCCCGAAAAAAGTATTTACTTTGCCGGGCAAATTGAAAAAATTAATGAATTAATAAAAAATAAAACTAATTAATTATGTATATCTTTTTCTCAATAATGATTGTTATTTGTGCTGTTCTTTTAGTATTAATAGTTTTAGTACAAAATAGTAAAGGTGGGGGTTTGTCTTCTAGTTTTGGACAAGGTAATCAAGTGATGGGTGTTAAAAAAACAGCTGACTTTTTAGAAAAAGCTACTTGGACTTTAGCTATTGGCTTGGTAGTTTTTTGTTTGTTAGCTAGTTTTTCTATTCCAGTAAAAAAGGAAAAACAAGTCATGAAAACAGAACAACCACTTCAACAACAAGCTCCACAAGGAAATTCGGAAGCTCCTATAGAATAATATTTTAAAATATAAAGGTGTAGAACTTTTTTAAAGCTATCTACATTTTTAATTTAAGATAATTTATTTCTATTTATAAGATTCTAATCTTATAATAAAATCGCTTAAAACGTTCATGTAGTTAACAAAGGCTTCATAAGGAGATTCGTATGGATTAAAATACTTATGAACATCACCGTCAGAAAACCATTTTGTACACATATAGTAAAAATGGTCACTTGTTTGTAAATAGAGCCAATCTTTCCAAATATCTTCTTGATTAACTTCTTTCACTCTATCGTAAAGTTTATACAAATTGTCAAAAGCCTCATCTTGCAGTTCGTTGCCTAACCAAGCAGTTAGGTCGCGTTCTTCGTCAGCCCACGAAATTGGGTGAGGCACGTGTATTTGAGCTACTGGTTCTGTAGCTTCAATAATCTGACTAGGAGTAGAAAAATTAAAATTTGAATATCTGAAAACTGCATTAGGTAAAGCCTTTAAAAACTCAAAAATACCTGTTTCTTTCCATTGATGCTCGCCAAAAGTTTCGTAATCCATAAATAGATTTACCATTTCCTCTTTGGGGTCTATTGAATTTAGCCAAGACACAAACTTTTCGGTTGTTAATGGAAATTCGTCCCATGCATGATTAGAAAAACGAAAAGCTATGTCATCGGAAAGTTTAAAGTTTTTTAATAAAAGTTTTAATTTGGGATTGATAGTGTTGCAATATAAATAATTTGGACTTTTCCAACCTAAAATATGTTTTGCACCCTCAGTAATCATACCTTTAAATCCCATATTAGCAACCATCTCGCCAATCTGGTCGGAATAAATTAACTCGGTATTTCTAAAAACTTTCGGCTCAACACCAAAATGTTCTTTGACCTTTTTTCTATGCATATTTACTTGATATTCAAATTCATCTTTATTCTTCAATGAAGATAATGAATGCGAATATGTTTCGCTTAGTATTTCTACATTTCCTGTTTCAACAAGTCTTTTAAAACTTTCGATAACTTCGGGTGCATATTTTTCAAATTGATCGATAGCCACACCAGAAATTGAATAGGCAATTTTAAACCTATCGCCATATTCTTTAATTAAATCTAAAAACACTTGATTAGCCGGTAAATAGCATTTTTCAGCAACCTTACGCATTATGCTTCGATTATCAAAATCATTATAATAATAATGGTCATTGCCGATGTCAAAAAATTTGTATCTTTTTAACCTAAAAGGTTGATGAACTTGAAAATAAAAGCAAATTGTACGCATTATTTGAGTTTTTTAGTTATTAAAATTTATTTTATTAGTTCTTTATATACTTCTCTAAGTTTAAAAGCAGAATTTTCCCACCTTAAGTTTTCAACTTCGATTTTACCATATTTGATAAACATTTTTGCTAAAGCAGGGTAGTGCAACATTCCGTAAATAGCGTCAGCCAAATCATCTATATCCCAGAAATCAACTTTTAGTGCATGTTTTAATACTTCGGATACTCCCGACTGTTTTGAAATAATTACAGGCACATCAGACATCATTGCTTCTAAAGGCGATATTCCGAAAGGTTCGCTAACAGAGGGCATAACATATACATCACTAAGTGAAAACATTTCATAAACCTCGTTACCCTTCAAAAAACCAGCAAAGTGAAATTTTGTGGCAATATTTAGTTTAGCTACTCGTTTAATCATTTTATTAAGCATGTCTCCACTTCCAGCCATAACAAATCGTACATTAGGATCTTTGTCGATAACTTTTTTTGCTGCTTCTATAAAATAATCAGGTCCTTTTTGAAAAGTTACTCTTCCTAAAAAAGTAACAATTTTTTCCGGAAATCCTTTGTCAAGTTTAAAATCATCGGGTAAAGTAATCGGTTCTACTGAATTGTGCACAGTAACAACTTTGTCTGGGTTAATGCCGTATCTTTCAATAATAATTTTTCTGGTTAGATTGCTAACCGCCACTACTTTATCGGCAGCTAGCATGCCTTCTCTTTCTATATCATAAACTCTTTGGTTTATATGTTCGCCGCTACGATCAAACTCGGTAGCGTGAGTATGAACGACAAGAGGTTTTCCTGAAACTTTTTTTGCCGCTATGCCAGCAGGATAAGTAAGCCAATCATGAGCATGAATAACATCAAATTGATTTGTGCTTCCAATATACGCTGCTATTAAAGCATAACGAGCAACCTCTTCGTAAAGATTTTTGCCATAGCTCCCCGAAAATTTAAAATTTGTAGAAAATACTGTTTCTTTAAATTCGGTATGTGAGAATATTTTATTTTCAAAAATTTTTTCAAATTCTTCGGGGTCCATGTAAGGGATAAGGTTAGAGCCAACTTCAATATATTTAAAATTTTCCCAAAATTGAGTTTCTTCGGTTTTCCGTTCTGTAATATCAACATTGCCAGCGTCGAGGATTTTAACAAAGCTTTTGTCTTCGTCCCCATAAGATTTTGGAACGACAAATATCACGTCTGTACCAAAATGCGCTAAGCCTTTTGTAAGCCCGTAGCAGGCAGTTCCAAGACCTCCAGTAATATGTGGGGGAAATTCCCAGCCGAACATTAGTACTTTCATGTTTATTTATCGTTTTTGTATTTATCTATCATGTTTGCAATTCTCAATAATTCGGCAACGCTCCAAGCTTGAGCAATTGCCCCGCGTGCTTGATTTGGTGGATCTCCGTCATAAATTTCGGAAATTGTACCGATGCCTTGCACAGTCATATCTTCTTCAAAATTAAAATATAATTTTTCAACAAGAGATAATCCACTTTTATCATGAACTTGTAACCAGGCTTCGCAAAAATGACCTAATAGCCAAGGCCAAGCTGTTCCTTGATGATAGGCTGAGTCTCTTTCTTCTTGATTACCATCGTAAACACCTTTGTATGAAATGTGATGTGGACATAAGGTTCTTAATCCTTTTGGTGTTAAAAGCTCTTTTCTAACTTTTTCTAAAATTTTTTGTTTTTGATTTTCTGATAAAGGAGAATAAGGTAATGAACAAGCGAAAACTTGGTTAGGTCTAACCGACCAGTCTGAATAGTCATAATTTACGCAGTCAGCCAAGTATTGTCTATTCTCGTCCCAGAAATATTGTAAAAACCAGAGCTGAGTTATTTCGGGAATATGTCCCCATTCTGAAATAAAGTCTTCGTCTTTATTGTGTTTTGCTAGGTCTAAACTAAATTTAAGAGCATTATACCACAAGGCGTTAATTTCAACAGCAAATCCATGTCTTGGTGTAACAGGTTTTCCTGCAACAACAGCATCCATCCATGTAAGTGCTTTTCCTGTTTCGCCAGCCCAAATTAAGCCGTTATCGTGCATCTTTATTCCAAACAAAGTTCCATCTCTATAATTCTTAAGAATATTTTTTATTTTAGCACCATAATCTTTCCAAATTTTTTCTTTGTCGCCTGTAAATTTTAAATATTCTTGCAGAGTCCAGAAAAACCATAATGGAGCATCAACAGAATTTAAAGCTGAAGAACTACCTGCGCCAATATTTGGGAAAAGTCCATCTTTTAACTCGGCAGTCATTGTATCAATAACATCTTTACAGGTTTTAATGTCGTTTCTGTATAAGGTCAATCCAGGAAGTGCAATAAAAGTATCTCTACCCCATCTTCCAAACCATGGGTAACCTGCAATTATTTCAGTTTTACCACCTCTTTTATAAATAAATTGCAGGGCTGCGCTTTCTAAACATTCTCTATAATTTGTTCGGGGTAAACGCTTTTTTAATTCTGCTTTATATTTTTTTTCTAAATCACTAGATTTTACTTCTTCGAGCCCAGCCGAAAAAATAACAGATTCTCCAGTTTTAATTTCTGTTTCAAAAAATCCCGGGACATATAGGTCTTCTTGATAGTCGTAGCCGCGGTTTTGTTCTTCTTGATACTCAATGTTATAATACCAATCGGGTACGTGAACATAGTTGTTTTTTTTGTTTAGTTGCAAATGTAGAAATTTATAAGCATCATACATTTTTAGCTTTATTCCGTTGTCAATAGCTGTGTATTTTGTATTTACAAACATGTTAGCTTTGCTGAGTTTATGAACATTTCGGAAAGCTAAAAAAGGTTTTAGTCTAATTTTTGTGTCTGAATGTGCTTCGAGTAAAGTATACTTAATAATAATTCTGTCGTCTTCGGTTAAAATTCTTTCCATTTGCAAAAATACACCTCCAACTCTCCAGATAAGTTTCGGAACAACATCTATATAAAAATCTCTAACATATTTATGCCCTTTAGGCTCATAAACATTGCCGGGGTATTTTCTTACTCCAAAATTAAATATAGCATCATTTTGAATTATTGAAACATCAAGAGCCGAAAGTAGAACATGATTTTCATTGTCAATATCTTCCATAGGACAAACTAATAATCCATGATATTTTCGTGTATTACAGCCTATTATAGTGCTGCTTGCATAAGTTCCTGCTCTGTTTGTACGAAGTAATTCCCTATTAAGAGAATATTCTAAATTTATTAGTTTCTTTTTTTCAAATTGAATATAACCCATGCTAAAATTTTTTAATGTTATTTATAAAAAATGTATTTCTAACTTCAGCTTGCAAACTATGTTATTTTTATTAAGCATAAGCTAAGTTAATAATGCAATTTTATTATTTTCAAAATTAAAGAAAATAAATCATAAAAACAAGTATTAAAAGTAGTTTTATTAGTTTTTTTTTTATTTTTACAACAAAATCAATTTCTCTCTGTTATTTTTTATAATATTTGAAATTATTATGTCCGAAAAAGTTATAAGAAAATATACCAATGGCGAAATTACTGTAGTTTGGCAACCTGATGAATGTATTCACGCAACTGTGTGTTTTAAAAGACTGCCAAAAGTTTTTAAACCTAACGAGCGTCCTTGGGTAAAAATTAATGCTGCTAGTACTAATGAAATTATCGAAACTGTTGATGCTTGCCCTACTAATGCGTTGACATGGTATTATAATACTGATAAAAAAGATGAAATTATGGAAAATAAAATTGTTGAAAAACCAGAAATCACAGTGATTGAAAATGGTCCATTATTAGTTCCTGAAAATGTGAATTTAAGAGATGCTAACGGCAATATTTTAAAAGTTAATGAAAAAAAATATATTTGTAGATGCGGACATTCTAAAAATAAACCTTTTTGTGATGGTTCTCATGTAGCAGTTGGTTTTAAAGGATAATTTTTTTAATGAATTAGAAGTTAACAATTTTTGTTTAATAATTTTATTTTGTAAAATGCATAGCTTAATGTAATTTTGAAAAATATTAAACAAAAACAATGATACAAAATAATTTTTTAGACTCAGCTAAACTTTTAAATGAGTTTATTGCTAATAAAAAAAATTTCGAGAATATAGAATCTGCCGCAAAACTTATGCTTACTAGTATAAATGCTGGTGCTAAAATTATTTCTTGTGGTAATGGTGGTTCTATGAGTGATGCCATGCACTTTGCCGAAGAATTAAGTGGTAGATTCAAAGAGGATAGAAGAGCTTTACCAGCCATTGCAATTTGCGACCCATCACATATTACCTGTGTTGGTAATGATTACGGTTTCGATTATATATTTTCTAGATTTATAGAAGCTCTTGGACATAAAAATGATGTTCTTCTAGCAATTAGTACAAGTGGAAATTCAACAAATATTGTACAAGCAATTATTGTAGCCAAAAAAATAGGAATGAAAGTTGTCGCACTTACAGGGAAAGATGGAGGAAAAATTAAAGATTTATGCGATATAGAAATTCGAGTTCCTTATTATGGATATTCTGATAGAATTCAAGAAATTCACATTAAAATTATACATTCCATTATCGATTATATAGAGCAAAATTTATCTTAACAAAAATAATTACAAATTATGAGAGTCCATTTTATTGCTATTGGTGGTGCTGCTATGCACAATCTAGCTATTGCCTTGCATAAAAAGTCTTATCAAGTTTCAGGTTCTGATGACGAAATTTTTGAACCTTCATTGTCGAGATTAAAAAAATATGGACTTTTGCCAAAAGAATATGGCTGGTTTCCCGATAAAATTAATTCTGATTTAGATATTATTATTTTAGGAATGCACGCCCGAGTCGACAACCCCGAACTTTTACGAGCTCAAGAACTTGGGCTAAAAATTTTTTCATATCCTGAATATTTATTTGAACAAACAAAAACAAAAAAACGTGTGGTTATTGGCGGTAGCCATGGCAAAACTACAATAACTTCGATGGTTATGCACGTTCTGAGATTTGCAGGACTAGGTTTTGATTATATGGTTGGGGCTAATATTAAAGGATTTGAAACAATGGTTAATCTCGAAGAAAAAAATCCCATTGCTATTTTTGAAGGCGATGAATATCTTTCTTCACCTATTGATTTAACACCAAAATTTCACTGGTATAAGCCTGATATTGCTGTGTTAACTGGTATTGCTTGGGATCATATAAATGTTTTTCCTAATTTTGATATGTATGTCGAACAATTTGACATTTTTATAAAATCTATTCAAAAAAATGGAAAACTTTTTTGGTTTGCTGATGATGAAATACTAAAAAAATTGGTTAAACAGAATAATATTGAAAATTACCCTTATAAAGCATATAGTTATAATATTACTAATGACGGAAAAACCATTGTGAAAGTCGATAATCAACCTTTTACTATGAGTGTTTTTGGTGAACATAATATGCAAAATGTTAATGCTGCTTTTTTGGTTTGTAATGAATTAGGTATAGACAAAGTTCTTTTTTGGACAGCAATTCAATCTTTTGAAGGTGCTGCAAAAAGATTACAACTAATTAAAGAAAATGAAAATTCTTCTTTTTATTTAGATTTTGCTCATGCTCCTTCAAAATTAAAGGCTACAATTAATGCAATTAAATATAAAAATCCCAAACGTAAACTGATAGCTTGTATCGAACTTCACACTTTTAGTAGCTTACAATATAATTTTATACCTCAATATAAAAATACTATGGACGAAGCCGAACTTGCTATTGTATATTACAACCACGAAGTTTTGAAACATAAAAAATTACCTCCGCTAAAAGAAGAATATGTTAAAGATTGTTTCGGAAATAATGTAATGATTTTTACCGATACTGAATCGTTGAAAAAGTTTTTATTGTCGCAAAATTTCAAAAACGCAAATATCTTAATGATGAGTAGCGGAAATTTTAACGGTATAGATTTTGTTAATTTTGCAAATGAAATTATATAGTTTTAACTTTACAAAATGAAAAAAAATATTTTTATACTTAGTTTAATTTCAATATTACTTACCTCATGTGCATTTAATAAATTAAATGTGGGCAACCCAGAAAAGTTTGAGATTGAAGAACTTAACATGAAAGCTGTAAGGTTAAATGTGTATATACCTATCGAAAATCCAAATAATTTTAGTTTTAATGTTAGAAATTTGAATCTTGATTTAATCGTAAATAGTAAAAACGTTGGGAAAGTGAAGAAGTTAAAAAAGATTAAAATTTTAAAAAATTCTAAACAAACTTATCCATTTTCATTTGAACTTAACACAAAAGAAACTTTAACTAATATAATTTACTTAGTTAGCGAACTTCAAAGACGCAATCCCGAATTAAAAATTGATGGTAATATCACTGTTGCTAAATTTGGTATTAGTAAAAAAATTAAAATTGACCACAAACAAAGTTTTGATAAATATTAAAAAGTATTATCTTTACAAAAAAGTTGAGTATGAAAACATTTTTACTATCAATATTAGGTTTATTTTCTTTTACAATATTCTTAAATGCTCAAAATATTTCACCTGTAGATATTGCATATTTTAATAAGCAAGCATATAATTCAAAAATAACGATTTCTCAATCTTCTCAATTAGAGGATTTTATGAAAACTTGTGTAGGTTTGAATAAAAAACGTAAAGGTTTTTATGGTTATAGAGTTAAAATTTATGCTCAAAACCATAAAGACGCCCGCTCACAAGCTAATGCTATTAAAGTCGGTTTTAATCAAGATGGAGAAAAGGCTTATTTGAATTTTGTTGAACCTAATTTCGAAGTTTTAGTAGGTGATTTTACAAATCGTTTTGATGCAGTAAAACTATTGAATAAAATTAAAGGGAAATACCCCGAAGCATACGTTGTGAAAACTATAATCACTTATCCTAATCATTAAGTAACTGCATAGTTTTAAAATAGCATAGCATTATGTTTTTTTGTTTTTTATATAAAAAATCTTTCTAAGTTTTAACACTCTAATCATTTTTATTTTGTATATTTGTCAAAAGTCTTGTCAATTTTATGCTCTCTATTTAAAATTTTTATGAAAAATTCAATTATAAATTTCATTAAATATTTTTATCGTTATTAATGCAAAGTTTAGATATAAATTTTTAAAATTAAAGCTTATGAAAATTTGTCAAAAGATTTTTTCGGTAATAATAGTAATTGTTATTAGTTTTTCTATATCATTCGCAGGACCTGTTCATATTGTTAAAAAAGGCGGAAAAATTCATGCAAATGGGAGTATTAGGTATCATTTTATTTTTTTTCAAACCTATGAAGATGGTAGTTTAAAATATTTAATCTGTAAGGGGCGAGGTAATAATCTTTGCGATATGAATAATGCATTAATTGCTGTTAATAATGTTATTATTACTATTCCAGAAGTTGAAAAAATGATTCAAAATGGTTTAGATGGTGGCGTAACTTATGGCAGTGGCACTATTAAGGGGGTTTCAATTTTATGGAAAAAGGCAAAGTTGTTAAAAGGAAAATATTTAGAATATATTGTTGATATTGGCAAAAACGTAAAACAGCCTGTAACAATAATTATTGAGTAATATTAT
>CAYRQZ010000070.1:6532-14016 GCA_964426585.1 uncultured Bacteroidales bacterium | reverse complement strand
AATAAAAAAAGGGTAAGCTACTTATATCGCACCGCTACAACCATTTACCCTTGCTTCATTCCTGACCTGGGGGAGTTCAATAGGAGCTGGTCGTATAAGACTTACCCGTTGCAAAAATACTAATTTTTATTGAAAAACAAATAAAGATTTGTAAAAATTAAAAAAAACTAAATATCTTTGAAAATAATTTGAAAATACTATCATGAATAAAAAATTAAAAACAATTTTAAGGTTAGGGGCTATATTAAGTTTAGTAATTATTCTTATATCTGCCTTATCTTATGTATTTGACCTCAATAAAATTAAATGGCTCGATTTGTTAAATAGTTTAATTTTTATCTTTTGTATAGTTTTAGTGCAAAAGTACTATCGAAATAATTTTTATGATGGATTTATAACATATTCTAAAATGTTAGGCGGAACATTATTAATACTTTTGGTAAGTTCGTTTATAAGGTTTATTTACACATTTTTGTTTTATAAGTTTATTGCTCCTGAACAAATTGCTAAAATGCTAAATGAAGCTGAAATAAATATGTTTGATACAGATTTGACGGAATCGCAAATTAATTCTTCAGTTAGTTTTCTTAAAAATTATATTTTTACTCCCATTAGTATATCTATTACTACTACGTTAATGACTTTTTTACAAGGATTTTTTATTGCTTTAATAAGTTCAATTTTTACAAAGAAAAACCCTGATGCTTATTCCGAAGCAATGAGAGGAGTCGACAATGAATAATGAAAACTTAGATATATCAATTGTTATCCCGCTTTTAAATGAGGCAGAATCTTTAGTTGAGTTATCGGAATGGATAATACGTGTGGTCAAAAATGAGAATAAATCTTTTGAAATTATTTTTATTGATGATGGCAGTACTGATAATTCGTGGGAAATTATCGAAGCTTTAAAATTAAAATATTCGCAAATAAAAGGTATTAAATTTCGTAGAAACTATGGCAAGGCAGCAGCTTTGCAAGTTGGTTTTCAAGCTACATTAGGCGATGTTGTTTTTACAATGGATGCTGATTTACAAGATAGTCCTGACGAATTGCCCGAATTATATAAAATGATTGTTGAAGAAAATTATGATATTGTTTCGGGTTGGAAAAAAGTTAGACATGACCCAGTTTTTTCAAAAAATATACCTAGCAAGTTCTACAATTTTGTTGTTAGAAAAATGACAAAAATTAAGCTTCATGATATGAATTGTGGGCTTAAAGCATATAAGAGTAGAGTTGTAAAAAGTATTGAAGTATATGGTGATATGCATAGGTTTATTCCGGTTTTAGCAAAGTGGGCAGGTTTTAAAAAAATCGGCGAAAAAGTTGTCATTCATCACGAAAGAAAATATGGGCATACTAAATTTGGATTAGAGCGTTTTTTGCGTGGTCCTTTAGATTTAATGTCGGTGATGTTTATCTCGAAATTTGGAAAAAGACCAATGCACTTTTTTGGAGTTTTGGGTAGTTTCGTTTTTTTAGTAGGCTTTGGGCTTAGTATTTATATGGGAGCTAAAAAACTTTATGCTGTACATTGTGGAATGAGAATTGAAAGAATTACAGAAAATCCGTTTTTCTACATAGCATTAGTGTCTATGGTTATTGGTACACTTTTGTTTTTAACGGGTTTTCTAGGCGAGCTAATCTCTCGTTCAGCAAATGATAGAAATGTTTATTTAATTGAAAAAAATATTTAAAATGAAAGATGTTCAAAACCAAGAAATTAGTGTTTTAAGTTTAATAAAATTTTTTACAAACTTTGTAAAAAAATATTTAATATTGTTATTAGCTTTTACTGTTTTAGGTATTCTAGGCGGATTTGCTCATTATTTTTTCTCTAAAGAAGTTTATAAAACCAAAATTGTTGCTAGTAGTCCAATAATTAATAGTAGGATAGTGTATGAATTATTTGAACCAGTAAAACATTATGTTTTAAGGGGAAATAATGACAGTGTTGCAAATCAATTAAATATTAGTGCCGAAGCTGCTGGAAATATTAAGAAAATTATTTTCGACACTACTGTAAGTCAAGCTGTTATTGTTAATTTTGAAGTTTATTCAAAAAATAATATAAACGAGATTAGCGATGGACTTATTTATTACTTAAATAACCTGGATTATGTTAAGAAATACATTGAAAATACAAAATTCAAACTATCTTCATATTTAGATGATTTAAATCGTGAAATTGATAAGCTTGAAAAACTGCAACAAGCAATATTAAATAATGTTGAAAACAATTCTAGCTCTAATGTATCAATTAGCAATACTTATAATGAAATGCTTATGCTATATGATAGAAGAAATGATATTGAAAATGAACTAAGTAGAATTGAAGCCTTTAAAATTGTTAAAGGAAATTTTGTTTTTGAATCATCAAAATCTATAGTGAAAAGTGTATTGGTATTTTTGTTTTTAGGAATGTTTCTAGGATTTGGTTTTGCTAGCTTCGTAGAAGTTAAACGAAAACTTAAGCAATTAACAAATAGATAATTTTTAAATTATTTCGTTTAGGTATTTTTCTAAAAAACTTAAAACTTTTTCGGTATTTTTTGTGTCACAAGGGATATTGACCACATGTTTCGAAGCAAAATTAGCAATTGGATACTTTTCTGGAAACATTCCCCATTTTTCAAAATTATTCTGAATAGGATGTATTGGTGAATTAAACCAGTCTCCAAGTTCGATTTTATGTTTACGTGCAAGTTCGAAGAATTTTTCTCTATTTTTAACAAAAATAGGATATTTTAAAAAAGAATGGTTTGCAAATAAGTCTTCTTTGACATAAGTTTTTTTATGGTTTTTTAAAAAATCGGTATAAATAACAGCATTCTCTTTTCTTAATTTTAAAAGCTCACTAAGATTTTTAATGTTTCTAACTCCTTCTTTTGCTTGAGTTTGCGAATAATCCATAAAAAACTTTTTTGGAATTTTTATATCAGAAATCTCTTGACCCGAAGAAGAACCGGTTACAATATTATTTTTACTAAGCCACCTATATAGTTTTAGCAATGTCCAGTATGTAGTTTGATTTAAGAAATATTTTTTTGCAAAAAATAAAAGTTTTAAATTTAGTTTAGTTGATAAATTTGCTTTTAGCTTTTCCTTTTCAACTTTATTGATACTCTCAATCAAATTATCGTTATTTATTATCATAAAACCACCAATACCGCTAGAAAAAGGCTTATTCCATTGCATTGAGTAAAAAGCGGCATCGCAATAAGTCCCATTTGGCTTTCCCTCATATTTTCCACCGAAACCATGAGTGCAGTCTTCAATGCTGTATAAATTGTGTTTTTTTGCAATTTCAACAATTTTGTCCACGTTTGCAGATAGCCCATAAGTGTTTTGGCAAATAATAACTTTAGTTTTATCATTAATTTTTTGCTCCAAATAACTTAAATCCATGCATAAGTTATCCTTATCAATTTCTATGTAAACTGGTTTAGCCCCTAAGTAAATTATTGGATTTGGAACTACTACACAAGTATATGCAGGTATTATTACCTCGTCACCCAAGCCAACTCCCATTGCTTTTAATATTGCATAAAGAGAGACTCTGCCCTTATTGTGGAAATAAATATTTTTAGAACCGAGGTATTTAGATATTTCGGTTTTAAGTATTTTTATATGATCAGTCATTTGATTTAGTTTTTGCTGCTAAAATTGGGAGTTTAAAAATTCCAAGAAGAGATCCTGTCCCATAAGAAAAGTGCAGAATTAAAAATGTATATATTAAGCTAAAATAGCTAGTGTTTTTATCTTTTATTTTTAAAGAAATGAAAAATATAAGAATAAAATATAGTGTTATCGAACTTAAGCTTAAGAGAGCAAACTGCCAATAAAATATTGCAGGAATTAAGGGCAAAAGAATAGACAAAACAAAAAGTAAAGGTACAAAATGTCTTAGTGATAGCGATGAGAAATCTTTAGTATAGCAAACAGTAAGGATATTCCATAAACCGTTTTGGAAATTGTTTTGTGCAATACCATTAAATGATTCGCGTGCATAATAAGTAGAATAGACATTGGGTACGAGATAAATTTTTCCTCCGCCATTAATAATTCTTTTGTTAAACTCGATATCTTGATTTCTAGTGAGCTTTTCATTAAAAAGACCAAATACTTCAAAACATTCTTTTTTATAACAACCGTATGCCACTGTATCTACTTCAACAACTTCTTTTATTCCCGTTCTAAAATTTGCATTACCTACACCAAATTTATTGCTTAAAACTTTAATTATCGCATTTGTTTTTCTGTTTATATTTTTAGTTTCTGTTTTCATAAGCCCACCAATATTGTATGCCTCAAGTTTGCTGTGCCATTCTATAAGGTTTTTAATATAATCCTTACTGTATTTAGCATGTGCACCAATGATGATTATGAAATCGCTATGGCTATTTTTTATTCCAATATTAAAGGCGTATGGAGCAGTGCGTTTTGGGTTGTTAATAAGTTTTATATTCGAAAAATTATTACAAAACTCAGAAATAACAATTTCTCTAGTTCTGTCGCTACTCATTCCGTCAACAATAAAAATTTCTAATTTATCTTTTGGATAATTAAAGTCTAAAACAGAATTAAGACAGTCTTTTATATAATCTTCTTCATTATAACATGGTATTATTATTGAAACTGTTGAATTCATTTTACAATATTTTTATAAAATTCAATAAGTTTTTCTTCTTGACTTTGCCAATTAAATTCAGTTTCAACCGCCTTTCTTCCATTTTTTCCCATTATTTTTAATGTTTCTTTGTCAGATAGAAGATTAGTAATGTTTTCTTTAATTTCTTTTGGTTTAGTTTGGCCTATACATATCCCGCAATTATTTTTTTGAACAATAGTTTTCCAAAGTGGAAAGTCAGACGCAATTACCGGCAGTCCGGCAGCCATGTATTCGAACATTTTTACAGGTAAAGAAACAATATAACTAGGCGTAGCTTCTAAAATTACCATTCCTGCTTTTACTCGGGATAAAATCTCGTTAACTTCTTTTCTATCCACAAAACCACGATAATCAACATTTTTCCATGCCGGGTGTTGTTTACATTCTATTTCCAATTCGGCAGGCGAAAAATTACCTGCAAGTATTAAAGAAATATTTGTGCCTTCAATAGCCTCAAGTGTTTCCATTATTCCACGAGTTTTAAAAATTCCTCCAATATAGGCTAGGTCAAATTCTCTGTTGTCCCAGTCGGCATAAAAATTAATATCTTCAAGTTTTGGAAAATTATTTATGTCAATTGTGTTTTTATTTATTTTTAAGAATCTATCTCTAATATGTGGTGTAGCTGCAATAACCCCACTTAGTTTTTTAGAAATTTTGTTTTCGTAATTTTCTATAAATTTTGATATTGTCTTTCTGAAAATTTTCAGAATATAAGTCTTGTTTAAAATTTGCCTTGGTAAATCTTCGTGTGCATCATAAATTACTTTTGCATTTGTTTTTAAAAGTTTTTTTGCAATTCGTAAAAGCTCAGGGTCGTGAAAATGATAAATATCCGCTTTTATGTCAATAGCTTTTTTTAAAGCAATTTTCCCAAATTTAAGAAATCTTTGTTTGCGTCCTTTGGGTTTGCCTATATCATAAATCTTAATATTGTTTTTAATTTCATCGCCTAAGCCATCAGCTACAATAAAATAAAGATTTTCGTAATGTTCTGACAGCGAAGTACATTCCTTGTGAAAAATTCTAATATCATAACGAGGATGTGCTGTGCTAATATGGCAAATTCTCATATAATTGCGTTAATAATTATTTGCAAAAATATATAAACAAATTGAATTTAAAACTTATGTGCCAAGAATGTATTTTAGTTTTTTCTAAATAATGCTATTAATGAATATGATTAATTATTTTTGTAAAATATTTTTTATATATGTTTAAACAAATAAACAAAATACTTTCTCCAAAGTCTGAGTTTTCGAAGAACTTTTTCATTTTGTTTAAAGGCACTTTAATAGCTCAAATAATTCCAATGTTGTTAATGCCTGTTTTAACTCGTTTGTATTCGCCAGATGATTTTGGAATTTTAGAGCTTTTTGTTTCCATTACCACAATTCTGGGTAGTGTTGCAAATCTTCGTTACGAATTGTCAATAGTTTTACCCGATAGAAAAGAAGACGCTTGGAATATCATGAGCCTGGGTTTTATTTTAGCTTTTGTTTTGTCGCTTATACTACAAATCCTTATTGGTTTTTTTGCGGATGCTATTACAATAGTTTTAAATAATTCTCAAATAAAAATTTGGCTATATTTTGTACCTATAACAGTTCTGTTGCAGGGAATATACAATATGCTTAGTTATTACAACACACGTGAAAAATTATATAAAAGTATTTCAACAGCAAGTATTTTGCGTTCGAGTTCACGTACAGCAAGTCAAATTGGTTTTGGTTTAGTTTCAAAAACCCCCATGGGTTTAATAATTGGTCAAATTTTAGGCTATGCTTTTTCGATAATTCCTCTTTCTGCTAAAATAAAATATAGATTATTTATAAAAAAAACAAAGTGGAAAAACATGAAAACCCTTGCAAAACGTTATAATGATTTTCCAAAATATACTATGCCTGCAACTCTGGCAAATGTGCTTGCAACAAATCTTACAAGTGTGCTGATTTCTGCCTTGTATAATATTACTCAAGTTGGTTATTATTCTTTATCGAATAGGATTTTAGGTTTGCCAAGTGCAATAATAGGCAGTTCAATGCAAAATGTTTATTATAAAGAAGCTCACGAACAATTAAAAAAATATGGCCACGCTAAAGAAGTCTTTATAAGTACTTTAAAAAAGCTTAGTTTAGTTTCAATACCAATTATATTAGTAATATTTTTCTTAGGCGAATGGATTTTTGCTCTTGTTTTTGGTGAAGAGTGGAGAATAGCGGGTTATTATGCTAAAATTTTAATTCCGCTTATAATGATTAGGTTTGTAAGTGCCCCTTTATCAATAAGTTTGTCGGTTTTTGAGAGGCAAAGAGTTTCCTTGTTTTGGCAAATAGGACTTTTAGTTTTGACTTTATTGATTTTTGCTCTAGTAAAAGTATTTTCTTTGGGAATGGTCGAATTTATGATAATACTTTCGTCAGTACTAAGTTTGTATTATATTTACTTTTTGTTTTTATTGTATAGAGTTGTTTCAGGAAAATAAATTTATAAATTGAATTAATGACTAATATTATTACAAAAGATAATTTAATTCATGATTTTGAAAATATTGGAATTAAAAAGGGTGATTTACTTCATATAAAAGTTTCAATGCGAGCCTTAGGAAATGTTGATGGCGGTGCAAAAACTGTTTTAGACGCTATTCTCGAAACAATAGGCGAGGAGGGAACTTTAATTTCTGACGCTTTTGTGCCGGTATTTCCATTGCCATTAACAAAAAAACAAAAAGAAATAATTTATGTTGCTAATTCTCCTTCTTATGCGGGAGCCTTTGTAAATGAGATGATTAAACATCCGAAAATGAAAA
>CAYRQZ010000070.1:5027-6432 GCA_964426585.1 uncultured Bacteroidales bacterium | reverse complement strand
ATGCTGTTATTGCAACAGGAAAAATCGGAAATACAGACGGATTATTAACTTCGATGAAAAAAACTCTTGAAGTTGAGATTATGATACTTTAAAATGAACCTGATTTTTTCTTTTGTGATAATAAAACTTGTTATTCGTGCCAAATGACTTGGGAACACTCACCAAAAAAACGAATAAAGTTTTATTTTAATTGGTTAAAGAAAAATTTTAAAACATTGTCTTTTTCTAGAATTAAAGCACTTATAAAAACCATTAAGTAATTATATTTTTAAATCTCTGGCTCATTTTTCAATTTTTCGACTAAATTAACAGCATTTTTTTTATTTTTGTAGATTGTCTTTTAATAATTTATGATTACAATATTTGCTTATAATAATTTTCAAGCTGAAAAAAAATATATTTTTGATTTTGTATTTAACGAAATTTTTGCTTGTGATTATAAAATATTGTTTGATGAGGAAATGTCGTATCGCATTGTTGAAAATGATAAAAGTTTGATTATTGCAGACAATTTTTTTGCAAAATTAAGTGAAACCGAAAAATATTACACAAATAAGTCTTTAATTCCACAAAAAGTTGAGTTTGTAAATTATATAGACTTTCAAGCTAGTAAAATTGCTGTTTTATTTGGAAATGGGAATTTGAAAAACGAAAACTCAGAAGTTTTTCTTGAAAATGATTTGTTTGCTGCTATGTTTTTTATGCTAACACGCTGGGAAGAAATTGCTATCGCAAAATATGACATTCATTCTAGATTTTTAGAAACAGAAAACCTGTCAGTTAAATTTGATTTTTTTGATAGACCTATTGTAAATGAATATATTCAGCTTATACATTCTATTTTATTAAAACTTGGCTTTGAAATTTCTTTTAAACTTCGTGAATACAATTTATTCTTAACTCATGATATTGATGAAATTGCAAGATATGACAGTTTTGGCAAAATTCTTAAAGCTCTTGGAGGGGATATTGTAAAACGAAAAAGTTTAAAAAACTTTTTTAAAACTCTTAAAGATGTATATAAAATAAAGTTTAAAAAGCAGAATGATGTTTACAATACTTTTGACTATTTAATGGATTTAGCTGAAAAAAAAGGCGTAAAGTCAAGATTTTATTTTATCCCGGGACATTTAGGAGAGTATGATATTAAATTTGATATTAGAAATAAATTTATAAAAAATATTACCGACAAAATTAAAGCAAGATCTCATATAATTGGTATTCATCCATCATATTCTAGTTATTGTAATTTTTCGCAATTAAAAATTGAATTATCACGGCTTCAAAATTTTTCCGAAACGATTTCTGAAGGAAGGCAGCACTATTTACGGCATAACATTCCTCAAACTTGGCAAAATTGGGAAGATAGTAATTTGCTGATAGACAGTAGTATAGGCTTTTACGA
>CAYRQZ010000070.1:0-4927 GCA_964426585.1 uncultured Bacteroidales bacterium | reverse complement strand
ATAAGTATATTTTTTGTAAATATTTATTTAAGCTATGTTAATGGCAAAGCTTCAAAAGAACATTATGATTCTATTTTAGGTTTATATTTGGTTTGTGCTACATACATGGGGCTTAATGTATTGGTGATTTTGGGTTCGCATCAAAGAATATTTAAAAGTTTATTTGTTTCAAGTTTTGTTGTTGCAGCCAGCTTTATAATGATGTTTTTATTGGGGGCAAGAGGTCCTTTAATTTTCACACTTGTTTTACTTTTACCTTTGTTATTTTTTAAGTGGATTAAGATATTCTATTTTGAAAAATTATTAGTAACAGATTTAAAAAAAATATTTTTTAGCATTCTGACTATTATAATGTTCTCTGGCGTATTCTTTATATTTGAAAACGAGATTAGCTTTTTAGTAGAACGTTCTTTAGTTAGATTAGAGTTATTAGTACCTACAAAATCTGCTCCTTCAAATGGTGGAAGTATGGGAACTTCTGTTGATACAAGAATTGACCAATTAAATTTTGGAGTAAAATTAATAAAAAGCGATAGGTTTAGTTCTATTTATGGATATGGGCTAGGTAGTTTTGGCGTTTTGTATTCTGGTAAAGATATTCGTGCATATCCGCATAATGTATTTTTAGAAATATGGATTGAACTTGGATTAATAGGGCTTTTTCTTTTTTTAATTTTTTTGTGGTTTGTTTTTACAACGCAATTAAATGGGTATAAAATTATTGGTGTTTTTGTGTTATTCTATATTATTCTTAATGTTCTAAAGTCTAGCTCTTTTATTGATATACGATCGTTTTTTGCTATTTTTGGAATGTATATGTTAGTCTCTAATACAAAAAAAAAATCTAATTGAGCTAATTTAAGAGAAGTTTACTTTAAATTTTTATAATACCATTCTACGGTTTCTTCTAAACCTGTTTTTACATCATATTTTGGTGAGTAAGCTAAAAGTGTTTTGGCTTTAGTAATTGAGGCAAGCGAATCTTTAATATCTCCTTTTCTTTCTGGTCCGTAGTTTGGTTGTATTTGAGCAATTTTAGAGTCAAATTTTGATAATAGTTTTATCAATAAATTTGTAATTTCGTTCAGATTATTTGTTTCGCCATAAGCAATATTGTATACAGTATTAGTTGCCTTAGGATTATCAGTACTTGCTGCCAAAATATTTGCTTGAATTACATTTTCGATATAAGTAAAATCTCTAGATTGTGTACCATCGCCATGAATTATAGGAGGTTTATATGAAATTAGTTGTTTTATAAATTTTGGAAATACTGCTGCATAAATTGATTCTGGGTCTTGGTTTTTTCCAAAAACGTTAAAATATCTTAAACCAATAGTTTCTAAGTTATAAATTTCGGAAAAAATTTTGGCATACATTTCATTTATTGATTTAGTTACAGCATAAGGAGAAAGTGGTTTTCCAATTTGCTCTTCTATTTTAGGTAACTGAATATTGTCGCCATAAACAGACGAACTCGAAGCAAAAACAAAGCGTTTTACTTTATTATCTCTTGCAGCGACAAGCATATTTAAAAATCCTGAGACATTAACTTCGTTACTAGAAATTGGATCGTCAATAGAACGTGGAACCGAGCCTAAGGCTGCGTGGTGTAAAACAATATCAACGTCATTGCAGGCTAATTTACAAGTTTTTAAATCTCTAATATCTCCGTTTATAAATTTAAAATTTTTATTTTTTAAAAATTTTTCAATGTTTATCATTTTACCGGTAGAAAGATTATCTAAACATACAATATAATTATTGTATTCTAGTAATCTTTCTACCAGATTGGAGCCAATAAAACCGGCTCCACCTGTTATAAGAATTTTATTATTTTCTAATATTTGTTTATTATTTAGCATAATTCACAGAACGTGTTTCTCTGATAACTGTGATTTTTACTTGTCCGGGGTAGGTCATTTCGTCTTGAACACGTTTAGCAATTTCGAAGCTTAGTTGTTCGGATTCGGCGTCAGTAATTTTTTCGCTACCGACAATAACTCTAAGTTCTCTACCAGCTTGAATAGCATAAGTTTTAAGGACGCCAGGATATGATAAAGCTAATGATTCAAGGTCTTTCAGGCGTTTAATATACGATTCGACTATTTCTCTTCTTGCTCCTGGTCTAGCTCCCGAAATAGCGTCGCACACTTGTACTATTGGAGAGATTAAACTTGTCATTTCGACTTCGTCGTGGTGAGCTCCAATAGCATTACAAATTTCGGGTTTTTCTTTAAATTTTTCGGCTAATTTCATGCCATAGACTGCGTGTGGAAGTTCTGGTTCTTCGTCAGCCACTTTTCCAAGATCGTGTAATAATCCGGCACGCTTAGCAATTTTTGGGTTTAATCCGAGTTCGGCAGCCATAATTGCACTAAGGTTAGCAACTTCGCGTGAATGTTGAAGTAGATTTTGCCCGTAAGAAGAGCGATATTTCATTTTTCCAATCATCCTGATAAGTTCGGGATGCATTCCATGTATGCCTAAGTCTATGGTTGTTCGTTTTCCAATTTCAACAATTTCTTCTTCAATTTGTTTTTTGGTTTTATTCACGACTTCCTCAATTCTAGCCGGGTGAATTCTGCCATCAGTAACAAGTTGGTGTAAAGATAATCGAGCAATTTCTCTACGAACTGGGTCGAAAGCAGAAAGTAAAATTGCTTCTGGTGTGTCATCAACAATTATTTCGACGCCAGTGGCAGCTTCTAAAGCTCTAATATTTCTACCTTCTCTGCCAATAATTCTACCTTTAAGCTCATCACTTTCGATATTGAAAACAGTAACAGCATTTTCTATTGCAGTTTCAGTTGCAACGCGTTGAATTGTTTCTAGAATTATTTTCTTAGCTTCTTTATTAGCTGTCATTTTTGCTTCGTCCATAATTTCGTTAATTAAGGCTAAAGCTTCGGAACGGGCAACGTCTTGCAAGGATTCCATTAATTCTTTTTTAGCATCGTCAGCCGAGAGACCTGATATTGTTTCAAGTTTTTCGACTTGTTCGCGGTGCAACTTTTCTAGTTCTTCGGATCTTTTGTCAACTCTTTCTAATTGTTTATCAAGATTTTCGCGAATAACTTCGAGTTCTTTTTTCATTCTTTGAGTTTCTTCAATACGCGAGGTAATTGTGGCTTCTCGTTGTTGAAGTCTGTTTTCGGCAACGGCAATTTTTTGATTTTTTTCATTAACATTTTTGTCGTGTTCCGATTTTAGTTGTAAATACTTTTCTTTAGCCATAAGTTCTTTTTCTTTGCGAATAACTTCGGCTTCGGCAATAGCTTCATCGTAAGTTCTTTTTTTCTTTTTACTTAAAGCTTTGTCCCAAATAAAGTAAGAAATGGCACCACCACCAATTAGTGTTGCCGTTGCGATTAAAATTATTATTAGTGCATCCATAAAAATTATTTAATTTAAATTAAAAAGCCCGTATTAGAATTCTTAAATGTTAGAAAAACCCCTGTAAAACATGGGCGGGAAGGCCGATAAATTTTCGATTTCCTATGCCTGCTAATGCAAGTTTATTCTGCAAGCAGAATAAAATTAGGTCTATCGTTGATAAATCGAGCTTTATCCCTAATTTAGTTAGTGTTGAGTTTTCAACCTTTTAAAAATCAATACGGGCAGTATTGTTATTATAGTTTTGTTATTTTAAAGAACGTTTACTCTTTTTCCAAAAAATTTTCAAGTTCAAAATTAATTTTTTTAAGTTCGTTTATTATTGGCGATATATCTTCGTTATTTTCTAGTTCCATTAGCTTTACAGCAAATGAAATAAGTACCATAGATAAATAATCCTGCTCATCTTTCCCTTTATATCCTTTACTTTTGTATTGCGATATAGAATCGTTAACAGTTTGGGCAGCTTTTCTTATTATCTGCTCGCGTTTACTGTCTGACCTAGTAATACTTATAGGATAAATCCTTTCACCAATATTTATATTTATACTTAACTTATCGTTATCCATTGAACTATTTGTTTAAAAGAGCAATACAATTATCAATTTCCCGTATAATTCTGTTTAATTTAAGCTTAGCTTCATTGTCTTCTCCATCTTTTCCAACTATATTCCGAGCTAATTTTAAATTATCATATTTTTTTTCTGTCTCGTCTAATTTGTTTTTATATATATTTAATTCACTATTAAGAATATTTACCTCATTCGATAAATTAACGTTTTCATTTTTTAGTTCAAGATACAACAATTTTAAACGTTTTATGTTTTCGTTTAAGTTTATAATTATTTTGTTATATTCTTCGTTCATTTTATAATTTATCTATCACAAAAATACACTATTTATTTTTATTAAGCAAGAATAGAATTAGTTTTGTGAAAATTTTATTTTAAAAATGTATAAAAAACGATTTTTATTTGGAATTGTATTGTATGTTTTGTTGCAAAACCTATTGTTTGCTCAAGATGTTAATTTAAAACGAGAATTTGTTTTTCCTTTGAAATTTGAAACTACTTTAGCTGGTAATTTTGGAGAACCTCGGCATCGGCATTTTCATTCTGGAATTGATTTTAGAACTTTTCAAGATGGTAAAGAAATCGTTTCGGTTGCTGATGGTTTCATTGCCCGGATTGTTGTTTCGCCCTGGGGCTATGGTTTAGGTTTGTATGTCGAACATTTTAATTCTTATACTTCGGTTTATGGGCATTTAATAAAATTTAGACCCGATATACAAAATTTTGTTAGAAAAATTCAATATGAAAAAAAATCATTTGCAATTGATACTATTTTAGATCCCGAATTATTTTTAGTTAAAAAATCTGAGCTTATTGCTTATAGTGGAAATACGGGTAGTTCCGAAGGACCGCATTTACATTTTGAAATTCGAGAAACTAAAACTCAAAATGCGATTAACACCGTAAATTCTGTTTATTATTTTAAAGATGATATCGCTCCCGAAATTTCGGCTTTAGTA
>CAYRQZ010000069.1:8572-14072 GCA_964426585.1 uncultured Bacteroidales bacterium | reverse complement strand
AATTTAGCAATTAGTGAAACCGATAATAATGGTGTTATTACACCTAATAATATTGTGGAAATCACAAATTCAATAGATAATTTGCCAAAAAGTGATACTATTAACAATAATAATGTTGAGCCAAAAGATTTAGGTCAAAAACCAAAACAAAAAAAAGAAGATTTTTTTGATTTTTCTGGTATTATTACGGTTGTTGGAGTTTTAGAAATAATTCAAGATGGTTATGGTTTCTTACGTTCATCTGATTATCATTATTTAAACTCTCCTGATGATGTTTATGTTTCGCAATCACAAATTAAACTATTTGGATTAAGGACAGGAGATACAGTAGAAGGTACTATTCGCCCACCAAAAGAAGGCGAAAAATATTTCCCTTTGATAAAAGTTGTTAAAATTAATGGTATTGACCCAGCTTTAATGAGGGATAGAGTTCCTTTTGACCACCTAACACCTTTGTTTCCTGATAAAAAATTTAATATCACAGGTAATGGTAAAGCCACTCTTTCAACAAGAATAGTAGATTTATTTGCACCTATAGGAAAAGGGCAAAGAGGTTTAATAGTTGCACAACCTAAAACAGGGAAAACTGTTTTATTACAAGAAATTGCAAATGCTATTGCAGCTAACCACCCTGAAGTTTATCTAATGATATTACTTATAGACGAGCGTCCTGAAGAAGTTACAGACATGGCTAGAAATGTTAAAGCCGAAGTTATTGCTTCAACCTTTGACGAACCAGCCGAGAGACATGTTAGGGTTTCTAGCATAGTTTTAGAAAAAGCTAAACGAATGGTCGAATGTGGACACGATGTTGTTATTTTATTAGACTCTATAACAAGGTTGGCACGTGCATACAATACAGTAGCGCCTGCTTCTGGAAGAGTTTTGTCGGGTGGTGTCGACTCTAATGCTTTGCATAAACCAAAAAGATTTTTTGGTGCAGCACGTAATATTGAAAACGGCGGCTCTCTTACCATTTTAGCGACTGCTCTTACCGAAACTGGCTCAAAAATGGACGAAGTAATTTTTGAAGAGTTTAAAGGTACAGGCAATATGGAACTTCAACTTGATAGAAGACTGTCTAATAGAAGAATTTACCCAGCTGTTGACATCACAGCTTCGAGTACTAGACGCGAAGACTTATTAATAAATAATGATTTGATTAACAGATTGTGGATTTTAAGGGAATTCCTTGCTGATATGAACTCTATTGAAGCAATGGAATTTATGAGGTCTCGTTTAATGCAATCACCAACAAACGAAGAATTTTTGTGGACAATGGATAAAGGTCTTTAAAAAAATTGGTTTGTTCTAAAAATCGGTTTGTATAAAAATTTTAAAGTACTTTTATAAATAGTAAGTCAAACATTATTGTTTTGAAGTGGTAGCTCAATTATTTCGCTAGCTACTTGTTTTGTAAAAATCAAAAACTCGGCTGGGATATTGCGGATTTACAGTTTGTTGTTTTGTTTGGTTTATATTTTTAAGTCTTAAAAATACTTTGCTCTTTTGATAAGATAAGGTTTTAAAACTTCGCCAAATCCTTTGTTTATGTCGGCTTCGATAATGTCGATTCCAAATTGTATAGATTTTTCTTTAAGCTCATTTACTAAATTTTGAGTTCTTTCTATATATATTTCTCTAATTTCGTTTGGGTTTAGCTTTAAAATATTTCCTGTTTCTAAGTCTACAAACTTATATGGGCGATTTGAGAAGGCAAAATCTTGCTCAAATTTTTTGTCGCTCACGTGAAAAATTATTACTTCGTGTTTGTTATATTTGAGATGTTGCAAGGCGGAAAAAAGTTTTTCGGAGCTTTCGTCTTTTGTGCTAAACATGTCGCTAAAAATAATCACTAATGAGCGTTTATTAATAATTTCTGCTAACTGATGCAAAACTTCTGCCGTATTAGTTTTTTTCTGTAATCCAATATTTTGCGGGTTTAAATATTTTCTTAACTCGTTGTATATTAGTTGGATATGAGCTTGCGATGATTTTGCGTTTGCGTGGAATCTAATTTCATTATCGAAAGCCGATAAGCCGACAGCGTCCCTTTGTCTTCTAAGCAAGTACATTAGCGAAGCTGCTGTATAAATTGAAAATCTTAATTTATTAAATGCTTTATTTTCATAAGGGAAAAGCATTGAAGACGAAATGTCTAAGAAAATTTGACCTCGTAAGTTTGTTTCTTCTTCGTATCTTTTAATAAAAAGTTTATCACTTCTTGCAAAAAGTTTCCAATCTATATGTTTAGTACTTTCTCCTTTGTTGTATAATCGGTGTTCGGCAAATTCTACTGAAAAGCCATGAAAAGGGCTTTTATGTAGTCCAGTAATAAAGCCTTCGACAACTTGCGAGGCAATAAATTCGAGGTTGTCAAATTCAGGAAAATATTCTATTTCTGTTAAGTTTTCCACAAAAAATGTTTTTACAAATATAGCAAAACTTTAAAAACTGCTTTTTACTTTTTTATAAATAACATTTGGTTTTGCTCTCCACTTCTCCAATGATAGCCAAGCGAGAAAGGGAGTTCTTTAATATTTTCACCTTTTTTGTCGTAAATTTCTTTTAAATCTTTTTGCATTAAATAAGTACTAGGGAAGTCGCTAATTGGTTTGACATATTCGCCATACAAAAACGCTTCCCAATTTTTTGGAAGAAAATACCTATACGGCACACCAGTATCGTCTTGGAGTACAGCTTTTGAAGTATTTAAGACAATATTTCTAATGTAAGAAAAAGTTCCGTAATGCAAAAGATAAGATGCTGATTTTACATAAGTGTTTCTATCTCCAATATTTTCGAGATATTTTTTAAAACCTGGTGCTTCATTAAGCCCTTCGTCTGAGAGATCGCAACGGAAGTATCTAAGGGTTTTTATGTTTTCGGGGTCATCAATTTTGCTAAAACTTATATTTATACATTCTGCCGAAGAATATTTTCCTGTAACTTTTTGCAGAGGCATAATTTCTCCTTTGCTATTAACATATTCATATTTTACATCGTGAATATAATGGTTGGTTTGTGCCATAAAAAATATAAAAATTGGCAAAGTTCCTTTAACTTTAGCATTATTCAAATCTCCGCCCATTCTGCCTGTTATAAAGTAACTACGTGCATATATATCGCGAATTGCATAATAAAATTTATCTAAATATTCTTCCATATCTTTATTAGAATATTTACTAAAATCGGGGATACTACCTAAAATTTCTTGTGCAAAAAAAACATATTCGGGAGCTTGAGGAAATAAGACGTAAGCGTGCAAAAAGTCGGGTCCTGAAAAAGGATAAAATAATAATAAACTATCATTAATTTTATCTTTTACTTCATCATTTCTCCAAATTGACATAGGAGTTAAACGTGTGGAATCCATATTGGGCCAATCTTCATTAATTTTTTCTTGGTATTTTAACCAAAATTCTTGACTGCTATTTGTGTCTTGAGCTGTTTTGGGATATTCTTTGCCCGTAACAAAAAGAGCAAACTCTTCATACTTATTTATTATAATCTCTTCTTGTTCAGCAGTTTGCGAAAAAGAAAAAGAAATAAATATTGTAAATAATAATGTAAATAATACTTTATAAATACTTTTCACTTTTTTAAAATTTTAGTGGACAAATATAGTGTTTCTAAAAAGAATTCTTAAAGAATTTAAAAAAAAATATTTTTTTTTAGGTTTTCGTTAATTTTTTTTAGATTTGTAAACTTATGTAATAAAAGTCAACTAATTAAATATCAACAATATATCAATGAGCGACCAAATAAAACATGAATGTGGTATTGCTTTAATGCGATTGCGTAAACCTTTATCTTATTTTCAGGAAAAATACGGAACTTGGCGTTATGGTGTTAATAAGCTTTATTTATTAATGGAAAAGCAACATAATCGTGGTCAGGATGGTGCTGGGGTTTTAGGATTAAAATTAGATATGCTAGCTGGGCTCAAATATATGCATAGGAAGCGTTCTGTTAGCTCTACTCCGATTATCGATTGTTTTAATGAAATTTATAAAAGTTTTGACCTAGCAATAAAAGAAAATCCTAGCAAAGCTAATGATGTTGAATGGGCTAAACAAAATTTAGATTTTGTTTGCGATTTATATATGGGCCATTTGCGATATGCTACTTATGGGCGTAATAATGTTGAGTTTGTACACCCTTTGTTGCGCGTTAGTAATTGGCGTAGCAAAACTTTAGCTTTAGCCGGTAATTTTAATCTAACAAATGTTGATGAATTATTTAATTATTTAATTGAGTTTGGTCAACACCCAAAAGAATGTTCCGATACAGTAACTGCCCTTGAGCTTATCGGTTTGTTTTTGGAAGAAGAAAATCAAAAGCTTTTTAGAGAATATAAAAACCAAGGATATAAAAATTCAGAAATATCAAATTTAATAGAAGAGAATATTGACATTGCTAAAGTTCTTCGTGAATCTACCGATAATTGGGATGGTGGCTATGTTATGGGCGGAATTACTGGTCATGGCGATAGTTTTTTACTTAGAGACCCTTGGGGAATACGACCAGCTTTTTATTATTATGATGACGAGATTTTTGTTGCTGCTTCCGAAAGACCTGTTATTCAAACTGCGTTAAATATTACTGCTGAGCAAGTCAAAGAGTTAGACCCTGGTATGGCGTTGATTATAAAAAGGAATGGTGATATTCAAAACCATTTGATAAGAGTACCCCGTGAAAAGTCGCCTTGTAGTTTTGAGAGGATTTATTTTTCTCGCGGTACAGACTATGAAATTTATAATGAGCGTAAAAAACTTGGCGAGCTCTTAGTGCCAGCCATATTAAAAGAAATAAACTATGATTTTGAGAATACCGTTTTTTCATTTATTCCAAATACTGCCGAAATAGCTTTTTATGGTATGCTAAAAGGTTTGGAAACTTATCTTAATGAGTATAAAACTAAGCAAATTCGGGAAAATGTTGAAAAAATGAGCGATGAGGAAATTATTAAACTCTTGGAATTACGCCCACGTGTTGAAAAAATTGCAGTAAAAGACGTAAAAATGCGTACATTTATCACTCAAGACAAAGATAGAGATGAGATGGTTAAACACGTCTACGATATTACTTATAAAACCATAAATAAAAAAGTTGATACTTTAGTTATTATTGATGATAGTATTGTTAGAGGCACGACTTTGCGTAAAAGTATTTTAAAAATTTTAGATAGGTTAGAGCCTAAAAAAATAATAATAGTTTCTTCTGCACCTCAAATCCGTTATCCAGATTGTTATGGCATAGACATGGCAAAAATTGGAGATTTTATTGCTTTTCAAGCAGCTATCGAACTTTTAAAAGAGAATAACAGATACGAAAAGGTGAAAAATGAGGTTTATCAACATTGCAAGGCACAAGAAAATTTGCCAAAAGAAGATATTATAAATTATGTGCGAAATATTTATAAAGGATTAAGTGCTGAACAAATTTCTAAAAAGATTGCTCAATTAATAAAAAATGATACAATTCAAGCTGAGTTTCA
>CAYRQZ010000069.1:0-8472 GCA_964426585.1 uncultured Bacteroidales bacterium | reverse complement strand
GGATTTCCTTCCAAAACATAAAAATAAGCCGGAATATCAATTTTTACTTTAGCTAATGATTGATTTGCTTGAAGCTCTAAATGTAGAAACTCAGTTTTTTCGTCAATATTTAATATTCTAACATCTGCATTGAAGGGGTTCTCACGTTTTTTAGCGTTTTTATAAATTATTTTCTTCATTTTTACGCTTTAATCATTATCAACATCATTTTAAACTTTTCAATTGCATTTACTGCATGCGGAATATTTGCTGGCATAATAATCATTTCGCCGGCTGAAACAATATTAGGATTTCCGCCTATCACAATTTCTGCTTTTCCGTCAGTAACGCAAAGTAAAGCGTCGAAAGGGGCAGCGTGTTCGCTAAGTGCTTCGCCTTTGTCGAAAGCAAAAATTGAGACATTTCCTTTTTCTTTTTTAATAATAGTTTTACTAACAACTGAGCTTGCTTGATATTGAATTTCATCTTCAGCTCTAACAGCTTTGCCTCTTGGGAATGAATTTTGTTCCATATTAATTTATTTTTAAATTTTTGTAAATATAAAAAATCCCACAACAAAAGTGGGATTTTTTATGATTATGAGTTTTAGTTAAAAAATAATTTTATGTCTTCGTCAACTGTGTTGATTCCTGCTATTCCAAAATTTTCGACTAATACTTTAGCAACATTTGGCGATAAGAAAGCTGGAAGAGTTGGACCTAAGTGGATGTTTTTTACACCTAAATATAAAAGAGCTAGTAAAACGATAACAGCTTTTTGTTCGTACCATGCAATATTATAAGCAATAGGTAAGTCGTTTATATTATCTAATCCGAACACATCTTTTAATGTAAGTGCGATTACTGCAAGTGAGTAAGAGTCGTTGCATTGTCCTGCGTCTAAAACTCTTGGGATACCGTTAATATCACCTAATTCTAATTTATTATATCTATATTTAGCACAGCCGGCAGTTAAAATAACTGTATCTTTTGGTAATTTAGCTGCAAAATCGGTATAATATTCGCGAGATTTCATTCTGCCGTCGCAACCTGCCATAACAAAAAACTTACGAATAGCTCCTGTTTTTACTGCGTCAACCACTTTATCAGCTAATGCAATAACTTGATTATGAGCAAATCCGCCAACAATTTTACCATTTTCTATTTCTGTTGGTGCTTTACATTTTTTTGCATGTTCAATAATTATTGAAAAATCTTTTTGTTTACCTTCTTCGCGAGCCGGAATATGTTTAGCACCTGTTAAACCTGAAGCTCCTGTGGTATAGATTCTGTCGGTATATGTTGCTTTTTCTAGTGGAGGCACAATACAGTTGGTAGTAAAAAGAACTGGTCCGTTAAAAGTTTCGAATTCGTCTCTTTGTTTCCACCATGCGTTTCCGTAGTTACCTGCAAAATGAGAATATTTTTTAAAAGCAGGGTAGTAATGAGCTGGAAGCATTTCGCTGTGAGTGTAAATATCAATTCCTGTACCTTGAGTTTGTTGCAAAAGCTCTTCTAAGTCTTTTAAATCGTGTCCTGAGATTAAAATTCCGGGATTATTGCGAACTCCGATATTAACTTCTGTAATTTCGGGATTTCCGTAGGTGCTTGTGTTGGCTTTATCTAAAAGTGCCATTACATCAACACCAAATTTTCCACATTCTAAAACTAAGGCTACTAGCTCATCAACAGATTTTTCTTCTGTTGTTGCAACTAAAGCTCTTTGCATAAATGCAAAAATTTCTTTATTAGAATGACCTAAATTAAAAGCGTGTTCGGCATAAGCCGCCATTCCTTTTAAACCGTAAGTTAAAAGCTCTCTTAAAGAACGAACGTCCTCATTTTCAGTTGATAAGACGCCGATAGTTTTAGCTTTTCTTTCAAAGTCTTCAACAGAGTCTGCCGACCAAATTGCGGAATTATGTAATTCATTTGGAAGGACACCTCCTGCATTTACAAATTGATTTTTAATTTCTTCGCGAATCTTTAAACCTTTTCTTACTTTTGCAATAATAGCTTCATAGTCGAAGTTTGCGTTAGTAATTGTTGTAAATAAAGCATCAAAGATAAATTGATTAACTTCATCATTTTCAATGCCTTTTTCACGTGCTAATTGTGAATAAACCGAAACGCCTTTGCAAACGTAAATTAACAAATCTTGAATGTTGGCAACTTCATCAGTTTTCCCACAAACACCTTTGATTGTACATCCTGTTCCTTTAGCTGCTTCTTGACATTGATAACAAAACATTGACATAATTTTAAAATTTAATTGTTTATAATAATTTATTTTTTAATAATTTTTAAATCCATTCTTCGGCAATTATTTCGCCCGAAATTGATACTATAATTGCTTTAACCGGTACTTTTCGTTTAGCAATTGTTTGTGCTTCTTTTACAAAACGTAATAAGCCGCCACAACATGGAACTTCCATCATTGCAACTGTAATTGTGTTAACTTCTGCATCATTTATTAATGAAACTATTTTATCAACATATACATTTTGATTATTGTCTAATTTTGGACACAGAATTGCTAATGATTTTCCATTTAAAAGTTTTGAATGGAAATTCCCCATGCTAAATGCTACACAGTCTGCTGCTAAAAGCAAATCCTTTCCTTTGTAGTAATTGGCTGCAGGGTTTATTAAGTGCATTTGTACGGGCCAATGCGACAAAGCCGAGGGGCTGTCGTTTACTAATTGTCTGCTGTTTTCAGTTTTATGAATTGCTCTTTCTTCAGAACCCGGACAAGCACAAGGACTTGGAGAATTACTTGTAAGTTTGGCAAATAATTTGTTTATCTCATGTTTTACTTCATCTAAATTGAAAGCTAGATTTGAAGAGTTTTGCTCTAACCAATTCATTGCTTGCTTGTATAAACCTTCTTCGTTGTGGTCGAGTAGGTGAGTTAAATGTGCAATAAGAACATTTTTGCCTTTTGGTAAAATATTTTCTTTAAGAACTGCAATTTCATCGTAAGCCTCAGCCTTTCGCTTTTCTATTGTTATGGCACCTTGTGGACAATACCCTATACAAGCTCCTAAACCATCGCACATTAAATCGCTGATTAGTCGAGCTTTACCGTCAATTATTTGAAGTGCTCCTTCGTGGCAGTTGGGAATACATAAACCGCAACCATCGCACAAGTCTTCGTCTATTTTTATTATTTCTCGAATCATAATTTCTTATTTTTGTTAGGGCAAATTTAGTACGCCTTTTTAAATTAAAATGTAACAATTGTTACAAAATGAAAAATTAAGTAAAATAATACCGAAATAGTCAATTGAGAATTAATAATTGAGTATGGATAATTGAGAACACCATTTTGACTGTGTTAAGAGTGAGGATTTTTTAATTCTGTAAAATTAAAGAAATTTCTAATTTTAAAATTTGTTTTACTTTTGTGATTTTTATTACATTTTAAATTTTTAAGATGAAAATAGAGATTAGTAAGTGTCCATTGTTTTTAGGTATTCCGCCGGAGCGTGTTGACGATTTATTGTCGCAAATATTTTATCAAACAAAAAAATATACGTCTGGCGAAATTATTGCTTATCAAGACGAAAATGTTGAGCATTTAATGATAGTAGTTTCAGGTTTAGTGCATGGAGTTATGAATGATATTTCAGGTAAAGCTTTGATTATTGAGGAGCTAAGTCCGCCAAAGCCCTTGGCAACTGCTTTTATTTTTGGCAAAGAGAACAAATTTCCTGTAAATATTATATCACAAAGCGATTCAGTTATCATAAAAATTCCGAAAAGCGAAGTTCTTAAAATGATGAAAATTGAAGAAAAGTTTCTTCTGAATTTTATAAATATTATTTCCGGACGTGCTCAATTTTTGTCGGAAAAGTTAAAGTTTTTATCTTTTAAAAATATAAAAGCTAAATTTGCTTACTATATTATGAATTTAGTTAAGAACAAAAATACTAATTATGTTGTTTTACCTATTTCGCAAGAAAAAATGGCTGATTTATTTGGGGTTTCTCGCCCTGCTTTATCTCGTGCTATTCGCGAATTACATAATGATGGAATTATTTTTGCAAGAGCAAAACATATTCAAATTTTAAATACTTATGAATTATATGAATTTGTAAATTAAAAATTATGACAGCAGATATTCTATTTCTTTTAATTTTGATAATTGTAATTTTTGGTTTCTTATGGGAACAAATTTTAGACTTTCTCAATTCAAAATGGTTTAAAAAACCTATTCCTGAAATTTTAAAGGATATTTATGATAACGACAAATATAAAAATCAACAAAACTACATGCTCGAAAATTATAAATTTGGAATAATTACTTCGAGTCTTGCTTTCGTTATACTTATTTTAATGCTTGTGTTTCAGGGTTTTGCATATATTGATTTCCTTGCCGGAGAAATTTCTCAAAACTATATTTTAAAACCGATAATATTTTTCGCACTTATCTTTTTAGCTCTTGATATTTTAAACACTCCTTTTGATATTTACGATACTTTTGTAATAGAAAAAAAATATGGTTTTAATAAAACTTCTGTTCAAACTTATATTTTCGATAAATTAAAAGGTTATATTGTGTCGGCAATAATTGGTTTTGGTTTGCTCGCTTTAATTATTCAGATATATAATTTAGACCCCAAAAATTTTTGGCTTTATACTTGGCTTGTAATTATTGCCTTTTCTGTATTTATGAATATGTTTTATTCTGTTTTAATTGTTCCTTTATTTAATAAGCAAACTCCTTTGGAAGATGGCGAGTTGAAAACGAAAATTACTGAATTTAGCAAAATAGCAGGATTTAATTTATCGAAAATTTTTGTTATCGATGGCTCAAAGCGTTCTACTAAGGCAAATGCGTATTTTAGCGGTATGGGTTCTAAAAAACGTATTGTTTTATACGACACTTTAATATACGAACTTACAAGTGATGAAATTGTTGCGGTTTTGGCACACGAAATTGGTCATTATAAGCATAAAGATATTTATAAATCAATGTTTGCTTCAATTTTAACAGTTGGCATTTTTCTTTATATTTTTGGAATATTGGTAGGTAATAGCCTTTTATCTCAAGCTTTAGGTTTAGAAGAAGCAAGTTTTCATATTGCTATATTAGCTTTTTCGATGCTATATACTCCCATTTCTGAGGTACTTTCTGCGGTTTTATCTGTTTTTAGTCGAAAAGCAGAATGTAAAGCCGATAATTTTGCAAGGAAACATGGTTTATCCGAAAATTTAATTTCTGCCTTAAAAAAACTCACGGCAAATAATATGGGAAATTTAACACCACACCCATTAGTTGTGTTTTTAAGCTATTCTCATCCGCCAATTTTTGATAGGATTAAGAATTTGAGCGAGTAAACTTCAGAATAACAATCTCCCTTAAGCCTTAACAATTAATTACAAAACTCTTCTAATAAAATTTTTGCTTCTTTATTTCCGAGCTGTGATGAGAGGTTTAAATCTTGACAAGCTTTAATAGTATCTCCTGTTTGGATGTATAATAGACCTCGTCCAAGCAGTAAAGATTGATTATTACCAAATTTTTCTAAGGCAAAATTATAGATTTGTTTTGCTTCTGTAAAATCGTCGTTTGCATGATAAATTAATGCTAAATTTTCATAAATTTCGTAATTATCTGGGATTATTTTTAATGCTTGTTGATAATATGAAATTGCAAGTTGCTTTTGCTCTGTGTTTTGCATTTTTTCAGTTTGAGTAAAAAGAAAATTTAATATTTCATCTTCATTTAATTCTTTTTTGGTAATTTTTCCGAATAATAAACTATCGTAATGCATCAAATCCAACACTTTTTTTTCGTTATTCAATGCTTCTAAATAATTAGGTTCTATTTCTATAGCCTTACGATAATCGGTTAGAGCTTGCAAATAATTACAATACTGTTGATAGCAGGCTCCCCTATTGTTAAAAGCAGCATAACTTGTAGAATCTAATAAAATAGATTTATTAAAGTCGTCAATAGCTTTGTTGTAATTTCCTTGTGCGTAAAAAAGCCGTCCACGGTTGTTAAAGTACATAAAATCTTCTTTCAACAAAATTGCTTTAGTTAAAAGTTCCTCTGCCTTTTGAATATCATTAGCTTCAGAAAAATATGCCAAAGCTAAACTAAACATTGCATAATGATTTTTAGAATCTACTTTTAAGGCTTTTTGCCATAAAGAAAATGAGTTTTGCCAAGTATTTTTATCTTTATAACTAGTAAAAGACATGATAAAAACAGATAAAACCACTATAGAAATAACAAAAATATTATTTCTTTTTTGAATAAGATATTCTATTAGCAACGAAATTATTAAAAACAAACCAATATATGCCAAATAAGTATAGCGGTCAGCGGCTAATACTCTTCCTTCTATTGGAATTATGTGAAGAACTATTCCGATATTAATAAGGAAAAATATTATTCCAAACCATGTTAATGGTGTTTTGCGAAAATAACGCAATAATATAAACAAAACCACCGCAGAAATTATTAAAATTATAATAAAATCAAAAATTAAATAATTTGGCAATTGACCATTTTCAAGTCTTTCAGGGTATGGAATCATGGGGTTTTGCGAGCTTATTAAGAAAAATCGCTTTAAATAAAAAACTAAGCTCGAAGATAAAAGCAAAATTCTTTCAAATATTGAATAAAAATTAGTATCCCCTTTATCAATTGTCCAATATCGAGGAAAATATTTATGTAAATAAGAATAATTAAAAATAAAAAATAAAATCGCAGTTACAGCTACTAATACATAAAGAAAATGTCTGTTTTTTAAAAATGAATTTTTAGTTTGCTTAGAAAACTTTTCTTGAAAACTTTTTGAAAATAAAAATGCTACTAATACAGCATATAAAATAAATAATAAAATGTCGCTTACTATGCTTAGCCATTCGCAGCCGAAATAAAAATTGACTTTAAATCCTATATAATGTTTGTATCTAAAAAATATGAAAATAAGGACAATTGACAATAAAATTTTAACTAAAGTATTCTGTTTTATAAACTGAATAATAAACTTGCGGTATTTTATTAATAGAATTAAACAAAGTATTGAAAAAGCGATATAAAACATGTCTATTATTAAAAACAATAGTATTATTTTCTCAATAAAAGAGAGAATAGAAAACTTTCTGTTCTGCAACCAATCTATTGCAATTAGAACGAAAGGTAGAGTGATAGCTTGAATTTTTGATAAACTAGAGAGGTAAATAAATATTGCAACAAGCGCAAATGATATTGCTTGCAAATACCACTTTTTTTGTTTTAAAAAATTAAAATATGTGATAAAACTTGCTAAACTAAATAATACAAATAAAAGGTCTTTACGCCCTGTTATCCAGACTATTGGTTCTACAAAACTTGGATGGATTGCAAAAAACAAAGACGTTAATATTGGAACAAGTCGATTTTTGGGTGTAAGTTTTTTTATAAAAACAAAAACTAAAACAATATTTACTAAGTGAAGAAATAAATTATTTAAGTGATAGTATTTGGAATTGTGTCCAAATATTTGATACTCAAGCATAAAAGACCAAATAGCTAAAGCTTTAAATCTATGTTGAAAAAGATGAAAATGAATATTTTTTGCAGTGAACTCCGTAAAACTATCTGTTTTGCCAATATTTTCATCATCGTCCCAATTAACAAAACCATAATCTTTAACTCCGAGAAATAAAATTAAAGTGAATATCAATATAAGTATCAATGGTAATTTTTGAAAATACTTATGTTTTAATAAATAAAACGACATTGTTTATTTGATATTAAATTAATTACAAACTTAATCTTTAAATTTTTAATTTTATATAAAGCTGTAATTTTTTTTTGAAGATAAATGTTTTCGTTATTTTTCAATTGCAGATTCGTTTAGGAATAAACCACGGATTGGCATAATATTAAAAATAATCATAATGTTTTTTATTAATTTTTACTAAGTTCTGCCCTACGGGCAGGAGATGGTGAGGACAATTCACCGCAGGCTGACGCTAACGGTGAATCATATTTTGTACAAGGGACATTTTCGACTAAAAAAGACGAAATTTTAAAAATTAATCTTAACAATTTCTAATAAATTTTCTTTAACTACTATGCTTTTACGCCCTGAAAGGGCAATATATCATAGCTCAAGGCAGCGCCTTGAGCTGCATGTTAGATGTTTTTTACGCCCTGTAAGGGCAGCATATTAGAAATTTGCAATAGTCAATACGCAATGAATTGCGTATCTACTATGCATATTTTTATTACAAATTTTCATAATTCTCCATTCTCCATTAAATATACCCCTACAATCAAATCCGCTAAATGTTTTTTATATTATTTTATTCAATATTGGTCGAAAATTATATTGTAAAAGTATAATATGTAAATTAACAATTATTTATTTTATCAATTTATAAAAATTTTTATATATTTGTATGTTGTTGATTTACTATTTTGAATTAAGCTTTTATGGAGATATTTTGGATAAGCAAGCGAATTTTAAAAAAGTAAAAAGAAGGGGGG
>CAYRQZ010000068.1:0-14216 GCA_964426585.1 uncultured Bacteroidales bacterium | reverse complement strand
AATTGTAATTTAAACTCTGTTAAAACGCCTTAAGCGGGTAAAATAGGCGAAAGATTTTAGTCAATTCTGATAAATATATATTATTTGCTAAATAACTAGGCGTAGGTGGTAAATGAATAAAGATTCCTTGCTTCATCAAAAGTTTTAACTATGCTTATTAATTCTTTCTCATTTAATATATAAATTGTATTAGACATCATTTTATTTTTGGGAGAGTATTTGCTAATCGTTGAGAATTTATCACCGTTTCCAAAATATGTGTATTTAATATAATAAAGTAAATGATTATTCTCATCAAATATTTTTTTTCTAATCTATGTTGTTTTTATAAAACACACTTTCAACTCTCATTATTTGTTCCCCGTTTGGTCTTTGTTTAATAACTTCTACATTATTTCCAAACTCAATGCTTTCGTCATACCTTTATATTAATTTATATTCAATATTATCAATGGGTTTATATTTATTTAAAGTTAATGTTTTGGTGTTATTGTCTACTTCATATAAAATCATAGAATCAAATTCACTTTCTCCTTCATAATTAATCTGCTCCACAACTCTTCCTGTGTTGTCATATTTATATTTAATATTTTCAGCAATGCTTACATCGGTGTTGTAATCAGTGTCGGTGAGCATATTGTTGTCTTTATCATATCCGAAAACAGCTTTATAATCTAATATGTTAGAGCTTTTGTAAATTTGCATTTCCGAAATATTGCCTTTTAAATTATATGATACTTTCATTAGTTTTTCTTTATTAATAGAATCGTGTTTGTTATTAGTAATTTCATGCTTCCAAACTGTGAAGCTAGAAATTTTATTTTCAAGAATTTCTTTTCTATCATTTTCTTTTTTAGTTTTTGCGGGTTCTTCATGTGCAAATACTCCAAGAGTGCAAATCGAAAGGAATGTAAGTGTTAGTAATAATCCAAACATAATATTTGTACTTAATTTATTGGGCTTTAAATTTTGCTTATTATTTTCACAAAGCTTATATTTTTTTTAACCTTTATTAAGCATTAAAAACTTCTTGTAAAATTTTGAGGCTTTTTGTTTTTCCAAAACTGGGAATATGTTGTTCGTAATAGAATAAAAGTTTATTAAGAATATTTATCTTATCGGATTTAGTTAGCTCGTTAAGTTCGTAATTTTCTTTTGCGTTCAGTAATTTATTAAGAACTTGGCTTGTTTTCTTATCAAGAGCATCATTTGTATTATCGAATTTAGATACAAACATTCCTTCTTTTATATTAAAATACTGAGTATTTTCGGAATAATTATTATTAAAAGCAAATCCGGATAATGAGGCGAAGTCTTTTAAAAATAAAAGGTGAATATTATTTGTTGTTTCTAGGCTTGAGTTTAATTTTATAGCAATTTTTTTAAGATAATTAAAAATGTTAAGGTTACTTTCTTCTTCTTTAATAGTTTTTAATATTATTTCGGCAATAAATTGGGCAATAGTTAATTTATTTATATCAAGGATTATGTTTGTTAAATTTTCTGCATTATTGCAATAAGTTATGTTTTGAACTTCTCTAGTATTTTTTAATTTAATTTCAATATCAACAATATTTAAAGGGAAAAATGAAGATGTTTTAATATCTGATCTTGCGGTATTAGAAATTCTTATTAGAGCTGCAAATCTACCATAGTCTTTACTAAAAAAGTTTACGATATATGAGTTGTCCTTGTATTTAATTTTATTTAAAATGATAGCTTGCGTTTTTTTTATCATTATTCTCTGCCATTAATGAATAAAATTTTTGTAACGTCTTTTTTTGAGCCTGTTTCGTTTGAAGAAAAAACTAGGTAAACTCCGGATTTAACTCTATTGCCTTTCAGGTCTTCGCCGTACCAAATTGCCTGTCCTCCTTCTGAAAGAGTTTCAAAAACTAAATTACCAGATATATCAGTAATTTTCACATAAGAACCTGCGATAAGTCCGGTAACTGTTATAGGTCCTCTATAATCTGGTTTTACTGGATTTGGGAAAGCGTAAACTCCGTTATAGTTATCATTTCCTTCGGTTGCAGTGTTTCGGTATGAAATAATTCCGCCTGAAGTACCAAAAAAGACTTCGCCGGTGTTTGGAACAATTGCAGTACAGATAATATTATTTGACAAAATGGGAGAGTTGCTAGTGTTGAAGTGATAAATTTCTTGAATTCCGTCAGCGCTTGTGTAGTAAGCTCCTCCGCTCTGTGTGCCAAACCATTTTTTATTTGCACCATCAACAGTTATTGAGGTAACGACATCATTTCCTAAAAGAATATCGGCATTGTCTGTGCCATCGTTTCTAGGTATTTTTATTTGTCGTGCAGTGAAGTTATTAGAGCTAAAAACTTCTTCAGGATTGTAATAAACAGCAACACCTTTACTAGTGCCGACCCAAATATAGCCATTTTTATCTTCAGCTATTGAATACACATCATTACTAATAACTTCTCCGTCTTCACTTTTTATGCTAAGTTTAACAACTTTATCATCGCTTCTATTTTCGGGAGTTCCGTTATCGTCAAATACCAATAAACCAACACTTTGTGGTAAAATTACCCATTTAATATTATCTTTTGTTATTAAAATTTTACTAATATTCATATTCCCGACATAGGTTGAATAGTCTATTCCTGTCCATTTTCCGTCTTTAGAAAGCACGTGAATTGCTGGACTAGTAAGAGAGTTTGTTACCCACAAGTTTCCAGTTTTGTCGAAAGCTAATCCACCGATACGGCAGTAATTACTGTTTCCTGTAACGTATTTTAGAGTGCTATTAGAGGGGTCGTGGGTTTTATAAAATTTATCATTTCTATATTCTTTAAGCCCGTTTACCCAAGAGCCTATAAAAAAGTGGGAAGGGTCGTTTGGGTCAATAGCAATTCTTATTAAATCATAACTCCCATTAAGCCCATTATCACTTGAGTTTAAAAAAGATTTCCAAAGTCCATCTTTAAACTCATAAAAGTTTGCACTTTCCCATTTTGGTCCCCACGAAGAGGTCATTCCTCCTCTTAAACCAATAATTTTAGAGTCTGAACTCGCAAAATCAAAAATTTTTTCTGTTTCAGGCCCATTGATGCTATATGAAGAATAATTCCATTCTTTTGGAGTTTTAATTAAGCCGTATTTTTTATCGGCTACCCACAAAACATTATCTTTTTCCAAAAAGGCAGTGCTAGGATTTAATAAAACTACTTCGCCATCAATATTATAGTGCCAAATATGCCTAACTTCTTGAAAGTTTTTGTCTAAAATTTTTATCCAGTATCTATTTAATAAAATTAAATTTTCGGAATTTGAAGTTACTGCTTCAAAATCATTAAATTCGGGATATAATTTTTGCCAGTTTCCGTTGTCGTAAACAATTAAAGTGTCGGCTTGATCTGTTATTGGGTTATGATAGTTAGCAACAATTTTACCGTCAAAGATAGTAAGACTAGAAAAGGCTTTTCCTGCCAACCACAGAAAATCATTGGGCAAATTTTGTTCAGTAATAATTTCCCATTTAGAAAAATCGACTAATTGATTTCCGAACTTACCTTTATAAATTCCTTGTTCGGTTGCTGCATAAATATATTCTCCGTCATTATCTAAAGCATAAACCTTTACATAAGTACCATTATTACCAATATACCATGTCTCTCGTATTTCCGAACGTTTTAAGTCAAGCTCAATAATGCCAAAACCGCAAGCTAAATATGCAAAGTTTTCGTGCAAACTTATGTCGTATATAGTTTTATCGCCATTTATAAATTTTCTTTTTAAATCGCCTATATTAGTGATGGTTTTATTTTTAACTAAGTCAATATTTCCATTTGAGTAAGCTACAATAAAAGTGTCGAAAGCTTTGCTATATTTTACTGTGCTAACACCTGCATCACTAAAGCCATTAATTTTCCCAAGTTTTTCTAATTCTCCATTATTTTTGTTGTACCGCATTAATCCGACATTAGTACCCATATAAATTTCGTTTTCCGAGACAGCAAGACTTTTACCATGATTGTATGGCAAATGTTCGCGCCATTGGCCTACTGCAACTTGTGCCGAGGAAAATAAAGATAAAATTAGTAACAATAAACAAATCCCTATATAATTTATTTTGCCCATAAAATCAAAGTTTATTTTATATAACAAATTTTTTAGAATAATATTTTACAAATCCTTTTTATAATGTCTCAAAAAGTAAAAAAACTTTTCAAAAGCTAAAGCTCTATGCGAAATTAAATTTTTCACTTCTGCTGGTAACTGTGCAAAAGTTTCGTCAAAACCATTTGGGACAAAAATTGGGTCGTAGCCGAAACCTTTATTCCCTTTTTTTTCGCTGAGTAATTTTCCTTGAATAACACCTTCGAAAAAATATTCCTTACCAGTCAGAATTAGTGCAACTACAGTTCTGAATTGAGCAGAGCGGTTAGGATTATTTTCTAATTCTTTAAGTATTTTTTTAATATTTTCATCAGATGATTTGTTTTCGCCTGCATATCTAGCAGACATCACTCCAGGTGCACCTTTAAGTACTTCGACTTCTAAGCCCGTGTCATCAGCAAAACAATTCTCGCCAGTTATTTCGTACAAATACCTTGCTTTTTGCAAAGCATTACCTTCTAAAGTGTTTTGGTCTTCGGGTAATTCTTCAGTTATACCGAAATGACTAATATCAACAATATTAAATTTATTATTAGAAATATGCTTAACTTCTTCGAGTTTGTGGGGGTTATTTGTTGCAAAAACAAAGATATTTGACATTTATTGAAAATTTATATTGTGAATAATTTGTCGTATTACTTCAGGGAAATACAAATCTACTACTGTTTGTTTATCATCTAAATTGAAAGGGAGTTTTGTAATTGCAAAACTAGTATGAACCATTTGTCCTTTTTTATTATAAAGACTGAAATGGACTTTTAAATTGCGTTCGGCTTTTGAGTTTCCACTAAGATAAGGGTCGCCATAATTTCCTGTTATTTCAAATTGGTTAATAAACAAAAATAAATTTACATCACGCCTTATTGCTATTTCTTCTAATGCCTCTGGCTGATGAAAAACAATGTTTAAACTCATGTCTTGAGTAGTTTGGCGTTTATTTACTAATTCCCCATTTTGAATTTTAGTATTATATTCTTTGGTTTCTTCCAATCTTTTATCTTTTTGTTTATCCTCACGTTTTTTTTCAAAACTTCCTTTTTTATTTTGTTTTTCTTTAACTTCTGGTGCGTTTTGTATTGCAAGGACTAATTCATAGGAAATTAAAGAATATATATTATTAATATCTTCTTGGTCGACACGAGTGTTATCGGTAAAAAGACTTACAACAGTACAAGAATCCATTAAAGCATTATGCAGTTGCAAATTAAATTGGTATCTAAAATATTGCATTAATTCATCATGGCTAGACTTTCTGTTTTTAAGCATTATTGCAGTTGCATCGTTTATGTAAATTCTAGGGTCGAAAGGTACTAGCAATATTCGTTTTTGCTGAAAATTAGAATTGTTAAAATCTAAAAATTCTTGGGAATATAAGTTAGAGAGCGAGCAAAATAAAACTAAAAAGCTAAAAATTATTTTTTTCATAATTTTAATTTTTAAATTTAACTAGCTAGCTATTAATTTCGTTAAAATAAATTAATTATATCGTTTCCAATAACAAAAACCATTAAGGCTAGCAAAATAATCATTCCTATCACTTGTACAATTTCCATAAATCTGTCTGAAAGTTTACGTCCTGTAATAACCTCTATTACAAGAAATAGTGCGTGTCCACCATCTAAAGCTGGAATAGGTAAAATGTTTACGAATGCCAGAATCATGGAAATTATACCTGTTAGTCTCCAAAATTTAGACCAATCCCAAACTGCACCATAAACTTTTGCAATTCCGATAGGTCCTTGAAGGTTTTCTCTAACTTTTTCTTTACCGCTAAAAATTAATCCATATCCTTTAATATTTGAATAAACAATTTCAAATGCATCTTTCCAGCCATAAAGTAAAGCATTGAAAAAGTTATACTCAGCAGTATTAAACTTTGGTGGGCTAGTAAATATTCCAAGTTTACCAGTGCTATCAATTAAAATATTTGCGGTATCAATTTCGCCAATATTATCGAATACAAAACTAAGTTCTCTATTTTTATTATAATATAATATTTCGCGTAGTTGTCCAAAGGAAGTAATAATTTCTCTGTTAATAGAAATAATTTTACTTCCTTTTTTTAAATTCAAACTTGCTATTGACATTGTTTTAACGCAGCTGTCGATTGAGAACTCATAATTATCTAAGCTAATAAATAAGCCTCCGTTTTTTAAATATGAGTAAAGAGTGTCTGATACAAATAAATCTTTTGTATTTCCATTTCTTTCAACTGTAACAAAGTCGGCAAAATATAATTTAGTTGAGAATACATCTTCGTATCTATTTGTTTTTTTTCCGTTAATTGCAATAATTTTATCACCAGATTCAAAGCCTAAATATCTAGCATAAGGATAAGCATAAATTCCTTGTTCAACATTTTGCACAGGTAAATATTCTTTAGTAAAAAACAAATGCGAAAAGCTAAGAATAATAATACCAGCTAGCACATTCATAAAAACTCCTGAGAGCATAACTATTAGCCTTTGCCAAGCGGGTTTGCTTCTAAATTCCCAATCTTTAGGTTCTTCTTTCATTTGTTCGGTGTCCATCGACTCGTCGATCATACCTGCAATTTTTACGTATCCGCCTAAAGGTAACCAGCCAAAACCGAATTCTGTATCGCCAATTTTTTTACTCCATATTTTAAAACCTGCATCAAAAAATATAAAGAATTTAGTAACTCTAATTCCGAAAATTCTTGCTGCTAAATAGTGTCCAAACTCGTGAATAACAACTAAAAGCGTCAAAGCTAAAATTAGTTGTCCTGCCATTATTAATCCGCCCATTATTTTATTTTTTTAGATAATTCAAAAGATTTTTGTCTCGTTATTTTGTCAATATTTATACAATCTTCAATACTTGGATTTGCAATAAAATCTGCATTTGCTAGACTTTCTTCTATTAAGTTTGATATTCCTATAAAAGAAATTTGTTCTTTTAAAAACAAATCAACAGCTATTTCGTTAGCAGCGTTCATTACACAAGGAGCGCTACCTCCAATTTTTAGGCAATCGATAGCAATTTGTAGATTTTTAAACGTTTTTAAATCTGGTTTTTCAAAAGAAAAACTACTAATTTCATTAAATGAGAATTTATTTTTCTGCGATTTTGTTCTATTTGGGAAGTCTAAAGCAAATTGAATAGGTATTCTCATATTTGGTAGCCCAAGTTGAGCTTTGATAGAGCCGTCAATAAATTCGACTAATGAATGAATAATTGATTGAGGGTGAATAACTACATCAATTTTTTCGGCTGGTATCCCAAATAGCCAATGGGCTTCGATAAGTTCGAGTCCTTTATTCATTAAACTAGCCGAATCGATAGTAACTTTTGCTCCCATATTCCAATTTGGGTGTTTCAAAGCTTGCTGCGGTTTTACTTTTGTAAGAAAGTCTAAATTTTGCCCTCTAAAAGGTCCGCCCGAAGCTGTTAAAATTAATTTTTCAATATTTTCAGGATTTTCGCCAAGTAAACATTGAAAAATAGCTGAATGTTCGGAATCGACAGGTATTATAGAGGCTTTACTATGCTTCATAAGTTCGCTAATAATATGCCCGCCAACGACAAGAGTTTCTTTATTTGCAAGTGCTATGGTTTTGTTAGCTTCAATTGCTTTTATAGTTGGCAATAGTCCCGAAAAACCTACCATAGCAGTAAGTACAATATCAACGCAATCCATTTGAACGACTTGCTCTATTGCTTTTACTCCCGAAAATACTTTAATGGGAAAATCTTTAATTGCCGATTTTAGTTTTTCATAATGTTTTTCTTCGGCAATAACTACTATGTTTGGTTGAAACTCAATAGCTTGTTTAATTAATAAATCAACATTATTATTTCCGACTAGAATTTCGGCTTGAAAATTTTCGGGATAATCTCGAATTATTTCTAATGCTTGTGTGCCAATTGACCCAGTAGAGCCGAGTATTGCAATGTTTTTTGGTTTCATTTTTAAAACTGAATATAGTCTTCTGGATTAATAGATTTTCCTTTACGCCATAGCTCAAAATGTAGATGAGGACCAGAAGTGTTTTCTCCTGAGTTTCCGTAACTAGCTATTACCTGACCTGTGTCAACTTTATCACCAATTTTCACTAAATTTGATTTTAAATGTTTATAAACAGAAATCAAATCTGCTTTATGCTGAATAATTATTGTATTTCCGTTTTCGATAGAAAAACCTGAAGAAATAATGGTACCTCGATAAGTAGCTAAAACAAGTTCATCGCCTGCCGAAGCAATATCAGTTCCGTAATGATTCTGTGCCGGATTATATTTTGTTATAACAACACCTTTTATAGGGGCTTCGAGTTTGGGAATTTCTTCAGTTCTAGCATAATAATAATCTGTTCTATCTTCAATTTTTTTGCGAGGCATTGTCGGATTATTAAAATCAATAATTTGTTGCTCGCTTAAATTTTGTACAGGAACAACAAACTCTTCATCAATAGGAATGTCATTAAAAACAATATCATTTATCATCTTTAAATATTGTTCTTTCATTTCGAGTTCCTTGAGTAAACTGTCAGTTTTTACAGCATTTTCATAAATTAAATATCTGGTCTCTCTGTCAGGATACCCTGGAATTAATTGTTTAATAGGAGTATAAACAACGATAACAGACAAAATCGTAAATAGAATTAGAACAATTCCAAAAACAAAAAAAACAAAACCAAGTCGGTTAAAGTTAACTTTGTGAATAAGATCATAACTTTTTCCGTGATAAATTGTTAATTGGAAACTCTTTTTAAACCAATTTAATATTTTATTTTTTGCCTTACTCATTTAATTTGCAAATATAGTTTTTTTTAAAGAATCTTAGTTTTAGAAAATCATATTTCTTAAAACAAATTTTTTAGTTCTTTAGTATATGGGAAAATAAAATTAAAAATTTTAATTATTGGTTTATAAAATATTGATTTATCCCAAAAACTAATATCATACATATTAATTTTGGAGTTTAATTGGTTTAAAAAAAAGAAAATTCCTCCAAGTATTAAGCTAAACTTAATTATTGAAAAAACAATTCCACCAAGTTTATTAACCCATTGTAGTTTTATTGTTTTTATAAATTTATCTAATATTTTAGAAAAAAGAAAAACAACAATAACTGTTGCAACAAAAATTACAATAAAAGCAATAATTGGGAGGTAGTCGGCACTAAAATTAGATTTATTAATAAAAATTGATACAAGATAACTCGAAAAACGTATTGCTAAATAAATTCCAGCAATGAGGGCAAATACGCTAGCTAATTCTTTAATTAAGCCATTTTTAAGACCTTTCCAAATAAAATAAGCTAAAAATAATCCGATAATAATGTCGATATAAACCATTAAAAAATTTTTTTGCTAAATTAATTTATTTTTTCTATTTTTGTATATATGCCATTAATAAATTCTTTAGTTAGTTTAATAAATTACAGTCGATTGGCTGAGATAGATTATTTTCGATTGCATCCAATCGAGGTTCAGGAAAATATTTTGTCTGATTTAATTCAAAATGGTATCAATACCGAGATAGGTGAAAAATATGGCTTATTAGATATTCGGTCTAGTTTAGATTTTTCGGTAAGAATGCCATTACACGATTATGAAAGCTTAAAACCTTATATCGACAAAACAATTCGTGGTCAACAGGATATTTTATGGCCAGGCGAAATTAAATGGTTTGCAAAATCAAGTGGAACAACTTCAGATAGGAGTAAATTTATTCCGATAACAAAAGAATCCTTAGAAAATTGTCATTTTAGAAGTGGTAAAGATATTTTCATGCTGTATGCTGATAGATTTCCCGAGACTAACGTATTTATGGGAAAATCACTTGCTATCGGCGGGTCGACAAATATTAATTTAAATAGCGAGAACTCTTATTATGGCGATTTGTCGGCTATTTTAATAAAAAATATGCCTTTTTGGACTTATTTTCATCGTGTTCCAAAGGAAGAGGTTACCTTAATCGAAGATTGGAATGTCAAACTCGAAAAAATTGTAGAATCAACATTTAATAAAAACGTTACAAATATTGTTGGGGTACCTTCTTGGCTCATGGTGCTGCTTAAGAAAATTTTAGATTATACAGGGAAAAATAATATTATTGAAGTATGGCCAAATTTAGAGTTATTTGTGCATGGTGGAGTTAGTTTTTTGCCGTATCGTAATTCTTTTAATCAATTAATTGACAATCCCTCGATGATTTACATGGAAACCTATAATGCTTCTGAGGGTTTTTTTGGTATTCAAGACGAAACAAGCACTAATTATAATAGCTCTAATGAAGGTTTATTACTTATGTTAGACTACGGAATTTATTATGAATTTATTGAATTAGCTGATTATATAGCAGGCAAAACTAATACAGTTCCACTAGAAGGAGTTAAATGTGATGTAAATTATGCAATGATAATTACAACAAATGGTGGCTTGTGGAGATATGTTATTGGTGATACTGTAAGTTTTGTTTCAAAAAATCCGTATAAAATAAAAATTACAGGACGGACAAAGCATTTTATTAATGCTTTTGGTGAAGAAGTTATTATTGATAATGTGCAAATAGCTCTTGATTATGCTTGTAATCTAACAAATTCTAATATAAGAGAGTTTACTGCTGCTCCTATTTTTTATGAAAATGGCTTTAAGTCGGAAGGCGCTCATCAGTGGCTTTTTGAATTTGAAAAGTTTCCAAAAGATTTGAAAGTTTTTGCTCAGTTATTAGATTCAAAATTAAGAGAAGTAAATTCTGATTATGATGCTAAACGCTTTAACGACATTGCCTTAGCTTTTCCGGAAATTATTGTTCTAAAAGATGGGAGCTTTTATTCGTGGTTAAAACGGAAAGGTAAACTAGGCGGACAAAATAAGGTTCCTCGTTTATCAAATACACGTGAATACGTTGAAGATTTAATGCAACATAGCCAAGTTCTCACAAAATTAGTAAATTCTGAGGTTTAATTTAAAATTAATAAACTTAAAGCCATTATTGCCATTCCAATTACAACGCCATAAGTTGGAATATGATGATTCCCATATTTTTGAGCACCAGGTAATAATTCGTCAAAAGAAATAAAGACCATAATTCCCGAAATTATAGCAAAAGTAATTCCTAAGATAAGGTCATTAATAAAAGGCATGATTATTAAAAAAGCAATTATAGCACCTAAGGGCTCTGCTAAACCAGAAAGGAAGGACAAACGCATAGCCTTTAATTTAGACCCAGTGGCAAAGTAAATTGGAACCGCAACTGCAATTCCTTCGGGTATATTATGTATTGCAATAGCTACTGCCACAGGAATACCCATTTCGATATTTGAATAAGCTGCAATAAATGTGGCGATACCTTCCGGAAAATTATGAATAGTAATGGCAATAGCTGTTATTATGCCCATTCTGTGTAGCTTTGACTTATCAACTTCTTTATTCATACTCTCAACAAAACGAACCTCGTGGGGATTTTCTTTTTCGGGCACAAGTTTGTCTATAACTAAACTTAATATTAATCCACAAAAAAACGCTATCACAGCATACCAAGTTCCTGTTTTCGAAAATTGATTTTCTAACAGTCGGAACGATTGAGGTAGCATTTCAACAAAAGAGACATAAATCATCACTCCCGCCGAAAGTCCCAAACTAAAAGAAAGCATTTTGGTATTAGTTTTTTTTGCAAAGAAGGATATTAAAGAGCCTATCCCTGTTGAAAGGCCTGCCATTAAGGTAAGTAAAAACGCTATTATAATTGCTTTGTCCATAAATTGCTTCTTAAAACAGATTTATTTGTTAAATTGTTCCCAGAAATCAAAATTTTTATTCCTTTCTACTTTTCTTTCTAATAAAAATGGTAAACTGTGCCAGAAGTTTATTCCTGTTAATGTTTCTAAATCTCTGATAGGCAGTGTGTAGGAGAATAGGTTTTTGTCTTCTGCTTTTTCGTTGGGTATTAAAAAAGCAATTCCCGTTACTAAAGTGTCAGAATAAAAAAGTAAAGTTTTGTAAAAATATTTAGGTACGCTTACTATATTTTCTCCAATATTTTGAAGGTTTTTTTCTAAAACAGGTCCTGTAACTACATATAAGCAACCTAACTCACTTGTTGTATTTCTAACATAAATTTCTAAACTTTTCCAAATTCCCCGGTTAAAAGAAGCTGTTTGAGGACTAATATTACTGTAATAAAAAGTTTCGTCCATTGCTTTTTTATCAAAACTCATATCCGAAGCAGGTAATAAATGTCCTTTGTCATAGCCACTTCCTTTATAATCGTTGTCGTTTGCTGTTTCGGTAATGACCAAGGGGTCGGGAATAAATTTGTTTGAACGCTCGGCATTTCCTTCTAACATATTGTCTTTTAAAATGTATGCTACCCACTTTGATTGCTCGTGATTTTCGTCATAAACAAAACAATAATAAGTGTGGCATAATTTTGTTTCGTTTTTTTGAACTGCAGGTATATGAAGATTTTGTAGTTTTTTGCTTTGGGGATATATTTCCAAGCTAAATTGGAAACTTAGCAAGAGAATTAATAAATATTTTAGGACTTTGCCCATATATTAAGATTCTTGTGTTTGTTGATTAGCGTTTCTTACAGCTCCCCCCGCGATGTCTTCAAAAGCGGCATATATCATACAAGTTGTAGCTGGAGCGGTAAATAAAACTCCAATTCCACAAGCAAGTATACCTGCAAGGTTTATTAATACAATTAATACTAGAAATCCAAAATATTCCCACCAATTTTTTGTTATAATTTTTCGACTTAATTCCATTGCTGTCCAAAAATCATATCCAAAGAAAATTACAAATAAGTTTGCAAATGAGTATGAAACAGCTAAATAGATTCCGGGTATAAGCAAAAGTACAAATCCGATAACTATAAATATAGAACTAACAATATTCAATAACAATAATTGAAAAAAGTGTTTAAAACCGTCGAAAAACATTGAAAAGTTAGGAATATCCCCTCTCATTATTTCGTTTGCGACAATAAAAACACCCGCTATCAGCGGAACTTGAAGAATGCTGAAAAGCGAATTAATATATTGTAGGTCTCTAAAAGTTGAAAGAGCTACAACTGCAAAAACAATAAGATAAAAAGCCATGAAACCGCCAGAATATTTTTTAAATAATTCAAATCCGTTTTTTATATATTGTTTTGTTTTTACCTCGTAACCTTCATTTATTAAGTTTGCAAAAGCTTGATTATATTCCATATTATTTTGTGCGAATTAAAGTTTATAAATTATTTTCATCATAAATTTCCGAATTTCCCGAAACAAGTTCAATATATTTTAAAGACGGAGACTCAACAAAATCAGTCTTTGTGTATTCTTCCCATATTTTGTCAATTTTTTTGATAGTTTTCATGTCCATACAAACTGGGTTTGGCCATGGTCTATCGAAATTATTCAATTTTAAATTTTTTGAACTCGCATTTATTAAAACAAAATTTTCTTCAACTGTAATATCATGGCTTGGGTCAATATTATTTAAAATTAACCATAAAGCTGTGTGATTATTTTTAATTGCAGATGGTTTGTCAAGTATTATATTTATTCCATTTAGTTTATTTGTTTTATCGAAAACTGTTTTTTTAATAAAATTAATTTCCCAATTTTTATTTTGTTTAGTTTTTAAATTTGTGGCATCTATTAAAATTTTTCCGCTAAAAGTATATTTATACGCCGAATGGTCGAGAACATCGGCAGGTCCTTTTGAAAAAATTACATTTTCTTTAAAATTGTTTATAGAAGATAATGTGTTAAAGACTTCATTGTCGTCAAAAATATTTATATTTTCGTTAAAACAGATAATAATTTTGGAAAACATCATTTGTCCTGCACCCAAAAGCGAGTTCATAATTTTAATTGCTTGTCCTTTATAATATGTTTTTGCTTTAACAAGAACTAAATTATGTGCAACTCCGTAATCAGGGAGTCTTATATCGACAATTTCCGGTGCAATAGCTAGCTGTATCGGTTTTAAAAAAATTCTTTCTGTTGCTTTTCCCATATAAAAATCTTCCATAGGTGGGATTCCTACAATAGTAGCCGGAAAGACGGCATCTTTTCTATGGCTTATACAAGTAATATGAAATTTTGG
>CAYRQZ010000067.1:10622-14776 GCA_964426585.1 uncultured Bacteroidales bacterium | reverse complement strand
TGACCCGGTACTAGTATTTGACCTCATCAAAAGAGTTATAGATGTAATTTTATAACCACTATATCCTGTTAAAGTAAGTGTTTGGGAATTATTAGCAGTCATCTGTTTCGAAGTAGTATATGTTTCAACCAAGGAAGCAGTCGAGCCTGAGGGAGCTGTTCCCGCAGTTGTTAAAGTATTCTTTGCAGATATTGTATATGTAACAACAGTTTGTCCCCAACTATTAACACTTCCCGTCCCTATAATTATTAAAATAAGGAAAGCTTTTAAAACATAGTAATTTTTCATGCCCATTAAATATTTTAAAAAATTTTTGGTTTAATTTTTAAGATATTAAGTATAACCAAAAACTTAAATTTTTGTTAAAAATTGTTAAATTAAAAAAACTGTTCTATCTCAATACTATAAAAATAATTAAAAATTTTAAATAAAATTCATTTTGTTGTAAACTTTTATTATTTTGTTCACAACTTTTTATAATGGTTTAAAAGTTTATTTTGTATCGCTTAAATTTTGACTAACTTTGCTGTCGAAAAAACACAAATATTAAATAAGATGCACTCTCCAATAAAATTTTTTGCAGGTTCTGCAAGTCGCGAATTAGCCGAAAAGATTATCTGTGGCTATAACGATGCTCAAAAAAAAATGCACTTATCTGCTGGTAATTCAGCAGAAACTTTACAAACTTACGAGTTAGGCAAGAGTAGTTTTACTCGTTTTAGCGATGGCGAGTTTGTTACTAGTTTAGACGAAACGGTTAGGGGTTGTACTATTTTTTTAATTCAAAGTACTTTTCCGCCTATTGATAATTTATTTGAGCTAATGCTTATGGTCGATGCTGCCAAGCGTGCTTCGGCTTATAAAGTTGTGGCTGTAATTCCCTATTTTGGTTTTGCTCGCCAAGATAGAAAAGACCAACCCCGCGTAGCTATTGGTGCCAAACTTATTGCCGACTTGCTTAGCGCTGCAAAAGTAGACAGAATTATGACCATGGATTTGCACGCCGACCAAATTCAAGGATTTTTTAATTTGCCTGTCGACCATATTTATGCTTCGGCTTTATTTGTGCCTTATCTAAAAAGTTTGAATTTAGACGACTTAGTAATTGCTTCGCCGGATATGGGAGGCTCAAAACGAGCAAAAGCATATTCACATTTTTTGGGCTGCGATATGGCTATTGCACATAAATCACGCGAAAGAGCTAACGTAGTTGGCGAAATGATGGTTATAGGCGAAGTTGAAGGCAAAAATGTTATTATCACAGACGACATGGTTGATACTGCCGGAACTATTGCAATGGCTTCGGATATTATGATGGATAAAGGTGCTAAATCGGTGAGAGTAGTAGCAACACACCCGGTTTTGTCGGGACCGGCTTACGAAAGAATTAATAAATCTGCTATCGTAGAACTTATAACTACCGATTCTATTCCGATAAAAGAGGGGATGTCGGATAAAATTAAAACCTTGTCTATTGGTCCTCTTTTTGGAGATATTATTAATAAAGTTTATAATTTTCAAAGTATTTCAGGTAGTTTTATTGTATAAGCAAAAAAGTATTACTTTTGCAGACTGAAATTTTATACAATGCAAATATTTGAAAGCTATGGTTTAGGTAAAGAAATTACTGATGCCATAAAAGAACTTGGGTACGAAAATCCTACTCCAATTCAAGAAAAGACTATCCCACATTTATTGAGTTCTGACCGTGATTTAGTCGGGTTAGCACAAACCGGCACAGGCAAAACCGCTGCCTTTGGCTTACCTATTCTCAACCAAATCGACCTCGAAAATAAAACAACTCAAAGCATAATTTTATCGCCTACACGCGAATTGTGTGTACAAATTGCAAAAGATATGCAAAATTATGCGAAATATCTTCCCGAAATTCGTATTACTCCTGTTTATGGAGGTGCATCTATAGAAAATCAAATAAAAGATTTGAAAAAAGGCTCGCAAATTGTTGTGGGAACACCGGGTAGGGTTTTAGATTTAATTAAAAGAAAAGTTTTAAAAATTAATAAAATTTCTTTTTTAGTTTTAGACGAAGCTGACGAAATGTTAAATATGGGTTTTAAAGAAGATATTGATTCTATCTTGGAAACTACTCCTAGCGAAAAGCAAACTCTTTTGTTTTCGGCAACTATGCCACCCGAAATTATGAAAATTGCTTCAACTTATATGAAAAATCCTTTGGAAATTTCAGTGGGGCAAAAAAATTCCGGTGCTGAAAATGTAGAACATTTTTATTATCAAGTAAATGCAAAAAATAGATATTTAGCACTTAAACGCATAGCCGACATAAATCCTGATATTTACGGAATTATTTTCTGTCGCACTCGTATAGAAACTCAAGAAATTGCCGATAAACTTATTCAAGATGGTTATAATGCAGACGCTTTACATGGCGATTTGTCTCAGGCTCAACGCGACCACGTAATGCACAAATTTCGCAAAGGAAATCTTCAATTACTTGTGGCTACCGATGTTGCCGCTCGCGGTTTAGATGTGAATAATCTTAGCCACGTTATTAATTACAATTTGCCAGACGAGAGAGAAATTTATATCCATCGCAGCGGAAGAACAGGTAGAGCAGGAAAAAAAGGCGAGGCAATATCTATTATCCATAATAAAGAATTTCATAAAATTCGTGAAATCGAAAAAATACTAAAAAAACCTATTAACAAAAAACAAGTTCCAGACGGAAAAGAGGTATGTACCAAGCAATTAATGCATATTATTGACCGTATCGAACATTTGACAGAAATCAATACCGAAATAAATGAATTCTTGCCTGTAATCTTAAAAAAACTTAGCTGGCTAGACAGAGACGAACTGATAAAAAGATTCGTAGCCGTTGAATTTAGTCAGTTTCTTGATTACTATAAAGATTCTGTTGATCTAAACGAAGCTGATAAAAACGAGAATAAAAACTATAGAAAATCATCGGAAAGATCTAATAAAGGCGGAAAAGTCGGTTATACTAAGTTTTTCCTTACTCTTGGCTCAAAAGACGGACTAAATAAACTAAAACTTTTAGATTTGGTTAACTCAAACGATAGTCTTGCAGGAGCAGATATCGGAAAAATTGAAATTATGACCGGCTATACTTTTTTTGAGATGGACTCAAGTTTTGAAAACGAAATTCTTAAAGCTTTCAATAATAAAAGATATGCAGGGAAACGTCTAAAAATCGAAGTAAAAAACTCTAGCCGTAAAGCTAAACCCGATTTTAGAAAAGAGAAGCGCAGATAATGTGCTAATTGCTTTGTATTGCGTTTTCTAAACAAATTGAGTTCATAGTTGAAAAACGAAACTTGTAAAAACTTCATCACAACAATCGTCTTTGGCTAGTAATTTACAAAGCAAACGCATTTGTTTATTTGTGCCCAGGACAAGAGTCGAACTTGCACATCCATACGGACACCAGCCCCTCAAGCTGGCGTGTCTACCAATTCCACCACCTGGGCAATTATCACTGCAAAAATAGTTATAATTTGAATAAATTTATACTTAAACAGAATAATTTATAAAAATTATGAGTTTTCTGGAGTTTCATACTCAACAATTTCCGAAAAGCGGACTAATTTTCTTTTCGAATTATAATAATTTGTTCTAACCGGACCAATACCTTTGACGTAATATGTATAAACATTGAGCATGTCATTATTATAATAATTAGCTTCATGTTTACTAAAAACTAACCACGTTTCAAAATCACCAATTTTCGTTTTAATAGTTTCGTGGCTATCTATAACTCTTGAAAACTCGGAAACTTTATATTTAACTTCATCATTTTTCACAAATTCTACCCAACCCGATAAAAGATTCATTCCAGCACCAAAATAATTCGGGATTAGTAAATCTCGCCCATTAATTACATAATCATTTTTATTAATATTAGCTAATGTATCAATGTTCATTATAAATGTTTTATCAAAAATAATTCCTTCGTCAGAAATTTCGGCAAGAAAATTTTGGGAGCTAATAAAATTTTGATGTCTATCTAAATTATCGACTTTTATGTCTAAAAAAGTTTTTTCATTTTGTATAAACACTTTGGATACTGTATATACAGTATAAGATTGGGGTATCGACCGCAAATTATAATGTCCTATCTTTAATTTTGCTCCTTTTGTGTGGATAAAATATGG
>CAYRQZ010000067.1:8320-10522 GCA_964426585.1 uncultured Bacteroidales bacterium | reverse complement strand
GAAAAGAAAAAACTTGTAAGAGTTAAATTAAAAATAAATAAATAAATTATCTTCATCATACTTTAAAAATAAACTGCGAAAATAATAGAATTTTATAATCGACTAAATAAAATTTGTTTAACTAAGCTAGGATTTATTTTTTTGTTTTCGCCAAGGTTTATGAAGTTTTTTTCATGCAATTTTTGGCAGACTGCTTCAATTCCATCAACAGAAATATTATAATCTTGGAGTCGAGTTTTAATTCCTATTTCATTAAAAAACTTTTCTGTTTTTATGATTGCTTTATCCACATTTTCGTCAAAATTCTCATCATTAATCCCCCACACATTATTAGCAAAATGCAATAATTTTTCAAATTTTTCCATTTTTTGGAACTGCATAAGTCCTGGTAATACTATAGCTAATGTTTGAGCATGGTCAATATTATACAAGGCAGTAATTTCGTGTCCAATAATATGCGTTGTCCAATCTTCGACCACTCCTTTTGCGATAAGTCCATTTAAAGCCATAGTTGCAGCCCACATTAAGTTAGAGTTTGCCTCATAATCTTGTCTATTTGCTAAAACAGCTTTTCCGTTTTTAATTATAACTCTTAACAAAGCAGCTGCCCATTCATCTTGCAAATCAGCATTTAAAGGAAAGGTTAAATACTGTTCTAACACGTGTACAAAAGCGTCAACAATTCCATTAGCTATCTGAATATCAGGCAAGGAATACATAATTTCGGGTTCTAAAATAGAAAACTTGGGCATCAATAAATACGAGCCAAAGCTAAGTTTTTCGCCTAGAGATTTTCGTGAAATTACAGCGCCTCCATTCATTTCTGAACCTGTGGCAGGAATAGTTAACACTGTTGCTAAAGGCAAGGCCTCAACAACTTTTTCGTTTTTCGCCAACAAGTTCCAAGGGTCGTCGCCTTTATATTTAACGCCAGCGGCAATAAATTTTGTACCGTCTATTACCGAACCACCGCCAACAGCTAATAAAAAATCAATATTATTTTGTTTTGCTAATTCAACAGCTTTCATCAAAGTTTCGTAAGAAGGATTGGGTTCAATTCCTGCAAATTCAATAAACTCTTTACCTTGAAGGCTTGAAACGACTCTATCATAAACTCCATTATTTTTTATGCTTCCTTGCCCATAAACAAGCATAATTTTCTTATAGTCTTTTATTTCTTTTGATATTTTGGCTATCTGATTACGCCCAAACAAAATTTTTACTGGATTATAAAATTCAAAATCTCTCATTTAAGCTAAAATTTTTATAAATTGTTTTTAGTTTTAAACCAGCCGTATCCTCTGCCTATTAGTACAATACCTAAAATTATAAACGGAATACTTAATAATTGCCCCATTCTAATTGCATCAGTCCAGCCCTCAAATTCCACAGGGTCAAGTTTTGTAAATTCAATTAAATATCTAAAAACAAATAAGACAGTAATGAACCAACCAAGAAAAACCCCGGGTTTCCATTTTGAGATATATTTTTTATAAACGAAAAAGAAAGCGACAAACATTAAAAAGTAAAATATAGCTTCGTACAACTGAGTGGGATGGCGTGCTATCCAAAAATCGGATAAACAATTCAAATCTGTAGCATCACATTTTCCACCTGAAGAAATAAAAGCAGGTAATAAATCTTCTCTATTTTTCAAAAATTTAAAAGCCCAAGGTAAAGAAGTTTGAACTCCAATAATTTCGGAGTTCATTAAATTTCCCAATCTCACCATTCCGCCGGCTAAAGGAATAATTAAAGCAATTCTATCTAACAAACTTAAATAAGCTATTTTGCTTTTACGCGAATATAACCACACGGCGAGCAAAATTCCTGCTGCGCCACCATGGCTTGCTAAACCGCCTTCCCAAACATAAAGGATTTCCCATGGATGCGAAAAGTAATATACAGGATTATAAAATAAGCAATGCCCAAGTCTTAAACCAACAACAACACCAATAATTACATAAATTGCAAGTTTGTCAATAATTATTTGTTGAAAAGACTCTTTACGCATTTGACGCGAAATAATCAAATATGCAAGCAAAAAACCTAAAGCTAATAAAAAGCCATACCACCTAATGCCACGTTCACCAATATAGAACATTACGGGGTCAACATTCCAAGTAATAAATAATAAATTCATTTCAATAATTTTATTGGCAAAGATAAAAAAATATTAAAATTAAAATTTACAAAAAGCTT
>CAYRQZ010000067.1:0-8220 GCA_964426585.1 uncultured Bacteroidales bacterium | reverse complement strand
CTTTAATAAAGCTATTCATTATAATTATCTAAAATTCCATTTCTAATTCTATGTAACAGTCCTCTTGCAAGCACTTCATAACCTTTTGCATTATTGTGTCCATCATGTACCCAGAATAAGTTGTCAAAATTTGTAATTTTTTCTTCGTATAAAAAATAATTTAATAAATTTAGATAAATAAGACTTGAGTCAGCTTCGAGTTTATCGCTTAAATTTTGCATTGTATATTTTTTCTTTATTAACTCATGCTTTATAGGGTTCATTGCAATTATAAATTTAATCTCGTTTTCGTCTGCAAGTTTTTGGAACTCAATAATTACATCATAAATTTGCTTTTCAGATAATTCAAATTTTTTTGTTTGCGTTGATGTCTGAATCATATATTCATTATAGCCCAAATATTGAAATATTAATCGTGAAAGGTGGCTCATTGCAAAAATAGGTTCAAACCATGGAGCCTTTGGTAAATTTAATTTATAATCTGGGGCAAACCTTTCCATTCCACCTCTAAATATAACATCATAAACATCAGATTCATTAATCATAACAATAATCAAATTCGGCTTATATTTTAATAATTTTTCTTTCAATAAAACATATTCATAAAACGGGTCGCTCCCACATATACCTGCATTTATAAAATTAAAACTTTTTCCAAAATCTTCCTTAGCAATTTTTCTTTCTAAAAATTTCATCCAAGTAGAATCGGCATGGCTACCGTCGCCCTCGGTAAAAGAGTCGCCTAAGGCTAAAATTCTAAACTCATTAGTATCTTTCTCAATTTTAGGTTCAATATCTGAAAATCCCAAAGAATTAATTTCTCTATAAAAAGAATATTCAGGAGTTTTTAAATAATGATTCTCACCCCAAACACGAAACCAACTATCTTGCCATTTACTATAAGGTGATTCAAAATAATATTTATGCCTATTTTCTAAATATGTGTTTAGATAACCTGTAAAAATAAATATTAATTCAATTAGAGAAAAAACTGCAAGTGTAGTATAAATACTAAGTTTAAGTTTATCTTTTTGAAATTTTACTTTAAAAAGTTTGTTTATGCCGAGAACAATCCAATAAATTAAAGTGAAAAGGATAATATAAAGGCAAACACCAGAGCTTATTAAATAATTTTTTGTATAAATATAAAACAGTAAGTGCAATAGGATAACAGTAATTACGCTAATCCTCAAAAAAATAATATTTTTTTTCTTTTTCATTTCAAAAAAAATTAAAGTATTAATAAACAAGCTATTAGCAAAATTTTTCCTTGTTTTACAAAAATAAGTTTTTTTTGTTATAATGTGAAATATATAATTATTTTTACAATATTTGTAATAAGAATAATTTAGTTAAAAACTTATTTTAAACAATGTATATTTTAGGAATTTCGGCATATTATCACGATTCGGCAGCTTGTTTAATTTATAATAATGAAATTATTGCTGCGGTTCAAGAAGAAAGATTTACACGCATTAAACAAGATCATGCGTTTCCAATTAATTCCATAAAATATTGTTTAAATCAAGCAAATATTGAGATTTCTAATTTAGAAGCTATTGTTTATTACGAAAAGCCATTTTTAAAATTTGAAAGACTTTTAAGTTCATATTATCATTTTGCTCCTGCCGGTTTAAGATCTTTTTTAAAAGCAATGCCTATATGGATCAAAGAAAAGTTATTAATAAAAGATGAAATAAAGTCTCAATTAAAAAAGATTGAGAATTTTAATCCCAAACGTCTTAAAATTAAATTTTCTGAACATCATTTATCCCATGCAGCTTCGGCATATTATCCTTCGGGTTTTGAATCGGCAGCGATTTTATGTGTTGACGCTGTGGGCGAATGGGCTTCGGCAAGTATAGCGGAGGGCAAAAATGGAAAACTCAAAATTTTAAAAGAATTACAATACCCAAACTCTCTTGGGCTTTTATATTCAGCCTTTACATATTTTCTCGGTTTTGTTGTCAATAGCGGAGAATATAAACTCATGGGACTAGCGGCTTATGGAATAGATAATTCGGAAACGACAAAAAAATATAAAAAGCTAATTCGCGAAAATCTTGTAGAGATTAAAGAAGACGGTAGTATTAAATTAAATATGAAGTTTTTCGGTTTCGCAACAAGTTTAAAGATGATTAAAACTAAAAAATGGGAAAAACTTTTTGGTATAAAAATACGAAAAGCTAATCAAAATATTAATCAAAATCATTGCGATTTAGCCTTGGCAATTCAGCAAATTACTGAGGAAATAGTTGTAAATATGGCAAAAGAAGCCAAACGAATTACGAAAGAAGAAAATTTATGTTTTGCCGGAGGTGTAGCTCTTAATTGTGTTGCAAATTCAGCAATTTTAAATTCAAATATTTTTAAAAACATTTTTATACAACCAGCCTCCGGAGATGCCGGAGGAGCCTTAGGAGCTGCTTTAGCTTATGCTTATTTGCAAAAAAATGCAAGTTTTTCCCCATCAAGTTTTGATAAAATGAAAGCAAGTTTACTTGGACCGGAGTTTTCGAATGCTGAAATTTTTAAAACTTTAAGAAAATATAAGGCTAATTATAAATTTTTTGAAAATAATGAAGATTTATATGAGTTTACAGCAAATATGCTAAATGATGCAAAAGTGATTGGCTGGTTTAGAGGAAAAATGGAGTTTGGACCGCGAGCTCTTGGGAATAGAAGCATTATTGCAGATGCTAGAAATGCAGAAATGCAGAAAAAACTTAATTTAAAAATAAAATTTAGAGAAGGTTTTCGACCATTTGCACCAGCAGTTTTAGCCGAAGATATTGAAAAATATTTCGACATAAAAAAATCTTCTCCATATATGCTATTTACCGCTAAAGTTAACGAAAATATAAGACTAAAACTTCCAGAAAATTATAAGGAACAGGAAGTTTTTCCAAAACTATACACTCTAAGGTCAAGTATTCCGGCAGTAACACATTGCGACTTTTCGGCAAGAATACAAAGCGTTGACAAACAAAGTAATCCTGATTTTTATAACTTAATATCGAAATTTAAAGAACTTACAGGAACAAGTTTAATTATAAACACTAGTTTTAATGTAAGAGGCGAACCAATAGTTTGCTCGCCGGAAGACGCTTTTAAGTGTTTTATGAGAACAGAAATGGATATATTAATTTTAGAAAATTTTGTATTATTAAAAGAAAATCAAAATATAGAAAATATTAATTTAAAAGAAAAATTCAAACTAGACTAAAATGGAATTACTAAAAGATATATGGGGGTATTTAAAAGAAAGAAAAAAATATTGGCTAATACCTATTATTATTGTTCTATTAATTTTTGGCATATTACTTATTTTCGGAGGCTCAACTAGTCTAGCTCCTTTTATTTACACCTTGTTTTAAATGGAAATAATAAAAAAACATAAAAGAAATTTGAGCGACTGCCTAATAATTGTTGCAGCCTTAATTATTGCAGGAATAATTACAAAAAATATATGGTTTTTCTATTCTGCAAGTGCTTTGGCAATAATTTGTGGATTAATTCATAAAATTGCATATTTTGTATCAGCCTTATGGCAAATATTAGGTCAAATTTTAGGTTTTATTGTTTCAAAAATTATTTTAACAATACTGTTCTATTTTATTGTATTTCCGATTTCTTTATTACAAAAACTTTTTTCAAAAAATTTACCAATTTCAAATAAAAAAGAACAAAGCTATTGGAAAGCAAAAAACAATGATGAAATTGATTTTACAAAACCTTGGTAGGGTTAAAAATGTTTGTTGGTATGGACAAGGCGTATATTGCGGGTTGAGGGGTGTACAGGCAGATTGTGGGAATACACACAGGTATGCCCCTCCAACCTGCTAATGTAAAAAATTGCGAATTTATTTGTGAATAAACTACGGATTAACAATCTATAATTAACCATCCTAAATTTGATTTCACAAGCTCGGTGGTTGAGCTTGTCGAAACCACCGAGGCTGTCGAAACCACCGATACCTGAGCTTGCTTAGCTCTGCACTCGTTTTACAAAATAAAATCGACCGCCAAAGGCGGTGAGTTGCTTTGCATTACACAAACCCTCATTTTTTTTCCTCATTTTAATTATTACGTTCATACTCGCTTCATTCCATTACGCTCATTATTCACTACATTATTAAAATTCGCATAGTTTAAAAGATTGGATTTTCCCCTAATTACTGGGAGAGACCACGCGGAAGCCTATGAGGTTGCTACTAAAATCCGGGATGTTGAGGCGATAAGCACTCCGGCAGTACTGCGAGAGGTTGCTCCAACTACCGCCCCGGATCACGCGATAAGAGCCCGAACTAGGACCAGTGGGGTTAGTTTGTGCATAGCTTGGATAAACACCATACCAATCGCTACACCACTCCCAAACATTGCCATGCATATCGTATAAGCCCCAAGCATTGGGAGAAAAACTGCCTACTGGCAGAGTTTGTTGCCTATATTCGCCATAAGAACAAGTAGAATATGGGTAACTACCATCATAGTTTGCTTGATTTGTGCTCAAACAATTGCCTGTATTAAAAGGACTAGTTGTGCCGGCACGACAGGCGTACTCCCACTCTGCCTCGCTAGGCAAACGGTAAGTTTTGCCGGTTTGTTGGCTTAACCATTGGCAATAGGCTGTGGCATCATGCCATGTTACATTAATTACTGGGCGATTGCCTCTGCCCCAACCTCCGTCATTTGGTTTGCTCCTACCTGTGGCGGAACAAAAAGCATCGTATTGTACAAACGTTACTTGGTATTTGCTCATATAAAAACTACTTAATGTTACTTGATGTTGGGTTTCATCACTAACTCTATCTACTTCGCTTGCCGGGCTACCCATGGTAAAAGTGCCGCCCGTAATTGATACCATGTCAATATTTACACCTTTTACTTTTTCGGAATAGTCTTGGCTTTCGCTTATATCAAAATTCCAATTAGTTTTTCCATTTTGGCTTATATCTATTGTTTCGTTTAAGGTTTTTGCGTTGTTTGTTAATTTTATATTATGTTTTCCAAAATTTAAATTGCCTGTATAGGGAGTTGTTCCGTAATCTTGCCCGTCTATTTCTAGTTTTGCACCTTGTGGTGTACTAGAAATTGTAATTTGCATTCCATTTTGTAAATTTTCAGAAATTTCTGTAGTTTCATTGTGCTTAATAGTAAATTTTGCATTATAATTTGCATAGCCTTGTTTACGAAGTTCTAAATTATAATCGCCTACAAGTAGCTGGCGAATAGTAGTTGGTGTTGTGCCAAGTTTTTCGTCATTAATATAGATTTCTGCATCGGGTGGCGAAGAGTTTACTTTTAATATGCCGTATTGTGGTGTTGGTGCTAAGTTAACGGCTATGATTTGCCCATCGCTAATATCAATATTTTTTTTGTCAGCTATATGCCTTTCTTTACGGGCTTCAATAGCATAAACTCCTGATGATTTTCGTACCGAGTAAGTGCCTGAGCCAACTTTTGCACCATCAATATAAATATCGGCGCTGGGATTAGTGCTTATTTCAATTTCGCCAAAAGCTGCTTTCATATTTAGAGACAGATTGGCAGTTTTATCATCTTCAACCTTAATATCTTGCCAAGCATCATGATACATAACTTTTTTTATGCTAATTCGGTGATTTTCGCTAGAAACTTCTGTTAAAGTACACGGGGTTTTCTTTCCTGTAGGCTTGCCGTCAAGTAAAACATCGGCTCCGGTTTCGGGTGTGGAATTTACGCTAATGCTACCAAAGTTAGGTTTTAAGACCGATTCTATTCTATATTTATCAGTGTTTCCATCTAAATTAAGTTTGCCTGCATCTGTATGATACATTGGCATTTCAATTCTGTAATTATATTCTCCAAGTAGAAACTCGTCTGAAAAAGGAGTAGACCCTACTGGCTTGTCGTTAATATAAACATAAGCATTGTCGGGTGTAGAAGATATTACAAGCCATTGTTTTAGTATTTCAGGTTCTTCCACTATTGTAGTAACTTTACCTGTACTAAGCTTCATAATATATACCGTAGCTTTGTCAATTTTTTCAGGGAAAGCGTAATCTCTCAAAACCCCTAATTGGTCGTGCATAATTGTAATCCGCTTAGACCCCCAAGGAATATACACCCAATATTCTCCTGTTTTACGCTCGGTTTTAGTAATTCCGAGCTGTCCGCCGTCAAAGAAAAAGCCGGTTTGTGTAGTTTCTACTTTTATTAATGCACAAACATCTCCGTTTTGGTCTTTAATGGGGAAATTTACTCTTGCGTCTAAGTCATGGTCTAATCTTTCAAAAGAAACTACAGAAATCTGCTGAGAAAATAACTCAAAAGAAAATCCCAACAAAAAAATAACAAAAACTACTTTTTGCATACTAATTATAATATTTGCCTCAAAAATATAAATTTTGTAAGAAGAAACAAAGAAAAATATAAAAAATTGTCAAGATTAATTTTAAAAATTATGCCAAACCGTGGGCATGTTGGCTGTAAGATATATTGCCCTGACAGGGCGTGAAAAACATTGAACATTTAGCTCAAGGCGTTGCCCTGAGCTGTGTTATTTTGCCCTTACAGGGCGTAAAAGCATTGTAATTTATTTATTAAACGGTTTTCTATTCACGATAGACTGTCCTAATGTGATTTCGTCAGTATATTGTAGTTCGTCTCCTATTGCAAGTCCGCGAGCTAAAATTGTAACTTCAATATTTTCACCATTTAATTTTCTATTAATATAATAATTTGTAGTGTCGCCTTCCATTGTAGCGGGTAGAGCAAAAATTATTTCATTAATATTATTTTTTTCTATTCTTAAAAACAAGTCTGTTAAATTCAAATCTGTTGGGCTAATACCTTCCATAGGCGAAATTACTCCACCTAGAACATGATACAAGCCATTATATTGCGAGGTTGATTCTATTGCAAGAATATCGTGAATCCCTTCGACAATACAAACTTTTGAAGAGTCGCGGGTTTTATCGGCGCAAACATGGCAAATATCCATATCTGAAATATTATTGCAAATAGAGCAAAATTTAGTATCTTTTTTTAAGCTTAAAATTGCTTTTGCAAAATTTTCGACTTCATTTTCGGGTCTTCGCAAAAGATGTAAGGCAAATCGCAGAGCGGTTTTTTTTCCAATTCCTGGCAAAGAACTAAATTGCAATATTGCATCTTCTAAATATTTCCCTGATTTTCCATCAAAACGCATACTAAAATATTAAAATTTATATTCATCATAAAAAGCTGCATGAGTATCTGTTAAAAATGACAATTTCAATTTATGAATTTCCGCATCTTTAAACCACACAACTCTAACTTTATTTTTGTTTGTTCCAACTATCACTCCTCCTTCAATATCCCAATATAGTTTTTCATTATTTATTACTGAGGTTTCATAAACAGCCATAGCACAATTTATAGGGGTAAAAGGAGAAGATTTTATTTTCCATTTTGGTAAAACAATTTCATTGTAAAGAAACTCAGAAGCCTCATCGCAAATAAAATAAAAATTATCATTAATTTTATCATTTTCGTCAACATTTAAGCTATGTCCAGCACCTTTAAAAATATGTAATTTTTCTCTGCATCCTTTTTCCTTAAGTTGAATATGTATTGGAAGTGAACCGTACATTTTAGATAAAATTAAAGTATTAAATCCGCCCTTAATGTCTTGAAAAGGATAATCATAATCAATTGGTACAATTTTATCTTCATCTCCATGGAAAGAGATTACCGAAGTTTTTGAATTATCTAGCATTTCTAAATTATTTATAGCCCCCCACATATTAATCACAGCTTTGATTTCGCACGCTTTTTTATAATCATTACCTGAGCTTTCAATTTCGCCTAAATCGGCATGAAAAAAAGAAGCTCCCGAACTTTCTGGTCTATCTTTATTGCGCATAAAGGCTAAATTTAGAGCCGTAATTCCGCCTGCACTACTTCCGCCAACAAAGACAAAGTCAGTATTAATTTTATATTTAGCAGAATTTTCGACTAAATACCTCAAAGCAGCATGAACATCTTGTAAGGCACGGTAACCTGCACGCTCTATTGAAGGACCAACAGGCTTAAAGCCTATCCGATAATTGACCGAAGCCGTTACATACCCACGTTTGGCAAAATATTCACACATTTTAACCATTGTCTCTGATTTTTTATCGCCGATATAAAACGCACCACCATGAATAAAAATTATTAAAGGACGCTTTTGCAAATCATCGGAGTTAGGCATAT
>CAYRQZ010000066.1:0-14987 GCA_964426585.1 uncultured Bacteroidales bacterium | reverse complement strand
TTAATTTATTCTAATGATGATAAAATTTTTATAGCATCTTTAAAGTTTATTCCACAAAATAATGAGTCGGGTTTAAAGTTTTGGCAAACCAAGGGTCTATCAGGGCTATCCCAAAGTTTACATTTCATGCTGTCGTCTAAATTAACGCAAACACTCATAGCAGGTTTGCCATTTGGCATTCCTGGAATTGGGCTTGATATTGAAGGAGCTATGCAGCAGGCTCCGCATTTTCTACATTCCATTTTAAAATAAAAAAAAGCTGCCTTAATTGACAGCTTTTAAATAGTTAATTATTCTGTTTTTGTTTCAGGCTTTTCTTCTTTTGGAGGACGTGGTAATAAGGCTTTGCGACTTAATTTTAATTTGCCCGACTTTGAGTCAATTTCAATTAATTTAACTTCAACTTCTTGTCCTTCTTTAAGAACTTCTTCAACAGATTTTATTCGTTTCCAATCAATTTCTGAAATATGTAATAATCCTTGATGATTAGGTAAAATCTCGACAAAAGCACCAAAAGTTGTGATACCTTTTACTTTTCCTTTGTAAACTTCGTTTAGTTCAGGAACGCTTACAATAGCACGAATTTTACTTAAGGCTAATGCCATGTCGTTTTGATTTGAGGCAGAAATTTCGACATAACCTTTTTCATTTTTTTCTTCAATCGAAATAACAGTTTTTGATAAAGCTTGAATTTCTTGAATGATTTTGCCACCAGGACCAATTACCGGACCTATCATTTCTTTAGGAATAATAATAGTTTCAATACGAGGAGTATGCTCTTTATAGCTTGGGCGTGGTTCAGCAATTGTTTTAGTCATTTCGCCCAAAATATGTTCTCTCCCACGTTTGGCTTGTTCTAGTGCTTGTTCTAATACCTCGTATGATAAACCATCGACTTTAATATCCATTTGTGTTGCAGTAATGCCGTCTGGAGTTCCACAAACTTTAAAGTCCATATCTCCAAGATGGTCTTCGTCTCCAAGAATATCACTTAAAACAGCCCATTTCCCAGTTTTTGAATCTGCAATTAGTCCCATTGCAATTCCGCTAACAGGTTTTGAAATTGGTACACCTGCATCCATAAGAGCAAGGCAACCAGCACATACAGTTGCCATTGATGATGAACCGTTAGATTCTAAAATGTCCGACACAACACGAACCGTATAAGGGAATTTTTCTCCTTTTTCAGGGATTACTTTTGATAATGCTCTATGTGCAAGGTTCCCGTGTCCAATTTCTCTTCGTCCTACGCCTCTATACGCTTTTGCGTCTCCAGTAGAAAAAGGAGGAAAATTATAGTGTAGTAAAAACGACTCATAACCTGCTATCATCGCTCCGTCAATTTGTTGCTCGTCAAGTTTGTTGCCTAAAGTTACTGTTGTTAAAGATTGTGTTTCGCCTCTTGTAAAGATTGCCGACCCGTGAGTTAGTGGTAAATAATCAACTTCTGACCAAATCGGACGAATTTCGTCTGTTTTTCGACCATCTAACCTCACTTTTTCGTTTAAAACCATCTGACGAACTGCTTCTTTTTCAACAGCATGATAATAGCGGTCAATTAATTTTTTAATTGTTTCAAGGTTTTCCTCATCATATTGTGAGCAAAACTCTTCTTTTACTTCTTGAAATAATCTTTTCCGCTCATGTTTGTCGGCTGTTTGTGTCATTGCCGCAGCATAAGCTTTTTCGTAAGTTTCGTCCCAGACTTTTTTGCGTAAGTCCTCGTCGTTCTCTTCGTGTGAATATTCGGCAAAACTTTCAATTCCGCAGGCTTGGCGTAAGTCTATTTGTGCTTGGCATTGAACTTTAATTGCTTCGTGTGCAAATTTTATAGCTTCGAGCATTTCTTTTTCCGAAACTTCGTTCATTTCGCCTTCAACCATCATAATATTATCCATGGTTGCTGCAACTATCATATCAATATCGGCTCGTTTGTTGTCTTCTGCACTTGGATTTATAACAAAATTTCCATCAATTCTTGCAACTCTAACTTCAGATATTGGACCGTTAAAAGGAATGTTTGTAACAGACATTGCAGCCGAAGCAGCTAAACCAGCTAAAGCATCAGGCATGTCGTTTTTATCTGCCGAAATAAGCATTACATTTACAAATACTTCGGCATGAAAATCATCAGGAAAAAGTGGGCGTAAAGCTCTATCCACTAATCTAGATACTAGAATTTCATAGTCTGAAGGTCGCCCTTCTCGTTTGTTAAAACCGCCGGGAAAACGCCCTACGGCAGCGTATTTTTCTTTATACTCAACAGATAGAGGCATAAAGTCAACATCTTCTTTTGCATCCTCAGCAACAACAACTGTTGCTAAGAGCATGGTTTTACCCATCTTCACCACTACCGAACCAGTTGCTTGCTTCGCTAGTTTGCCGGTGGAAATTTCGATTTCTCGACCGTCGTTTAGTTTAACGACTTTTTTGATTTCAGTATACATTATATTCGTATTAAAATTATTTCTATCTACAAAAAAAGCAAAACTCTTTGTCTTGCTTTTTTGTTGTTTTAGCGACGTAAACCTAATTCTTTTATTATCGCTCTGTATCTTTCTATGTCGTTTGCTTTTAAATAATCAAGCAAAGACCGTCTTTTCCCTACTAAAGATATCAAGGCACGCTGAGTACTAAAATCTTTTTTGTTAGATTTTAAGTGTTCAGTTAAGTGACTGATACGGTAGGAAAATAAAGCAATTTGTACTTCAGGCGAACCTGTGTCTTTATTAGACTTTCCGTGTTTTTCGACAAATTCTTTCTTTTTGTCTGAATCTAAATAATTCTTCATCACTTTTTATTTTAAATTAAGCCTGCAAAAATAACATTTATTTTTTTAATTGCAAATTTATTTTTAAAGCTTTTTTGTAAAGTATCAGTTTGCAAATTAAGAAGTTAAGATTTGTGCCTAATCCTTTTAGATACTTAGTACTTAATATTCTTTTTATTTAAGTAATCTTTCCAGTCGGTAATTTTTGTGTCGGAAGAAATTTTTGTTTTTTGATAATAATGACATAAAGCTGCTGCTAATCCGTCTGTTGCATCTAATTCTTTTGGCAGTTCTTCTAATTTTAAAAGTTTTTGCAACATTCCAGCTACTTGTTCTTTGGAGGCTGCTCCGCTACCTGTAATTGCAAGTTTTATTTTACGTGGGGCATATTCAAAAATTGGAATAGTTCGAGAAAGTGCTGCCGAAATAGCTGCTCCCTGTGCTCTACCTAATTTAAGCATAGATTGCACATTTTTACCCTGGAAAGGAGCTTCTATTGCTAGCTCATCGGGCTTAAATCCTTCGATTAGTTGTGAAGTCCTTTCGTAAATATGTTTTAATTTGTTGAAATGCCCATTAATTTTTCGCATATCTACAACTCCAAAACCTATACATTCCACCGTTTTACCCTTTTCATGAATTACTCCGTATCCCATGATGTTGCTACCTGGGTCTATACCTAATATTATTCTATCTTTAAATTCTTTTTTCATTTTTTATTTTCGTTTAGGCTACGAAGATTTTTACGTGCTTCAACAGTGAAAATACTTCCAGGGTAATTTTTTAGTAATTTTAAATAAGCCTCTTGGGCATCACCAAAATTTCTTAGTTTTTCTTGACAAATAGCATATTTGTAGAGTGCATTATCCGCTAAAATGTCGTAAAAATATGTTGTTGCAACTTGATTATAAAACGATGAGGCTTTTTCGAAGTTTCCAATAGCTTCGTAAATTTCTCCTTTTTTGTATAAAACATCGTCTATGAGTTCGTGATTGCGGTATAATTCAACAATGGAATCTAAACTTAAAAAGGCTTTTTCGTATTGTTTTGAAAAAATAAAAAAATCTGCTCTTGCAAATATTTGCATAGTAGTTTCTGTTGTGTCTAAATTAAAATTAGCTGAAATAAACATACTTAATTCCATAGCATCATTAGCAATTAATTTTGAGGTACTGCCTTTTAAAACATCAAGTTGCGCTTGAGCCCATTTGAATTGACCAGTATAATAGGCGAGTTTTGCTTTTCTATACCTTGCTTCATGCCCAATAGGTCGTTCTATAGCAGCTTTTTCGACTTGTGCATAAGTTAGAATTGCATCCCACGAATTGTTACTTAATAAATAAATATCTGCCAAAAGAAGTTTTAAATTTAAAGTTTGTTCAAATTGAAATCTATTTTCATCAATACTTTTTGTAGCAAGTTCTATGGATTTATCAAAATCGTTTAGGTAAAAAGCATAAAGATTTATTAAAGCATAAATTATTTTAAACGACTCTTTTCGTGGAACAATTTTTAAAGACTCTTCTAGTTTATTTACTAATTCGCTTAGCTCGGCTACGCTAGGCTTTTCTTGATTTAATGTCTTTATATAATGTACATTTAAACTTTCTATATAAGCAAGTGTAAAATAAGCATTTTCTTTTCCTTTATTAATTATGTAATTGTAGGCTTCTAATGCTAAGTCGTATTCCAAATTTTGGAATAAAACTATGCCGTAATTTATTATATCATTTTCGCCGTTTTTTGTTCTTTTATCTATTGCAAAAAGTTGGTTTAGTGCTAATCTAAATCTACCTGTTTGTGTGTATTGCCAAATTATTAACTGATTAAAAACTTGCACTTGTGGTTTTTTTTGAATTTTAGCCATTACGCTAGTTTCTATTATGTCGTCAATACTTTGATCAATATCATTTGCCGAAATATATTGCAAGCGTGATTGAATTACATTTAAATGTGTGGGATTTTTTTCTAAATAATCAAGATAATATTCCATCATCTTTGCATAATCGCGTTGGATATAGTAAAGATTGCCAAGCTCCATATTGTAATCGTAGTTAGTGTTTTTAATACCAGCCAAATATGTTTTTTCTGCATAATCGTAAAGACGATTGTTAATGAATACTGAGGCTACACCAATTAAGCTGTTCTGATTTGCTTTTACAATATTAATTACGTTGTCGAACTCGATATTAGCTTCTTTAAAACGATTTGTTTGTTGGTAAACTATTCCCAAGTCTATATTCAAATAAAAATCGTTTTTATTTTTTTTTATTTCTTTTTTTAAAAATTTTTCGGCAGTATCATACTCTTTTAATTCGCTTAAGCAACGTAAATAATAATCCCTATAATTTTTAAAATTATTTTGTTTATATAGTTTTTCGTAAAGATTAGCAGCTTTGTCAAATTCTTTATTCTGGTAATACTTTAAAGCTAATTGAGCGTCGTCATTTTGGGTAAATCCCGAAATTTGAACAATAAAAAGAAAGCCAAAAAGAGAAATAAAATATTTTAATTTTTTTAATTTCAATATTATATTTATTTTGTTATTTTATCAAAACCGGTAAAACTTCTTAAAACTTCTGGTACAATTATTCCGTCTTCGCATTGGTAATTTTCGAGAATTGCTGCCATAATCCTCGGCAGGGCAAGTGCAGAGCCGTTTAAACTGTGTGCTAATCGTGTTTTCTTCTCGTTTTCTGGTCTATATCTTAATTTTAATCTATTAGTTTGAAAATCTTCAAAATTTGATACCGAGCTAACCTCTAACCATCTTTCTTGAGCAGCCGAAAATACCTCGAAGTCGAAAGTTAATGAAGAGGTAAAACTCATATCTCCACCACAGAGTTTTAAAATTCTGTAAGGCAAATTTAGTTTTATTAAAAGCGACTCAACATGTTGTTTCATCTCTTCTAAAACAGAATAAGAGTTTTCGGGTTTTGTAACTTGAACTATTTCTACCTTATCGAATTGATGTAAACGATTTAATCCCCTTACATGTGCTCCCCATGACCCTGCTTCTCTTCGAAAACATGCTGAATAAGCCACATTTTTTATTGGGAAATCTTTTTCATCTAGTATTTCGTTCCTATAAATATTTGTAACAGGAACTTCGGCTGTTGGTATTAAATAAAAATTATCTATTCCTATGTGATACATTTGCCCTTCTTTATCGGGAAGTTGTCCAGTTCCAAAACCAGAATCTTCGTTTACAATTAATGGTGGTTGTATTTCGATATATCCTGCTTTTTCAGCTTCGTTTAAAAAGAAATTTATCAAAGCTCTTTGAAGTTTAGCTCCTTTTGATTTATAAACAGGAAAACCTGCTCCTGTGATTTTTACCCCTAGTTCAAAATCAATAATATCTAATTCTTTAATAATATCCCAATGTGGTTTTTTTGTTTTAAGTTCGGGAATTATACCACCTTCTTTAACAATTATATTGTCTTCGGCAGTTTTTCCTTTAGGCACAGACTCATGCGGAATATTGGGTAATAAAATAATATTTGCTTGTAAATCAGCTTCTACAGAATTTAGCAATAACTCAAACTCTCGAATTTCTTCTTTTATTTCTATTGTTTTTGCTTTTGCAAGCTCAGCTTCTTCTTTCTTTGACTGAGCATAGAGTTTCCCAATTTCCTTAGAAATTTCGTTTAATTGATATTGAAGTTTATCTTTTTTTAATTGATAATCTTTTCTTTTATCGTCAAGTTCTATTATTTTTTTAATAATTTCTTCTGATTCAAAATTTTTTACTCTAAGTTGTTCGATAACTCTTTGCTTTTCTTCTTTAATTACTTTTACAGTCAACATAAAAAATCATTTATTTTGCGAAATTACATAAATTTAAAGAACTACAATTTTATTATAGCATAATTTTTCGAATAAAAATAAAAACAAAAAGCCTGCAAAAAGCAGGCTTTAAAATTATTATGAAAAAACATTATTCAGCTTTTTCTTCTGCAGTGTTTTCAATTTCGTTTATAGGAGTTTCAATAACTTCTTCTTTAACTTTTTTAGTTGTTTTTTTTACAGGTTTTTCTTCCACAACAGGTTCTTCAACTGTAAAAGGTAGAACAGAAACAAAAGATCTGTCATTTCTTTTCTTTTCAAATTTTACTATTCCATCAACCAAAGCGAATAAAGTATGGTCTTTACCTATACCTACATTATTTCCTGGGTGATGTTGAGTACCACGTTGACGAACAAGAATGTTTCCTGCTATGGCTAGTTGCCCGCCATATATTTTTACTCCTAATCTTTTACTTTCGGATTCACGACCATTACGCGAACTACCGGCTCCTTTCTTATGTGCCATTTCTAATTACTTTTTAAATTATGCTTTAATGTCCTGAATTTCGATTTCAGTTAAATACTGACGATGTCCATTTAAGGTTTGATAACCTTTTCTTCTTTTTTTCTTGAACACAAGAACTTTTTCGCCCTTACAGTGTCTGAGAACTTTTGCCGAAACTTGAGCTTTTGCAATAACAGGTGTTCCTACTGTAACTTTATCTTCGTTATCCAATAATAGCACTCTGTCAAATGTAAGCTCGCTACCTTCTTCGTTTTCTAAACGATGTACAAAAAGTTTGTTTCCTTTCTCGACTTTGAACTGCTGTCCTGCGATTTCTACTACTGCGTACATTACTTATTTGTTTTATTAATTTTTAAAAATTTTCGGACTGCAAATTTAGAAAACTTTATTTAATTAACAAATATTTTTTAATTATTTTTTAAAAACTTTCATATTTCTTGCAAAATCTGCTTTTAGAGCTTTTAAACTTTTGACTTTTAATGCGGTTTAAGAAAAATAATTGTTCTAAATAATAAATTATACAAAACACAGTTATATCTTTGCACAAATTTTTGTTTTGAAAATAAAGAATTTTTACATATTAATATTATCCTTTGCTTTTATAAATTGTTCTTTGGCTCAAAAGCCTGTACCTATGAATTTGCCAAAACTCGACCAACAAGTTGCTCATTTTGGATATTCATTAGGATTAAATACTATGGATTTTAATATTCGTCCCTCAGCTAATTTTCTAACAAGTTTTGATACTGTTATGGCTGTTGAAGTTGGACGTTTTGTTGGTTTTAATATTAATATTATATCAAATTTAAGATTAGGCGAATATATTGATTTGAGATTTTTACCTGGACTTATTTTTGGGCAAAGAAACTTGGAATATAAATATGTGAAAAATAATCAATATCGTAGGCACTCTATGATGATTGAATCAACTTTTGTCGATTTTCCATTAAGTTTTAAATTTAGAGCAGCGCGTATTAATAACTGGAGACCTTTTATTTTGGCGGGTACTAGCGCCAGAATAGATTTAGCCTCGCAAAGAAAAATTAAACCAGAAGATAGACCAAAAATTAGACTTAAACCTTTTGATACCTATTATGAAGTAGGAGCAGGTCTCGATTTTTTTCTTGAATATTTTATGTTCGGCATTGAGCTAAAATCTTCTTGGGGAATTTTTAATGTAGTTGCATACGATAATAGTCAATTTACCGATTATTACAAAAAATTAAACTCCCACATGCTTGTTTTGAGTTTCCATTTTGAGGGTGGAAAAATTGATAAAATTAAATGGTGGAACTAATATGCTTAAAGAAGCCGATTTTATCTTTTCGCCCGAACAATTCAATGAAGAAGCCTATATCTTAAATGAAATTTGTCGCAAAAGTGGTGTTTCTCCCGAACAAATAAGTAGTTATCGTATTATTCGCAGTTCTATTGACGCCAGAAAAAATGTTAAATTTAATGTTAAAATTCAATTTATTATCGGAAAAGGCGAATTTCCTTCTCTAAAAACTGAGTTCGACTTTAAACAAGCTGATATTTCTAAACCTGTTTTAATTGTTGGGGCTGGTCCTGCTGGTTATTTTGCAGCTTTACAATGCTTAATACTTGGTTATAAACCAATAGTACTTGAGAGAGGAAAGGCAATCGAAGACAGAAAACATGATATAGCAATTTTGAATAGACAACAAGTTATAAATCTTAATTCTAATTATGCTTTTGGAGAAGGAGGTGCTGGAACTTACTCTGATGGGAAACTTTATACTCGGTCTAAAAAACGTGGCGATATAAAAACAATTCTGCAACTCCTCCACTATTTTGGCGCCGACCATGATGTTTTAATTAATTCTCACCCTCATGTCGGAACTGACAAGTTGCCCAATATTATGAAAGCTATTCGCAAAAAAATTATTTCTTGTGGTGGGGAAGTATTTTTTAATAAAAAAGTTACAAATATAATTTTAAAAGACAAACAAGTTAAAGGCGTAATTGCTAACAATAATGAAGAGTTCATAGCAAATAATGTTATTCTAGCAACAGGACATTCTGCTCGCGATGTTTATGATTTTTTGGATAAACAAAATATTCCTCTCGAAAACAAAGGTTTTGCAATGGGTGTAAGAGTTGAACATCCCCAAGAATTAATAGATAGTATTCAATATAAAAGAAAAGAACGCGGTAAACTTATTCCACCTGCTTATTATTCGTTAGTAAAACAAATAGATGGACGAGGTGTTTATTCTTTTTGTATGTGCCCAGGCGGTACTATTGTGTGTGCTTCTACCGACAAAAATCAAGCTGTTGTTAACGGAATGTCAAACTCAAAAAGAAACTCGCCTTTTGCAAATTCTGGAATTGTTGTCGAACTTAATACTGATGATGTGTTTCAATTTGCTAAAAAAGATAAATTTCCTGGTTTAAGTTTTCAAAAACATTTAGAAAATATGGCTTGGCAAAATGCAGCCTCTGGCTTTAAAGCTCCTGCTCAGAGATTAAGCGATTTTGTAAAAGGTAAAATCTCGCCTAACTTACCAATTTCTTCTTATTATCCTGGATTAGTAAATAGCCCTATTCATTTTTGGCTACCCGAAGTTATTGGTAAAAGACTGCAAAAAGCCTTTATAGAGTTTGATAAACAAATGAAAGGTTTTATTACTAATCAAGCAATTATTGTTGGTGTGGAATCAAGAACAAGTAGTCCTATCAAAATTACAAGAGATTTATTAAGCATGCAAAGTACAGGTATTAATGGTTTGTATCCTTGTGGCGAAGGGGCAGGATATGCTGGCGGTATTGTGTCTTCCGCAATTGATGGAATGAAAGTAGTTGAAAAGATTAAGTTTTAATCTTTCCTTTTTATTCAGTAATGATAAAAGTGTTTTTCCCATTCTTTGATATTTGTAAGTATTCCAAATATGTTTCTTCCGAAAATAATTCGTATTTTTTAAAGTATTCTGTATGAATAGGAAGAAGCTCTATGTCACCACGTAAAACTTTGTGTGTCGAAAAAAGCTTATTAAACAACCAATTCATAATTTCACTATTTAGTAAGTCCGCAAGTTGTTGTGTTGTAATTGTGATTTTTGTCGGAATAAGAATGTTAGCACTATTCAAAACAAATCTTTGTTGACGATCATAAAAAAAACAAAGCTTAGACGAAATAAATTTATAAATTAACTTTTCTTCTGCTTGATACATTTTCATTGGTGCCACTTGCTGAAATTTTGAAAAATCATCAAAAATATAACAGCTTGGTTCTTTCAATTTATTTTTAGTAATATCTAAACCTTTGTATATTGGAATGTAATTGTTATTTTCGTTTGACTTGCGACAATATTTTTTATTATTCCCCGTAACAATTCCTAATGCCCATTTTGCTTTACCTTGTAATGTAATGTGATTAAGAGAATAAAGCCGGTCAATTACTTTTGCTTCGTCTTGATTTGCCCAAAAATTAAAAATATGCTTGGGATTATTGTTAAATGAAGATAAAGAACGCATATAGCTTTCTTGATTATGAAAGCATTCAACAAGCGAATTAGCTTTTGGCTTTTTATTTGAAAGAATTACAGATTGTGCCTTTGTATATAAGCCTTTGAAAGCTCTATCATAATCAACCAAACGTAAAATATGTTTTGAGATAACTTTATTTCTAATATTTTCAAATGTGCTAATATTAAAAAATGCTTGTTGCATGAGAAATCCTAAAAATCCATCACGTTTTAGCAAAGAGAGGCTTGCAGACATAAACAATGAAGTCGTATCAAGGCTATTCCCGCAGTTATAAACAGCAGCAAACTTTTCCCTATCTGATTTATCAATTTTTTTACCCCAAGGAGGATTAGTAAAAATTAAATCAAATGAAACACTAGCTTGTTTAAGCTTTTGAGCCTCATATAAAAAATCACCAATTTTAATGTTTTGTGTTTCAAACCCAAACTCGTCTTTTATACGTTGCTTGGTAATGAAAACTGCATTTTCATCTAGGTCAAAACCATAAACGTTTTTGGGTGAAACGCCCAATTTAATAGCTTGAATTATAAAATTTCCTGAACCACAACAAGGGTCTAAAAATTTTGTGTTGGTATTTATTGGAATATTTTTAAACATATCGGCAACAATCCATGCCGGAGTGTAATATACGCCTTCTTTGTTGCGAAATGAATTTGATAATAAATTTTCGTATTCAATGCCTATTTTTTCACCACTATATTTTTGAATTAATAAATTGATAGTGCTTGATACTTCTTCGTGATTATGTTTGTCTTTTTGTAGTTTATTTGCTCTCGAATTAAGCTTCTCTTTGCCCGCAATATTTGACATAAAATACTCAAATGAATCCATAGCAATCAAACCTTTACTTACTGTTGTTAAATATTGAGTTTTTATCCAATTATGAATAGTTATAGCAGAAACATTAGCAATTTTTGCAGCTTGATCTACTGTAATTACCCTTATCCCCTGTTCAATCAATAAATTAACTTTGTTTGTTTTTGCAGTTTTAAAGCTCATTCTTTCTTTTTTCTTTCTTATTAAAATTTTAACAGTTTATTCCACTTAATTATTTCGCTTTTATCACAATATTTTTCTGCAAATTCATTTATAAGCTTAAACAAAAAAAAGAATGTGAAATTTTAAATTCTACATTTTTTTTAATTACTTTTTTCACTAATTAATTAGACATTTTTATATATACGTATTTTTTTTTGAAAATGTTTCATTTTTTTGAAAAAATTGGTTCAACTTTTAAAAGTCGAACTTTTTTTATTAGTTTTTGCTATTTTACAGTTTGTTTTTATGTTTTAAGTTATTGATTTATTAAGTTTTATAGTTTGTCGTATATAATAAATTAGTACTTTAAACTTTATAATTTTTTTCAATATAGCATTCTAAATCAATTTGCTCTAAATTATTATTTCTTAGCCATAAAGTATGTAATCCAAGAGTTTTGGCAGTTTCAATATTGGCTTTATTGTCGTCAATAAATAAAGTTTCTTCAGCTTTGATTTTAGAGTTTTGCAAAATAGTTTCAAATGCCCTCAAGTCGGGTTTTCTAAATCCTATTTCATGTGAATAATATGCTTTTTCAAATAAGGAGTTAAAACTTTTTAAACCATATTCTTTTACGAAAATAGAATTATAATAGTTGTAATGTATTATATTAGTATTGCTTAATAAAAACAATCTATATTTAGTTTGTAGTGATAATATAAGCTCAATTCTTTTGGCTGGAAAATCTAAAATTAGGGCATTCCAACAGTTTTTTAAAGTTTCATCATCTAAGTGTGAATTTGTAAATTGTCGAATTTTTAAATAAAAATCTTGGGGGCTTAATTTACCTGTTTCTAATTCGTCAAAAATTTTTAATTGACTTGCAAGACTGTATAGTGATTCAAAATTTTGTATTCCATGTTTTGCAAACTCAATTTCGCTTTGCTTTGTGTCAATATTTAGGATAACGTTGCCTAAATCAAAAATTATATTTTTAATCATTATAAAACCAAAAAATGATATTGTTTTACTTTCCAAAAAGCCTTTTTATCCAAGGTTTTGGTTTTTCTATTTCTTTTTTAACTTCTTCTTCTTTTACAATATTTGGAGAATCTGGAATAATTATTTCTCTAACTTTATTCCAGCCGATAAAGCCTCCAATGCTTCTATCATCAATAAAAATGTCGACATCAATTTTACGACTAATGTATTTGTTAAAATCTTCGTTTGGAAAACTTTCGTTTATTGCATAAAAAATAACACCATTTTCTAGACAAAAGTCAGTAGCGTTTTGTAAATCAATTCCATCTCTTACTGTCCATAAAATTAATTTATGACCCTTAGCCTGAATTTCGCGGAGAACCTCAAAAGCACCCGGAATAATCTCGCCAATTTCGGGAAAGTTATGTTCAACTATGGTGCCGTCAAAATCGACTGCAATTTTTAAACTTGTTTGCAAAATTTAGCCTCCTAGTTATCAACTTTATACATATAGGCTTTTGAATTTACAGCGTTTTCGTCGTCGGGAGCCAAAATTAATTTATTGTTTGTAAGTAAAATAACTTTTGTTCTGTCTTCTTTGTCTTTCCCTTTAATTTTAACACTTATGTATTGTCCATCTTTTGACATTGTCCAAGTGCCTTCTGTAGTTCCTTCAAAACCTTTTTTATAGTATTTTTTGTTAGGGTAAAAAATAACTTCTGTGGATTCAATAATTTGCGGAAGTTTTTCTTTAATAATAGCCTCATATTGAGGTGCTAAATTAAAATTTCCTATTTCTAAGGAATCAACTTTCCATTTCCCAACAATAAATTTTTCGAAATCTTTTTTCTGATTTTGCGAAAATAATGCAGAAGTAAAAAATAAAGCTACGCAAATTAATAATAGTGATTTAAGTTTCATAAAAAATGTTTATTCGTTAATAATAATATTATTTGTTGACAAATTTAATATTTTATAATTAATATCCAAGTTATCTAAAATATCCGGCATTCTCGAATAGCTTGTGTCTGTTATAAATATTTGTCCAAAATTTTGATTAGATACCAATTTAGTAATAACTTTTACTCTTTTTTTATCTAATTTGTCAAATATATCGTCAAGTAACAAAATAGGTGCCATGTTTAATTTATTGCTAATATATTCAAACCAAGCAAATTTTAAACTAATAACAAAAGTTTTTTGCTGTCCTTGAGAACCATATTTTTTTATGGGATATTCAAGTATCTTAAAATCAAAATCATCTTTATGAATGCCGTAAGAAGTATAGCCTAACATTAAATCTCTTTCTAAGTTTTTCCTTAAACTTTCATACAAATTACTTGTGTGTAGCTGAGATATATATGCTAACTCAACTTTTTCGTTATGGTCGGAAATTAATTCATAATATTTTTGAAAAATCGGTATTATTTCGTCTGAAAAATCTTTTCTTGTTTTGTAAATTAAATCTGCATGTTCAGAAAGTTTAAAATCCCAAATTTCGATTTCGTCGCTACTTACTTTTTTGTTCGTCCACTTATTTTTTAGTAAAATATTGCGTTGTTCAAGGGCTTTATTATAATTTATTAAATTATTGAGATAAGAGCGGTCAAATTGCGAAATTATAGAGTCGGCAAATTTGCGTCTAAGCTCGCTACCGCCGTGAACTAAGTCAGAGTCGTAAGGAGTGGAATATACAACAGGTAATAGACCAATATGCTCGGAAAGTTTTTGATATTCTATTCCATTTCGTCTAAAAGACTTGCGTTTGTCAATTTGAACGCCACAATAAATATTTTCAATATTGTCATTTAAGTCGAACTCTCCTTTTATTACAAAAAAATCCTCACCGGTTTTAATATTTTGCCTATCCGAGGGGTTTAAAAAACTTTTGCAAAACGAAAGGTAATGAATGCTATCTAAAATATTCGTTTTTCCAACTCCATTATCGCCAATTAAACAATTAATTTTTGAGCAAGACTCAAACTCAAAACTTTCAAAATTTTTAAAATTAATAAGCGATAAATTCTTTAAATACATTTTATTATTTTTCAAAAATACAAAAATAATAAATTTCCGAGATATTTTGAAATTGAGATATTTGATAAGAATTTATTATATTTGAAAAAAAAATAATGAAAATAGGTCTTATATCCGATACTCACTCGCATTTAGATACTCAGGTTTTGAGTTTTTTAAAGGATTGTGATGAAATTTGGCACGCCGGAGATATTGGAAGCATCGAAGTTTTAGATAAATTAGAGCAATTTAAACCCGTTCGTGCTGTATATGGAAATATTGATGATTATCAAATTAGATTGAGAACAAAAGCATATCAATATTTTAAGATTCATGAACAAATAGTCTTTATGACCCATATAGGAGGCTCTCCAAATAAATATGCTAAGGGAATAGAAAAACTTCTTATTAAATTTA
>CAYRQZ010000065.1:0-15068 GCA_964426585.1 uncultured Bacteroidales bacterium | reverse complement strand
TTACGTCAACCTCTTAAAATGAGAGTGATTGATTGGAGACTCGAACTCCAGACCCCCTGCTTAAAAGGCAGGTGCTCTACCTGCTGAGCTAATCAATCTCATTATCCCTTTTTTGGGACTGCAAAGATATATCTAATGAATTTAATTTTCCAAACTTTTTTTAAGATTTTTTTTCTTTTTTTATTTATTGATAGTTAATTTTTTGATTATCAATATTTTACATACAAATTAAATATAATTTTTATTAAAGCAACTTGTTTTAATAAAATTCGTTAAATAAATAAAATAAAATTATTATATTTACAGTCTAAAAAAAAATGTTTAATTTGCATAATATTTTTGATAAAAACATTATTGTACAATGAAAAAACTCACTCTATTATTTGTTAGTATAGCCTTGCTACTATTGAGTAGTAACGTGTTCTCCCAACCAAGTTACGGAGGACAACCATTAAGTTTTGCAAGTAAAAGTTTATCAAGCGAAATCGATCTTGTTCAGATAGCTTCGCCAAAGATTGATGATTTGCTTATGGAATCAGAGTATTTCGAAAAAAATGGGCAGATTTATAAAATTGCAGAATTAGTTCCTGTAAATATTAACATGGAAAATTCAGGTACTTGGGATTTTTTGCCTGACGGGTCAAAAGTTTGGAGATTACACATATCAATGGAAGGAGCAAAAGGTCTAGCATTATATTACAAAGACTTTTATCTTCCTAAAAACTCACAACTATTTTTATTTAATCAAAATAGGAAACAAGTAATAGGTTCATTTGACCACAGAAATAATCCAATATTGTTTTCAGATTTTGCTACTGAGATAATTCAAGGTAGCGATGTGTACTTAGAATATATACAATATCCACAAGCAACAGAAACACCAAATATAGATATTTATGAAATTTCTTATATTTACAAAGGCATATCACAGCTTATTGGAAGATACGAAGACGACAGTAAAGCTCCTGGAAACATGGGAGCATCCGGTTCTTGCGAGGTAAATGTTAACTGCCCTGAAGGTGCCGATTGGCAAGCTCAAAAAAAAGGCGTTGCAGAAATTTTTACAGGTACAGGCTTATGCACAGGCTCATTAGTAAATAATACAGCTAACGATGGAACACCATATTTTTTAACCGCCGACCATTGTGGTGGGTGGGCTGCAAGTTTTACTGGCTGGGCTTTTTATTTTAATTACGAAGCCCCAGGTTGTACCAATCCTGGTACAGCACCACAACCCAATACCGTAACAGGTGCTGTTAGGAGAATGAGAGGCGACCAAAATTCTGGGTCAGATGTTTTACTGCTAGAATTAAATACAACTCAAACTATATTGGCTGGTTATAATGCTTACTATAACGGCTGGGACAGATCTACAACACCAAGTTCGAATGGGGTTGGCATTCATCACCCTTCAGGAGATATTAAGAAAATATCCACTTATACAGCATCTTTAGTTAACGGAACGTTCAACAACTGCCCGCCAAATGCACACTGGAAAGCAAATTGGGTAGCTACACAAACTAACTGGGGAGTTACCGAGGGAGGGTCGTCAGGTTCGCCAATATTTAATAACAACAAACTTGTTGTTGGAACTTTATCTGGAGGAGCATCAAATTGTGGTGTATCTGCTGCACAGGCTTATGATTTATATGGAAAATTTGATTATCACTGGATTTCGAATGGCTCTGCACAAGATAAGCAGTTAAAACCATGGTTAGACCCAGCTAATACAGGAGCTGAGACTTGTCCAGGCTTTGACCCTAATGCAGCCACTGGAAATGCTCCTTTAGCTGACTTTATAGGATCTCCTACAACTGTTGTTGCAGGAGGAACTGTAAACTTTTCTGATTTGTCAACAAACAATCCAACTTCTTGGCAATGGACTTTTAATGGCGGAACACCTTCTACAAGCACAGACCAAGGACCAAATATTGTTTACAACACACCCGGAACCTATACCGTTAGTTTAAAAGCAACAAATAGTTCTGGAAATGACACAAAAACAAAAACTGATTATATTACTGTTGTTGCAGCAGGTGCACTTGTCGCCGAATTTACAGCAAATCAGACTAATATCACACCAGGGGGTACAGTTATTTTTACAGACCAATCTTTAGGAAATATTACCTCTTGGAATTGGGAATTTCCAGGCGGAAATCCAGCTACTAGCACTGCTCAAAATCCTAGCGTTACATACAGCTCAGCAGGTAATTATAATGTAACACTAGTCGTTAGCGATGGACAAAATCAAGACGAAGAAGTTAAAACAGGATATATTGTCGTTTCTGGTGGACCTGGTGTATTACATGCTACATTTGTAGCCTCAAATTACACTATAACAGCAGGACAATGCATTAATTTTAATGACCAATCAACAGGAAACCCGACCTCCTGGTCTTGGTCTTTCCCTGGCGCAGCAACTTTATCATCAACTAATCAACACCCTTCAAATATTTGTTATCCTAACCCAGGTATTTATGACGTAGTGCTTCAAGTTCAAAATGCAAACGGACAGGATACCTACATTTGCCCTGATTGTATTACCGTTAACCCAGACCCCAATAGTCCTATTGCTAATTTCGAAGCAAATTATAGAGTTATACCTGTTGGAGGAGTTGTGCGTTATACAAATACTTCTGAAAATGGACCATTTAATCAATGGGCTTGGGAATTTGAAGGAGGAACACCTTCTGTTTATAATGATTCAACGCCTCCGCCTATTTCTTACTCTCAAGTTGGAACGTATGATGTTACTTTAAGATGCCGAAAAACAAATAACGTACAAGATATAGAAACAAAAATTGATTATATTACTGTTATTCCAAAAGCAACTACACCACCAGAAGCTAATTTTACAGCTAATTACACTGTAATTACCCCTGGTTCAGCTATTAATTTTATTGATCTCAGTACAGGCAATCCTTATCAGTGGACTTGGGAATTCCAAGGCGCCGAGCAAACTTCTAGTAATCAAAAAAATCCTGTCGGGATCACCTATCCTTTTGCTGGAACTTACTCAGTACGTTTAACTGTTCGCAATAATTTTGGCATTGACATAATGTTTAAAGAATTTTATATTTTAGTTGCCGGCGAAGACCCTTGTTTAGACCCGCCTAGCGTTGGATTTAGTGCTACAACTCGTTTAATTGCCGCAGGAGAAAGCGTGCAATTTTATGACCAATCAATAGGACTCCCTTCGTATTATACCTGGGTTTTCAATGGTGGAAGCCCTGCAAGCAGTAACGAAGGCTCTCCAACTTTGCCAATAAAATATAACACCCCAGGAATTTACGATGTTACCCTTACTGTTAATAACAATTGTGGCTCTAGTACGATAACTAAAGAAAATTATATATACGTTTTTAGTAGCCCAGTTCACTCTTATTGCGATACAATTACAACAATTAATCAAGGCGAAGTTGTCGAACCAAGAGTGCCAACCGGAAATTGGGGTTATCTCGCCGGACAAAACGGATTGAAAATTAGTACTTATGCAAATTATTTTAATGAACATTCTTTTAGCGAAATAAGTGCAGTTATCGTGCCTGTTAGTAAATTAAAGTATGACGCAAATGATTCTTTCGTCAAATTTTATGTCTGGGATGGAAATTATCCAACACCCGACTCTGTCTTAGGTGAGAAAAAAGTACTACTACGTCAATTAACAGCTAATCAATCTAATGTTATTCAATTTAATCCGCCAATTCAAGTTAACGGACCTTTTTATATCGGTTATAAATTAAATTACCCAGACGAGGACAATGACGGTTTTTCAGATGACTCTTTTGTTGTTGGAATTGCCGCTCCAAGACCAAACAATCCAGCTCAAAACCAACTCTGGATGAAAAAAGGAAGTGTCTGGTACACAACAAACGAATTGTTTAATTTTAGCTCTGCCTTACCTTTAAAACCTATCGCTTGCCTTGTTGATGTCGAAAATATTATTTCCGATAATGAAATAGATATATACCCAAATCCAACTAATGGCATAGTTACTTTAAAAATAAAAGATTCATTCTACAACAGCTTTAGCTTTGATATATATGATTTAATGGGTAGAAAAGTTACAAGCGAAGTTTACAAAAATGGAATCGATGAATATACAACTGACCTGAGTAAATATCCCGAAGGGCTATATATTATTCGTATGAAAGTCGGTGAACTATATTTTAATAAAAAAGTTTTGTTAACAAAATAATAAAAGTAAACAACAATTATCAAAACCTCTGTTTATCTTTGCATATCAGAGGTTTTTTTCTGATTATTTTATTAATACAATTTTGAAGATACTAAAACAATGAAATGAAAATATTATCTTTAACCATATTAAAATTGGCAACATTAATAATTCTATTCGTATCATGCAGTAATAACAAAATAAAAACTGGCGAAGGAAAAATTATTCCCAATAAATATGCAAAAGGATTTGAAATTAAACAAATTTCAGAAGGCTATATTCTTAAAGTAAAAGATTATTTTAATCAAAATGAAAATAATAATTTTAATTATTTGCTTTCATTAGAAAGTGAAGTAAAATCAAATAGTAATGTAATTATTAAAATTCCTGTTTCTAAAGTTGTTTGTTTATCGACCAGCTATTCTGCCTTTATTTCAGAACTAAACATGGCATCAACAATTAAAGGATTAAGTACTCCCGATTTAGTCTTTAACAGTGAAATTTCACAACTTATCAGAGCAAATAAAATTCATGATGTTGGGTATGATTCGCAAATTAATTACGAAAAAATTTTAGCTATATCTCCTGATGTTGTTTTTGCCTTCGGGATAAATAATTCTGCTAAGTCAAATTTCCAAAAATTAACAGACGCAGGCATACCTGTTGTTTTTATCAATGATTATTTAGAGTCAACTCCACTAGGGCGTAGTGAATGGATTAAGTTTTTTGCATGCTTTTACGATAAATTGAATATGGCTAACGAATATTTTGATAGCATTGAAAATAAATATACAGAAATAAAATCTAATATTTCTCACCAAGAAAATAAACCAAAAATACTTGTTAGTTTACCTTGGAAAGGAACTTGGTGGGTACCAGGCGGAAACTCATATTTTGCTAATTTTATTAAAGATGCTGGAGGTGAATATATTTTTCAAAACAATTCTAATTCGGAAAGCCAATCTTTAAATATAGAAGAAGTTTTTACGCAAGCAAAAGATTGCGACATTTGGTTGCACCCAAATAATGTTAACTCAAAATACGAAATCTTATCAATTGATTCCAGACTTGCCCAGTTTGCCCCTTATAATACTGCCAAAATTTTTAATAATAATTTAAGACAAAATAAAGCCGGCGGAAACGACTTTTGGGAATCAGGAATTTTACACCCCGATATTATTTTACAAGACCTAATAAATATTTTTTCCACAGACCCTGCAAATGATTACAAAATGTATTATTACAAACCAATTAATTAATTTTTTAAATGCAAAAATCTAAATATATTTTATTTTTTAGCATTTTAATCAGTTTGCTATTAATTTTAATATTTATTGATTTAATAACAGGGAGTATAAAACTTTCATTTTCGGAAATTATAAATTATTTTACAAACAAAAACGCTTCCGAACTTGATTATTACTTACTTCTTAAAGAATTTAGAATACCACGAGTTAGTATGGCAATTTTAGCAGGTGCAAGTTTATCTGTTTCGGGCTTGCTTATGCAAACTATATTCCGAAATCCATTAGCCGGTCCTGATATTTTAGGCATCAGCAGTGGCGCAAGTCTTGGCGTTGCTATCGTTGTTTTGGCTGGAAATAATTTATTTGGCAATAATTTTAATATAGTCTCAAATTTTGCAACAATAATAGCAGCAGGTATTGGAGCTGCCTTAATACTTAGTTTAATCCTTGCTATTTCACTAAAAATTAGAGATATACTTTCAATTTTAATTATTGGTATTTTAATTGCTGGAGTTATTGGAGCAATAGTCAACATATTGCAATATTATGCAAATAATATTAATGTCAAATCTTTTATTGTATGGACAATGGGAAGTTTAACAACAAGCTCTTCAAAAGATATTTTAATTGCACTACCATTACTTGTTAGTTTTATTTTCATTGCTTTCGCCCTTTCTAAAAAACTAAACCTTATGTTACCCGGCGAAAGTTTCGCTAAAACAATGGGAATAAATCTTAAGTTTTTAAGAATAATTAGTTTTACTATTGTTAGCGTTTTAACAGGCGTTGTTACAGCATATTGCGGACCTATCGGCTTCATCGGAATTGCCGTCCCTCACATTAGCCGTTGGATATTTAATAGTTCAAATCATTTTATTCTAATCCCTGCTACAACATTACTAGGTGCAATATTTTTAATATTGGGAGATATTTTAAGTAATTTATTTACACAAAATGGAAACTTGCCAATAAATGCAATCACAGCAATATTAGGAGTCCCTTTTATTATTTGGGTAGTCTTCAAAAATAAAAGAACTTTCGTATGAAAATTGAACCCTTAATAAATATAATAAACCTAAGCTTTGGATATAAAACTCCTTTATGTTCTAATGTTGAGCTTAAAGCAGAACACGGAGATTTAATTTGCTTAATCGGTTTAAACGGCAGTGGCAAATCTACATTTTTGAACACAATTTGCGGAATTTTACCCCAAATTAAAGGCGAAATATTAATTAATGGAGTCAATCTAAAAAACATTAACCTCATTAAAAGATCACAACTTATTAGTTTTGTCCCTACAAAAATTGATTTTACGTCTAATTTAAGCGTTCGCGAACTCGCCGAAATGGGTAGAAGCCCTTATACAAATATTTTTGATAAAAAAAATACCAATGATTTTAATATAATTGAAAATTATTTAACCGAACTAAAACTGTTAAACTTCCAAAACAGACAATTATGGAGCCTCAGCGATGGCGAAAAACAAAAAGCAATGATAGCTAGAGCTTTAATTCAAGAAACTCCCATTATTATTTTAGACGAACCAAGTGCTTTTCTTGATTATAAAATGAAACTCCAATTTTTGAATATTTTAAAAAACATTAGCGAAAATAAAAATAAATGCGTAATATTTTCTAGCCACGATTTAGAAAACTCAATAAAGTTTGCAACAAAAATATGGTTTATCGAAAACTCAAATATCCTTAATTTTCATACAAACGAGTTTTTGGGAAAAATGTCAAATATTTTAAAATAATTGGCGTAATCTTTGTATATCTCTAAAATAATTAAACTATATTTACAAATAATTGTTAAAGAATTATACTTATTATAAGAAATTCATTTTAAAATGAAAAGAAAAGCGGTTTTTTGCATGATTTTTTTACTTACATGCATGTTAGGGACTTATGCTCAAAAATATACTATTAGCGGATATGTAGAAGATAAGCGTTCAGGTGAAAGCATTTTCAGTGCTAATGTATATGATTTACGAACAAAACAAGGCACTACTACAAACGAATATGGTTTTTTTAGTCTCACTTTAAACTCGGATTCAGTAGAATTAAATGTTTCTTTTGTTGGATATGCCTCGTTTTCGACAAATTTACATTTATCTGCCGATATAAAAATAAATATTCAGCTAGACCCAAGTATTATGCTTGCCGAAGTTACTATTTTAGATAAAAAATCTGACGAAATTGTTAAGAGTACTCAAATGAGTATGATAGAAATGCCTGTTCATCAAATTAAAGCTCTACCTGTTTTGCTTGGCGAAGCCGATGTCCTAAAATCTTTACAACTAATGCCTGGTGTCCAATCGGGTTCGGAAGGTAGTAGCGGATTGTATGTTAGAGGCGGTGGTCCCGACCAAAACTTAATTTTACTCGACGGCGTGCCTGTATATAATGCTTCGCACTTATTCGGTTTCTTTTCAGTCTTTAACACAGATGCTATTTCTAATGTTAAACTTATTAAAGGTGGGTTTCCTGCTCGTTATGGCGGAAGACTTTCCTCCGTTTTGGATATTAGAATGAAAGAAGGAAACTTAAAAAAATATCAAGGCGAAGGCTCAATAGGGAATATTTCATCTAAATTGACTTTCGAAGGTCCAATTATTAAAGATAAATCGTCATTTATAATTTCTGCCCGTAGAACTTATATAGACATTCTAGCAGCCCCAATTATCCAAGCAATTAATAGTGCAGTCGAAGGTCCATCAAAACTTAGAGCAGGATATTATTTTTATGATGCAAATGCAAAAGTAAATTACAAAATATCTGATAGAGATAGATTATTTTTAAGTTTTTACGCAGGCAAAGACAAAGCCTATACAAGACAAAAGGAAAGCTATGTTTACAATGATACCACAAATACCGAAAATATTAATTTTAACTTAAATTGGGGAAATATTACAAGCGCCTTGCGATGGAATCATGTATTTCATAAAAAACTTTTCTCGAACTTAACTGTGGTATATAGCAATTATAAATTTGAAACTGTACAAAAATATACTCAAACTAGAGGAAAAGCCGTTGACAATGAATTTATGTTTAATTATTTATCGGGCATAGAAAATACTGGAGCTACAATTGACTTTGATTACAATCCAGTACCAAAACATTCAATAAAATTTGGAACAAATTATTTATACCACACTTTTTCGCCTGGTGGTTCGACATATTCAATGACTTTAGGGGATAATACTATTTCTCACGACCTTTCAAATAAAAGGATTTATGCTAACGAGTTTTATACTTATGCAGAAGACTCGTGGGATGCCACTGGCTTATTAAAATTTAATTTCGGTGCTCACTATTCAGGATTTTATGTTCAAAAACGGTTTTATCAATCTCTACAACCAAGAATATCAGCTAGAATTTTGTTAAACGAAAAAATGTCAGTAAAACTTGCATATACTCACATGTCTCAATATATCCACTTGCTTACCAACTCAAACATCGGGCTACCAACAGACTTATGGCTCCCCTCAACAGATTCAGTACGCCCCGAAACTTCAAAACAAGCTGCTTTAGGATTTGCATATAATATAAATAATAATTGGGATTTGAGTATAGAGGGCTATTATAAAACTATGGATAATCTAATCGAGTATAAAGAAGGTGCCGGATTTTTCCAACTTGCCCAAAATTGGGAATCTAAGCTTGAACTTGGAAGCGGATACTCATACGGTGCGGAAGTTCTTTTAAGAAAAAATTTTGGCAAATTAACAGGCTGGATAGGCTACACACTTTCTTGGTCATGGCGAAAGTTTGAAAATATAAATTTCGGAAAGCCTTTCCCATACAAATACGACAGGCGGCATGATATATCACTTGTTTTAATGTATGAGTTTAACGAAAAGGTAGATTGCGGATTAACCTGGGTATATGGAACAGGAAACGCAACAACTCTTGGCGTAGCAAGATATTCTTCATTATTTTCAGAAAATTGGGGAGAATATTCATATTTTAACGAAATCGAATTTTATAATGGCAGAAACTCATACAGAACTCCTGCATACCATAGACTAGACCTTAGTGTTAACCTAAAGAAAAAAACAAAATGGGGAAGTCAAACATGGAGTTTCGGAGCTTACAACGCATATAATAGACAAAATCCTTTCTTTTTGTTTTTTGGATACGATAATAACAAAAGAGTGCTTAAACAAATGAGTTTATTCCCAATTATTCCTTCGGTGAGATATGCTTTTAAATTTTAAATTACGTAATATGAAAATAAAATATTTAAAATATGCAATAATTATTACTTCGATATTTATAATGGGAATTATTAATTTCGCTTGTCAAAAAACAATAGAAATCGATATCGAAGCCTCAAAAATTAAATTAGTGTTAAACGCAAACTTAAATCCTGACTCATCAATTGTAATAAACCTAAGTAAATCAAGACATATCCTTGATAATGCCGTTATCCAAAGTATTGAAGACGCAAGCATAGAACTATACGAAGACGACATCCTAATTGGAAATTTAATTCACGACAAAAACGGAAACTATTATACTAATTATAAACCAAAGTTTGATAAAACTTATAAGATAATTGCGAAACACCCAAAACTCGAAACAATTTCCGCCGTTACAACTATACCCAATAAAATATCAAATTTTACAATTAGCTCTAGTAAATCTTATGATGAAAATGGTACAGAATACCATGTTTTTGACATTAAGTTTACTGACCCTAAATTTGAAAATAACTACTATATGATTAAGCTAAGAAATAAATATAAACAAGAAATTTGGGATCCTAATCTAATTCAATACGATACTTTATATGTTGGGGCTGACACAACTATTGTTAATATTACTTACGGAGGCTATAGATACGAATATAGAACAACTTCATTATATTTTAATTCAAATGACATCAATCTAGAAAACAACACCTATATAGATAATATTACATTTAGCGACGAACTCTTCGACGGCAAATCTTATAGTGTTAAAATTAGTCTCGCTCAATATTATTTCAATGCCGACACTAATATGATCTATTTTGATTTATACAGCCTAAGCCCAGATTTTTATAAATATATTATATCTTTAAATAAATATAATGACGCAAACGGCAACCCTTTTGCCGAACCTGTAATGGTATTTTCAAATGTTGAAAACGGCATAGGAATTTTTACCTCATCAAACAGTATTAGTGATTCTATTTTAGTTATTTTAAATCCTTTCATATATTATGAGTAATGAAACTAATATACTTATTACTAGAACAATATTAGAAGTTGAAAATAAAAACTTAAAACCATATATCGACAGTTATTGGGTTTTTAGAACTAACAAACATAATAATTTTTACCCCGCAATTTCAATCCCTCCAATAGCTTACCCAACATTACAACTCGTCCTAGGTAATTATAAAGGAATTTATCAATTAGAAAATACAAACATTAAATCTTTAATTACCGGACTTTATAACAGACACGTAACTCTTGCACCAAGAGCAAATATGGGATTAATTATTATTAACTTCAAAGCTTATGGATATTATAACTTATTTGGGCAAACACCACCAAACGATAAACTTAACGTTACAGAAGCTTGTAAGGTTTTTGGAGAAGAAAAAATAAGCAAACTGATTAAAGACATAAGTGTATCAGCAAATAGAAGTGAACTTATCGATATAATGGAAAACTTTTTACTAGAAAACCAAAATAATAAAGTAGTTAAACAAAATTATTTCGACTCGCTTGTCGATGATATTATAGCTAAAAATGGGCTTATTAACCTAAACGAAATTATTAATGAAAAGTTTTCCTTACGCACACTTCAAAGATATTTCTCAAAAACAATAGGAACATCTCCAAAAAAATTTTCAAGAATTCTTAGACATAAATACATTATAAAACTTATGTATAATAACCCAAATATTTCCTGGAACGACTTAAGTTTTCACGGTTATTATTTCGACCAATCGCATTTTACAAAAGATTTTTATGATTTTGCCAAATATAATCCGAAAAACTTTAATTGGTTAAAATCTACAATAATTTCAGAAATATTCAAATAAAGACAACTAATTTATTTTTTTCAAACATTAACTTTTGTCGCATTTTTACAAACATATATTTATAAATTTATATTATTTTGTATGAACATTTCATAATAGATTTGTAAGTTCACGCTTTTCTCAAAAAAGCCTTAATTTTTCTTAATTAAGGCTTTTTATTTTTTCTACAAAATTCAAATTTTAAAAATATATACAAAATCTAAGTTTCACAATTATCACGTAAATGTTGATAAATAAACATAGATATAATTAAATTTTTAGTTTATTTATAGTATAAATATAGATAAGCAAACAAAAATAAACTCATCAATACAATTGCTTCCCCCAGACAGAGTGCTGTTATCCTTGTGGTTGCTGTCGCAGGCCTGCCTACGTCATTGCGTATCACAAAAACAGAGCATACAAAAGCACAATACCCTACATATCAGAAAGTTATACTTTTGATGATTTTTGAGTAACGAAATCAGGAGATGCAAAAGCTTTTATTTATTAACTTTTACTTTCCTGAAAAATTTGCTTTGATAATTTTTTTCTTAAAATACACTAACTTTTCACAATATTTTTTTTAATTATAAATTTTTAAAATTAACTTGCAGAAAAAACATTTATGCTAACAAATAAAGATGAAGAAAATCTCAAAAACTTGGGCTTAAACCAAGATTTACTTCAAGAACAAATTGAATTGCTAAATAAAGAAAGCTCGTTTTTAAATATTTATGAGCCTGCAAGTATAGAAAAAGGGATTAAAGTTATTGAAAACCCGGAAATTTATCAAGAAAAATTTCATTCAAACACAGGTAAATATTCGTTTGCAAAATTTATTCCTGCTTCTGGTGCAGCAACCCGAATGTTTAAAAGATATATTTCCTATAATCTAGAGCCTAATCTTAAAAATTTAAACGAAGGAGGTTTTTATTCTGTAAAAAATGGTTTAGAGCAAATTAAAAATTTTGCTTTTTACGGAAAATTAAAAAAACTTTGCACTAATATTGAAAATATTGAAGACCTGATTGAAAAAATCTTGTATTCAGGGTTAAATTACGCAAATCTTCCAAAAGGATTATTAGATTTTCATAGCTATGCAGACGGAGCACATACTGCTTTCGAAGAACATTTAATTGAAACAAAAGCACTGATAAATAATGAAGACAATTTCCATATTCACCTAACTGTTTCGCCCGAATTTATAGACGATTTCAAAAATAAACTTATAGAAATAAATAAAAAATCTAATTTTAAATTTAAACTTAGTTTTTCGGTTCAGGAAAAATCAACAGACACTATATCTTGTTATAAAAATGGAGATTTAGTCAGAAACGAAAACAAAGAGCTTGTTTTTCGTCCGGGAGGGCATGGAGCCTTGCTAACAAACTTAAATAAATTAGAAGAAGATATTATTTTTATCAAAAATATTGATAATCTCACTCATGGCGACTATTTAGAAGAAACCATTATTTGGAAAAAAGTGCTAGCAGGAATTTTAATCGAAACTATTGAAAAAATTAAAGAAATTAACCACAAGCTAAACAGTAATTATTCAGACGAATATTTAAACCAAGCTATTAATTTTTTAGAAAAAAATACTAATGCAATTTTTAATAAATCTAAAAACTTAAAAGATGAAGTTTTAAATTATATAAATCGCCCTATAAGAGTTTGCGGAATGGTAAAAAACACAGGCGAGCCAGGTGGCGGACCATTTTGGGTAAAAAATCAGCAAGGAAAAATTAGCCTCCAAATTTTAGAAAAAAATCAAATTAATTTTGAAGACCAAGAGCAAGCCAAACATTTTAGCAATTCTTCACATTTTAACCCGGTCGACCTAGTATGTTATGTAAAAGACCCACAAGCTAATAAGTTTGACCTCACAAAATTTGTGGATAAAAGCACAAGTTTTGTTTCCGAAAAAAGTTTTCAGGGAAAAAGCATTAAAGTGCTAGAACATCCCGGACTTTGGAACGGTGCAATGGCTGATTGGATTAGTATTTTTGTTGAAGTTCCATTAATAACTTTTAACCCTGTCAAAGAGCTTAATGACTTACTTAGAAAAGAACATCAGGCAAAATAAAATTTTTAAATGAAAAGAAAGAAAATTAAAAAACTTCCTTTATCAATAAAAATACTGCTTGGTATGGGGCTAGGGCTAGTCTTTGGACTAGTCGCAATAAAATTTGGACTTATAAAACTAACTTCTGATTGGATAGCCCCTTTCGGGGAAATATTTGTCAGGCTTTTAAAACTAATTGCAATCCCTCTAATTTTAGCAAGTTTAATAAAAGGAATTTCAGATTTAAAAAGCACAGCAGGCTTATCAAAACTAGGTCTTAGAACAGTTTTATTTTATATTGCTACAACAGTTTTAGCCGTAAGCATTGGAATTATTGTTGCCACAACAATAAAACCGGGAAATTTCTTTCCAAAAGAAAAACAAGAAATACTTTTAGAAAAATATGCCCTTAATGTTGAAACTGACCAAATAAATGCCGAAATAGTACAAACTAACAGTCCTATACAGTTTTTAGTTGACATCGTTCCCGAAAATGTGTTTTTTGCCGCTTCACAAAACTCAATGATGTTGCAAATAATTTTCATTTCTATTATGGTCGGAATTGCGATTTTACTACTTCCCGACAAAAAAACTCAAACTTTTCGGAGCTTTATTGATGCTACAAACGAAATAGTTTTGAAAATTATAGAAATTATTATGCTTTTCGCTCCTATTGGCGTATTTGCTCTTATTTGCTCTGTTATTACAGATATTGCAGGCGATAATCCAAGCCAATCTATAACTCTTTTTAAGGCTCTTGGAGCTTACGGACTTAGCGTTATTTTAGGTTTATTTGTCTTATTATTTTTAATTTATCCACTTTTAGCAAAATTTTGGGGCGGAATAAATATTAAAAAGTTTTTTAAAGGAATTTTTCCGGCGCAAGCAATGGCATTTAGCACAAGTTCAAGTGCGGCTAGCCTTCCTGTTACAAAAAAATGTGTAGAAGAAAATTTAGATGTCGACCCGCAAATTAGTAGCTTTGTACTTCCAATAGGAGCTACTGTAAATATGGACGGTACAAGTTTATATCAAGCTGTAGCAGCAATATTTATAGCTCAGGTTTTTGCTGTTGATTTAAACTTTGCCGACATATTAACCATTATTGCAACAGCAAGTTTAGCTTCTATCGGCTCAGCAGCAGTACCGGGAGCAGGAATAATTATGCTCCTAATTGTGTTGAACTCTGTAAACATTCCTCCCGAAGGATTAGCTTTAATTATTGCAGTAGACAGACCACTCGACATGTTACGAACTACAGCAAATATTACAGGCGATTCTGTTATAAGCCTAATCCTTAATAAAAATTTTAAAAAAAATATGATGCGTAATTAAATTATTGATAATGAGAATGTTATTAAACCTGAGGAGAGGATAGCTTCGCTACAAGTTTGTGGTTTAGGCAGTTTGACGTGCAAGGGCAGTCTGTCTAACAAGCATCATTTCCAATCAATTTTTGCTAAAAATACAATATTATTTTGGCTTTTAGACAATGTTTTTAAGATTTTTCCCGACTTGTCATTTTTAGTGCGACAAATTCAAGTGTTCTAAAATTTCT
>CAYRQZ010000064.1:0-15212 GCA_964426585.1 uncultured Bacteroidales bacterium | reverse complement strand
ATTATCAAGGCGAACACCTCCTAAAAATTGTTTGCCACAAGCATAGCATTTGTATTGTTGAACTCCTTTTTTATATCCATTTTTTTTGGTTATTGGGCTACCACAATAAAAGCATTTTTTTTATTCATATACTTTAAACTACTTTAAACACTGCAATGATAAGCTTTTTCAGCGTTTTTAGCCTGAAAAATGTGCATTAAGCCAAATTTTACTATAAATATAAATAAGTATAAAAACACTTTTTATTTAAAAAGTTATAAATATTTTGAAAAATTTTTAGAATAAAAAAGGCTCTTAAACTGAGAGCCTTTTTTTATTCTAAATAATAATTTTCAGTGCTTTTCTAACAGCTTCAAGAGTTGGTTTTCCTGAAATTTCACTATTTACAGCAGCTTTCATCCAAGCTTGCGGGATAATTTTCCCTTGTAATAAAATTCGGCTAAACTCATCGGCAAAATTTTTGTCTTTTACATATTGCTCAACCTGAAATTCGATAAGATGTCCTGCGGGATAATTTGCTAAATATAATGGCGAAGTAATCATATGAGAATAAATTGCAAGAATAGGCGAGTCTTTTACACCGAAAACTGGGTAATAATATTCGTTCCATACATCAATAGCGATTTTTACGACAGCATCTTTTAATTCTTTTGGGTCTGCATCAACATTTTTGTACATCCATTGCCAAACGTACATATCAACAAGTGATACTCCCATGATTTCATAAGCTGACCAGCAGTTGTCGAGTGCAGCAAGAGCTTCGCTTTCTTCATTTATATTTTTACTTTCTCTGCCAAGTAATTTTAGGTCTTTAGATTGAAACAAAAATGCACAGGCTTCGGTAAATGCTGTGTTTGGAACGCCTGTAAGCATATAATAATCCATGTCGTATAGCGTTATGGTTTGTTCCACATTATGTCCGAGTTCGTGTATTGCAATATTATATCCTTTATAATCCATTCCTTTTTTTCCTATTCTTGTTCTTAGGTGGGCTTTGTCGCCTTTCATTTGAGCGCCCCAAGCATGACCTGCACCTCTAGATGGGTCAACGCTAATTTTATTAGCTATATAATTAGCTTTTTCTCTATTCCAGCCTAGGTCTATTAAAATTCTTGCAATATCTTTTTCGAAAGCTGCAGTGTTTGGATATTTTTTTCTTGTGATAATGTCTAGTTCTTCTTCATTGATATTTGTTCTAGCTTTAAACCCATCGTACCAGATATCAAAAGGCTCTAAGGAACGCCCCAATCTTTTTTCTATAAGTTTTCCAAGGTCTTTAATTTCGGAAGAGCTGATAAAATTAATAAAAAGTTCTTCAACTTCTTTTCGACTAAGTTCCATGCCCTGGTCGTAAGCTCTTTCGATATAGCTTGGGTAAACAGGATTGTATTTGTCCATTGCACTCATTGCTTTGAACACATATAACAAATGTTCGTAGCGAGTATATGGTTCAGTAGTAAAACTTTCTTCGTTATTATTTTTAAAAATTTTGTTGGCAAGAGGATCCCATAAATAATCGTTTTTATTTATTACTTCGCTAGGTATTTCTTGATTTATAATTCTTAACATGACATTATAAATAATTTTTTGTTTTTCAAAACCGAGTTTACCTGTATAGTTTGATTTTAATTCATCTCTTAAACCCCAATGTGTAATAAGAACCATATCTTTTGGGAAAAGAACTTCTTTTTGTGAATTTATTAAATTTCCCATATAAATATTATAATCAGCAATATATGTGTCTGCATTTGTAAGCACTTCTGCTTCTTTTTGTAATAATTCGGCAGGGATTCTGGAAATAAAAATATCACCCATTCTTGCATAAGCCCAATCTAATCTATTCCATTTATCTGAATTTAAAGTTTTATCGCTTAAAGAATAAGTTGGGAAATTTAACATTACATAAAAAGCTAATTTATTAGAGAATAAATCTTCGAATAAATGAGATGAAGGCGAATATGCTCCCATTACATTGTCAATAAAGCCAATTTCTCCCATATCTAAATGCAAAGGTTCCATTAATTTTAGGGAAATTTGGTTGTTAAACCCGAACAAAATTTCAAAATTTCTTTCCAATTTATTAAAAGCTATTTTTAGTTCTGTCGAGTCTGCAATAAAGTTATCTAAGCAAAAATTCATAAACTCAGTAATATCTCCATCATTTTTTTGCCACAAAGACGCAACTTGTTTAACGCCTTTTTCTATTCTAAACCTTTCTTTATCAGTATGTTTTTCTTTGATTTTTTGAATAGTTTCGTCTATATCTTCTTCTGAAATTTTAAATTCAGTAATTTCTTTAGGCTTTTGTTCGTCTTTTTTATTATTGCAGGAAACGCTGAATATCGTTACCAGAACAAGGCAAGTGATAGTTAGATTTTTCATAATTTTAACATTTATTAGATTTGTTTTAAAAATTAGAATAGTTTATTAATTAAGTTTTCGTCTGCAAAGTTAGGAATTGTTATTTTCATGTTTGGATATTCCTCCATAGCTCGTTTAATTGCAAAAATTGCTCCTTTATTTCTAGCCCAGTTTCTACGGCTAATACCATTGTTAACATCCCATAAAAGCATCATTTTTAATTTTTTTTCAGCATCTTTACTGCCATCGAGGACCATCCCGAAACCGCCATTAATAACTTCGCCCCAGCCGACACCTCCGCCATTGTGAATAGAGACCCAAGTGGCACCTCTAAAAGCATCGCCAATAACATTGTGAATTGCCATGTCGGCAGTAAAACTGCTTCCGTCATAAATGTTTGAAGTTTCTCTAAACGGAGAATCAGTTCCTGATACGTCGTGGTGATCTCTACCTAAAACAACAGGCTGTTTTAGTTTTCCGTCTTTAATTGCATCATTAAATGCTTTTGCGATTTTTATTCTACCTTCAGCATCGGCGTATAAAATGCGTGCTTGCGAACCAACAACAAGTTTATTTTCTTTTGCTTCTTTTATCCACTTAATATTATCTCGCATTTGTTGAGAAATTTCTTGTGGAGCTGTTTTAGCAATTTCTTCTAGAACTTGCATTGCAATATTGTCTGTTAATTCTAATTCAGCGGGGTCGCTTGATGTACAAACCCAACGAAAAGGTCCAAAACCATAGTCGAAACACATTGGTCCCATAATATCTTGCACATAAGACGGATATTTAAAGTCGATATTGTTTTCAGCCATAATATCTGCTCCGGCTCTTGAACTTTCGAGTAAAAACGCATTACCGTAGTCGAAAAAGTAAGTTCCTGCTTCACAAAGTTTGTTAATAGCCTTAACTTGTCGGCGTAAGGATTCTTGCACTGCAGCCTTAAATTTTTCAGACGAATTTGCCATCATCAAATTTGATTCTTCGAAACTGTAGCCTACAGGATAGTATCCACCTGCCCAAGGATTATGTAATGATGTTTGGTCGCTGCCAAGCTCTACTTTAATATTTCTTTCAGCAAGTCTTTCCCATAAATCCACTATATTTCCAAGATAGGCTATTGATCTTGCTTGTTTTTTTGATTTGAAATTAATAGCTAAGTCAATGGCTTTATCAACATTTTCAACAATTTCGTCAACCCAGCCTTGTTCGTGGCGTTTGTAGGCTGCTTTTGGATTTATTTCTGCACAAATTGTAACAACTCCGGCAATATTTCCAGCTTTTGGTTGTGCGCCACTCATTCCGCCAAGTCCAGAGGTTACGAATAATTTACCTTGCGGTCCTTCATTGTTTTTACTAATCATTCTGCTTGCGTTCAAAACAGTAATTGTAGTTCCATGCACAATGCCTTGCGGTCCGATATACATAAACGAGCCTGCTGTCATTTGTCCATATTGGGTTACGCCCAAAGCATTAAATTTTTCCCAATCGTCAGGTTTTGAGTAGTTTGGAATCATCATACCGTTTGTAACAACAACCCTAGGTGCGTCTTTATGCGAGGGAAACAATCCTAATGGGTGTCCGGAGTACATTACTAAAGTTTGTTCATCTGTCATTTCGGCTAAATATTTCATAGCTAATAAATATTGAGCCCAATTTTGAAAAACAGCTCCATTTCCGCCATAAGTTATTAATTCGTGAGGATGTTGTGCAATTGCGTAATCGAGATTATTTGAAATCATCAACATTATTGCTGCAACTTGAACAGTTTTATGTGGAAACCATGTTATGTCCCGTGCATGAATTTTATAATTTGGGCGAAAGCGATACATGTAAATTCTTCCGTATGTTTCAAGCTCATATTTAAATTCAGGAGCTAATTCAGCGTGAAATTTTTCGGGAAAATATCTTAAAGCATTTTTTAGTGCAAGTTTTTTTTCATATAGGCTTAAAATCTGCTTTCTAATAGGAGCGTGGCTTATATTAGTTTCGTAATTTGGTTTTGCTGGCAAGCTTTGAGGTATGCCTTGCAAAATAAGATTTTTAAATTCTTCTTTAGTAATCATGTTAAAAATATTTAATCATTATCAGGGTATAAAAGTAATAAAAATTTAGCAGTTTTCATTTATGTTTTAAAAAAAAAGCCTGTTTTTTACAGGCTTTAAAATTAAATTTAATAAGTCTTTTTTTATTTAAAACTACTTTTTTTCTAACTTCAGAATAGTTGTGTAAATAATACCACCTTCGGTATCACTTTCACGTAGCCATAACTCTGAGTTAGTTAATCTGATAATTTCAGATTCATGCCAAGAATCCCATGCTTCTGTGTCATAATCTTTTTCTCTTAATTTTAAAGTTTCTTTACTGGTGCCAAATTCCCATTCGAGAGGTGTAGAGAAATTAAATCCTGCATAAGAATAAGCAAGTAATCCTGTCCCATCTTTTTTTAACGTGTAAATGAGGGTAGACCCGCTAATATCTTCTTTAACACCGTTTACAGTTATTTCTGTAATAGTCCAATCGCCAGTGATTCTTGCTTTTTTTGATAATAAAGAGAAGCCTGGTCCTTCTTCGTATTTACCACAAGATGAAAATAGCAAGGCAGTACCTGCTAAAACACTTAAAATAATTGCAATTTTTCTCATAATATTTGATTTTTAATGATTAATAATTAATTTCAAATTTATATAAAATTAAACAAAAAGCAAATATTATTAGTTATTTTTTTAAAAAATGAAATTCTTGTTTTTCTATGGAATTTTCGTCTCTAATCCAAAATTCATTATTTGTTAATTTTATTATGCTGAAATAAACGCTCCATGTACCCCATTGTTCATTTAGTCCTTTTTCTCTTTCTCTAATTTTTGTTTTCTTTTTGTCAAATTCCCACTCAAACTCAGTAGATTGTATATCTCCATAGGTTTTTATGTTTTTAAGCCCTTTCCCATTTTTCATATATTCGATTTCATAAAACTCTATATTATTCTCTATTAAATTTAATTCTACTCCATTAATATAGTATTTTTCTAACGAATATTTTCCTTCAATTCTATTTTCGGGTGATTTAAAACTAAATGCTGGTCCTTCTTCGTATTTATTACAACTAGGAAAAACAATAATTAATAAACCAAGTATAAAGCCAGATAAAGAAATTTTTTGTTTCATAAGTTTACAGTTAAAAAAAGAAACCGCTTTTGAGGCGGTTTCTATAATTTATAGATTAAATTTATTGTTTAATGAATTTGAAAATAGCGTTTTTATCATTGTTAATAATGTTTATATAATAAACGCCGTAGTCAAGATTTTCGATATTCAAATTGATATTATCAGATTTTAAATTTTTCTCAATAACAATTTGCCCAAGGCTATTGAAAATTTTAATTGTTTCAATTCCAAGTTGAGAATTTATATTGATAAAAGAATTTGCAGGGTTTGGATAAATACTAATGTTGTTCGCAAATTCGTTATCAATATTACTAACTAGGACAATATCATTATCGTTTCGGTAATTAAGGGAGAATTGACTATATGAAAAGTACATTACTCCTGTAATGTTGTATCTGTAACCGAGCACTTCGTGAATAGAAGATACTCCATTTTCTTTAACAAGTAATGCGCCTGTTCCGTCGTTAACATACCATTCTCCAAAAGCGTTGTGAACTATGGTACACTCAGCGTTAGTAACTTTCACGAGACAGCTTTCGTAAGGTTCTGTAGCTGCTTGAGCAGTTGTAACTTCAACTGCTGGTGCAACAATTCCTTCAACGCCAACAATGGTAAATGAGCTTACATTTTTTATTGCAGTTAAATTATATTCTTCTACAACAGTACCTGCAATTTCGACAGAGTCACCAACTTGAGGAGAGTTTACTAAATCTAGAACGTAAATACTATTCCAAGCTCCGCCGCCTTGTTGTACATAGTAACCTTCTCCGTGAGGACTACCATTAAAATTAGCACTAATAACTCCACGTATCCAAACATTTTGATTATTCAAAGGAGAATTTCCGTTTGAGTTACTAGTGTATTGGATATCATAAATATTGGTAAGGCTAGGTCCAGATAAATTAATTGTAAAGTTTACACTTGCTTTTACTGCTGGGCTAAGAGGAGCGTTTGACATATTTACTAATTCAAGATTGACAGTGTAATTTCCGTTTGTTAAGCCTGTAATATTGATTGGACTTTGAGTAACAATAGTTTCAGTATCTCCATAAGTGCATTTAACTTTACCATCAGTGTTTAAAACAAAATTTGAAACATTAAAAGCAATATCAACATTTGAAGAATAAACTGTTGAGCCGTTGCTAGGAGAGCTTATTGTAATCATTGGTTCTGTACTAGCACCATTATCAACAATGTCAGCGGCAAATCGTGGTAAAATTTTCCATTCTGTAAATGAGTAATCAACTAAACCAATCACAGTGTAAGAATGTCCAAGAATAGGTGTGTATGCAAACATAACATCGTCTAATAAAATAACTCCGCTACCATCGTTTATTTCCCACATGCCATAACCTGCATCTGCATTAGTGCAAACTCCTGTTGCTTTTACTAAAACACCTTCATACATTTCAGTTCCGATATTTCCTGTTGGAACCGATGAAGGAGTTTGTATAATATTATTAGAATTTATATTAGTAATATTAGAAATAGGATTCATTTCAGTTAATCCGTTGTATTCAACAATTTTACCTGATACATAAACTGAATCACCAAGAGCTGGGCTAGGCGTAGAAGTGTAATAAATATATAATCCATTCCAAGCTCCTTGCCCGTCTTGCAACCAAAATTTATCTCCAGCTTTACCAACTACAAGTCCTAAGGTTGTAACATTTTGGTCTTTATATGGAGAGTCTCCTGTTGTAGAGTTTGTATATTGAATATCGTGAATACTTGTAATTGTAGGTCCAGCAGAGTTTACAGTAAAGTTGATGCTACGAATTACCGCAGGGTTTAATGAATTATTTGACATATCAACTAATTCTAAACTAATGCTGTGGTCACCGTCTTCTAAATCTGTTAAAGAAATAGGACTGGTTGTTGTATATTCCGCAGGATCAGTGTCAAGAATATATTTTACTTTACCTTGAGTTCCAAGATCAAAATTATTCACAGAAAATATAATATTTACGTTTTCACTAAAAATTATACTATTATTCGCTGGTGAAGTTATAGCAAGATAAGGTTCTGTTCCTGAATAACTTGTCCATGAAATGTCGTCAATTACTGATTGTCGGTTTGATTCTGTAGAGCCTACGTTTTTAATTTTAATTATAAAATCACCTGGTACATTAATATTTTCAACAATAAATGTGTGAACTGTAGCATCATCTCCAGATCCATTCCCAAAAACTTGTGAAGTTCCTTTAAGCTCTCCATTAATATATAATTCTAGTTGTCTATCAGATGCTCCGGTAAAGGCTTTTCGCATGCTTAGCTGGAATGAAGAAATACCGCCAGAAATAGGATTAGACTCTAATTTACTATCCGAAGCACGGCGTAGCATTAGCCCTTTTCCATTTATTGGATAATCTCCTTCGTCTCGCGAATGTGAGTAATTCCAGGTAATTCCGTTGTTGCCAATAAAATTTCCATCGGCATAGCTTGCTGTAGCATTGCAGTTGTCGAAAGTTTCCATTCCACCTGGTAATAATTCGGCAATGGTAAAGTTTAGAGTTTGGCTAACACTAGGAGATAAAGACGCTTCGGACATATTAACCAATTCGAAAACAATAGAATGAGCTCCTAAGCTAAGACCTGTTAAATTAATAGGGCTAGTTCCTAAATACATTATTTTAGCTGCGCCGTCGAGTTTATATGATAATTTTCCGTCAACTCCTAAAACAAAATTAGATAAACTAAAAGCAATACTAAGGTCTTGTGAATATATTGTAGCTCCTTGTGTTGGTGAAGTTATTGTAAGTGTTGGGTTTGTATTTGGAACTTCGTAAATAACAGTACGGCTAATGGCAACACTAGGGCTTAAAGGATTTTCGCTCATATCAACTAATTGAAAATCAATATTATTATTACCTTCAATTAGACCTGTAATTGTAAATGGGCTCGAAACTACATATTGTGGGGTTCCTGAGTTTAGTTTATATTCTAATTTTCCATCTACATTTAGAACAAAATTTTCAGTAGAAAAATTTACATTTACTTGAGCTGTATTGACAATAGTGTTATTTGCAGGTGCCGAAATTGTTAAAATAGGGTCAGTTTCTTCATAATCTGTCCATGAAATGTCGTCAATAACCGATTGTCGGTTTGATTCTGTAGAGCCTACGTTTTTAATTTTAATTATAAAATCACCTGGTACATTAATATTTTCAACAATAAATGTGTGAACTGTAGCATCATCTCCAGATCCATTCCCAAAAACTTGTGAAGTTCCTTTAAGCTCTCCATTAATATATAATTCTAGTTGTCTATCAGATGCTCCGGTAAAGGCTTTTCGCATGCTTAGCTGGAATGAAGAAATACCGCCAGAAATAGGATTAGACTCTAATTTACTATCCGAAGCACGGCGTAGCATTAGCCCTTTTCCATTTATTGGATAATCTCCTTCGTCTCGCGAATGTGAGTAATTCCAGGTAATTCCGTTGTTGCCAATAAAATTTCCATCGGCATAGCTTGCTGTAGCATTGCAGTTGTCGAAAGTTTCCATTCCACCTGGTAATAATTCGGCAATGGTAAAGTTTAGAGTTTGGCTAACACTAGGAGATAAAGACGCTTCGGACATATTAACCAATTCGAAAACAATAGAATGAGCTCCTAAGCTAAGACCTGTTAAATTAATAGGGCTAGTTCCTAAATACATTATTTTAGCTGCGCCGTCGAGTTTATATGATAATTTTCCGTCAACTCCTAAAACAAAATTAGATAAACTAAAAGCAATACTAAGGTCTTGTGAATATATTGTAGCTCCTTGTGTTGGTGAAGTTATTGTAAGTGTTGGGTTTGTATTTGGAACTTCGTAAATAACAGTACGGCTAATGGCAACACTAGGGCTTAAAGGATTTTCGCTCATATCAACTAATTGAAAATCAATATTATTATTACCTTCAATTAGGTCTGTAATTGTGAATGGGCTTGAAACTACATATTGTGGAGTTCCTGAGTTCAATTTATATTCTAATTTTCCATCAGTGCCTAAATCAAAATTAGAAGTTGAAAAAACAACTTCAATTTCAGAGCTGTTAACAATTTGATTGTTTGTTGGACTTAAAATAGAAAGCCCTATTTCAGAATTAGAGCTAAAATAGCCTTGAATAGTAATATCTCCTTGTAATCCTGATGTACCAGTTGTGGCTTCAGCGTTATATCCATATAATCTAAATTCAGCACTAGTTGTTAATTCACTATATGTTGTGCCAAGTGTTAATATATTATTAGTCCAAGAAGAGTTAGCATCGGGGCAAGTTAAAACGCCACTATTATTAACAAGGCTAGTGTTTAAAGAAGAATAATCATTTAAAGCATTTGTAAAACCATCTGAACTTCCTCTCCATTCAAATTGTCTAGCTCCTGTTGCACTTCGTCCAAGTCCAAATTTAATAGACGTAATTGTAAATGTATAGCCTGCAACAGGTTCAATAGAAAAACCTATATACATATCTAGGTCAATACTACCTGTAAAATCATCGCTTCCATTTGTTGCTCCTAAAGGCCAGTTATTAGCTCTAAAGTTGCCATTACTACCTGAACTTGTAATGCCAACCTTTACTAGTGGACTGGGACTTATCCCGCTGTATACATCTCCATTGTAGGTTAATGAAACAACATCATTTGGGGATCCTGCCAAGTTATAAGTTGCTTCGAAATTTGTTTGTGCAAATATTAGCATAAAAGAAAATAATAATGCACTTAATAAGAAAAATCTTTTCATCTTAATTAAATTTAATGTTTATAGTTTATTTAAATCTCTTCGTTTGAATATTGGTACAAAATTATAAATTTTTTCTCAATTATTAAAATTTTTTATTAACAAATTAACAAAAAAAAACGAAAATTGTTAAAGTGAAATTTTCGTTTTTTGATTATAATATTTTATTTTGATTGAATTTTATTTTTCAAGAATATCTGGGTCAACAAGAATTCTACCACAAAATTCGCAAGGGATAATTTTTCTACTTGATTTAATATCTATTTGTCTTTGAGGTGGAATTTTGTTAAAGCAACCTCCACAGGCGTCGCGTTCAATAGAGACAACAGCAAGCTTATTTAACACGTTGTTTCTAATTCGGCTGTATGCGGCGAGAAGTCGAGATTCTATATTTTGCGAAATAGCACCTCTTTCTTTAATTAGTTTTTCTTCGTCGACTTGTGTTTCAGAAATAATACTATTTAGTTCAAACTTTTTTTGCTCTAAATGTCCTTTTCTATCACTAAATTTAGTATTAGCTTCTTCAATTAACAATAATTTTTGTTCAATTTCATTTTGGTATTCTTTGATTTTTTTATCACAAAGAATAATTTCTAAATTTTGAAATTCGATTTCTTTGTTCAAGGAATCAAATTCTCGGTTGTTCCGAACATTATTTTGTTGTTCGGTATATTTTTTAATTAGGTTCTGAGATTCAATTTTACTATTTTCTCTTAAACTAATTTGTTCGTTAAGCTGTTCCACGTCTTTTTCAAAATTTGTAATACGTGTTTCAAGCCCTTCGATTTCATCTTCTAGGTCGTTAACTTCAAGCGGTAATTCACCTCTTAAGATTTTAATCTTATCAATTTCTGTGTCTATTAGCTGTAATCTGTATAGACTTTTTAATTTCTCTGTAACACTTTGTGTTGAGTTTTCAATTTTATTATCTGCTTTTGCCATTCTAAAAAGTTTTTATCGGGTTCACATTTTTTTCTGAAAATTGGACTGCAAAATTAGGATTATTTTTCATAATAACATCATAAAAAATTTCTTTTGTGAATTGTTCACTTTCATAATGCCCAATATCAGTAATAATAATTTTATTTTCTGTTAAAAAGTAATCATGATATTTAATGTCTCCGCTAACGAAAACGTCAGCTTCAGCTTCTTTTGCTATATTTATTAAAAAAGCACCACTACCACCGCAACAAGCAACTTTTTTTATTTTTTTATTTAACAATTGGCTGTGTTTTATTATTTTACAATTGAATCTTGCTTTTAATAATGTGAAAAATTCTATTTCAGAAATTTCTTGGTCTAGTTCTCCAATAATTCCTAAACCAATATTGTTACAACTATTTTCAAGTTTATAAATATCGTAAGCAACTTCTTCGTATGGGTGTGATTTTAAAATTGCGTTAATAGTTTTATTGCGTAAATATTTAGGATAAATTGTTTCAATTCGAGTTTCTTTTTCAAAATGTATTTTGCCAATTTCTCCGCAAAAGGGGTTTGTGTTTTTCCCAGCTCTAAAACTTCCTTCACCTATTATATTATAGCTACAGTTATCATAATTTCCGACTTGCCCAGCTCCAGCCTCAAACATAGCTTCACGCACTTGTTGTGCATAGTTGTCAGGCACAAATACAACAATTTTTTCTAAAATATTTTTTTCGGGATTTAAAACTTTAATATTGTTTAGTCCGATTTTTTCGCCAATTTTAAAGCTTACGCCACCATTAGCCTTGTCTAAATTTGTGTGTGAGCAATAAATCGAAATATCGTTTTTAATAGCTAAAATTATTGATTTTTCAATGTCATTATTTCCAATAATTTTATTTAATTTATTAAAAATCAAAGGGTGGTGTGCAATAATTAAATTGCATTTTTTTTCAATAGCCTCTTCAATAATTTCGGGAGTAATATCTAGGCTGATTAAAATACCTGTAATTGTATTTTCAAAATTGCCAACTTGCAGTCCCGAATTGTCGTAATCTTCTTGTAGTTGTAAAGCTGCAAAATTTTCAAAACATTGTATAATGTCTTTAACTTTCATGAATAAATTATAATTCTTTTTTTATTTCTATAAGCAAATCTTTCACTTTTGTGAGCCTTTTTACAACTTCAAAATTATGTTCAGTTTCAGCTTTATTATCTTTAATTTTCTTTTTAGCTCCACTAAGCGTCATTCCTCTTTCTTTCACTAAATGCCAAATAAGATGAAAGTTTTCAATATCTTTAGGAGTAAATAATCTATTGCCTTTTTTGTTTTTTTGAGGTTTAATAATATCAAACTCACTTTCCCAATACCTTATTAATGATGCATTAACATTGAACATTGAAGCAACTTCTCCAATGGAATAAAACAATTTGTCTGGATTTTTATTTTCTACGAGCATAACTATTATTTGTTTTTTCAAATATGCTAAGAATATTTATTATATCAAAATAATTGTAAAAAAATTATATTTCCCATTCATAACCATCTTTTTTGTCTTTAACTTTTATACCAATTTTTGTAAGTCGGTCTCTAATAAAATCTGAAGTTGCCCAGTCTTTATTGTCTTTAGCTTTAACTCTAAGGTCTAAAACCATGTTAACAACATTTTCAAGCATTTGGTTATTAGCAATATTTTGATTTTCAATTTTTAATCCTAAAATGTTTTGTACAAAGGTAGTATAAATATTTTTTAATATTTTAAGGTTATTGTCATCAATTGTTTCGGTTCCAGCTACTATTGCGTTAATATTTTTTAATCCATCGAATAAGAGTGAAATAACAATAGGAGAGTTTAGGTCGTCGTTTAAAGCGTCGTAACATTTTTTTTGTAAAGCATAAGCATCAAATGTGTTTTCTATATTAGGTTTTATTGTATTTAAACTTTCAATTCCTTTAAATAATCTAGCTAATCCTTTTTCGGCTGCTTGAAGTGCTTCGTTAGAGAAATCTAATGTGCTTCGGTAATGAGCTTGAAGAATAAAAAACCTAATTGTCATTGGCGTATATGCCTTTTCGAGAATTTTATGAGTACCATTAAATAATTCTTCTAAAGTGATAAAATTGCCAAGAGATTTACCCATTTTTTGTCCGTTTATTGTAATCATATTATTATGAATCCAATAATTAATAGAATTTTCACCAAGAGCAATGGTATTTTGAGCTATTTCGCATTCGTGGTGCGGGAAAAGCAAGTCCATTCCACCGCCGTGGATATCAAATTTGTCGCCTAAATATTTGTGCCCCATTGCCGAACATTCAGCGTGCCAACCAGGAAAACCTAAGCCCCATGGCGAAGGCCAGCGCATAATATGTTCGGGATTTGCTTTTTTCCATAAAGCAAAATCATAACTATTTTTTTTATCTGATTGTCCCTCGAGGTCTCGCGTATTTGTGTATAAATCTTCTAAAATTCTACCAGAAAGTTTACCGTAGTTGTATTTTTTATTGTATTTTTCAACATCAAAATATACAGAACCATCAGCAATGTAAGCATATCCTGCGTCTAAAATTTTTTTTGTTAGTTCAATTTGTTCAATTATATGTCCAGAAGCTCTTGGCTCAATACTAGGTTTTAATACATTAAGTTTATCCATTTCAATATGATAGCGATCACTATAATATTGAACAATTTCCATTGGTTCTAATTGTTCTAATTTTGCTTTCTTCTCAATTTTATCTTCTCCTTGGTCTGAATCGTTTTCTAAATGCCCAACATCAGTGATATTCCTAACGTATCTGACTTTATATCCTAAATGTTGAAGATATCTAAAAAGTAAATCAAATGTTATAGCTGGACGAGCATGACCTAAATGTGCATCTCCATAAACAGTGGGACCACAAACATACAACCCAACAAAAGGAGAGTTCATCGGAACAAATTTCTCCTTTTTCCTAGTCAAAGAGTTATATAAAATTAAATTATCTTGCATGTTTATTTGTATATAAATTTTTTCACGTTCCAAAAATACTAATCTTTCTTGAATATTTTAAAAGAATGTTGTAAAATTGTAGTCTAAAATAAATTTTTATGAATAGTATTAAAAAGCTCTTTACAATTAATTTTATTTTTTTAGTCAGTTTGTTTCTTTTTTCGTGTACGACTTTAAAAAACAATGAACAATGCGAAGAATTAAATAAAAAACCTAAGTATATTTTTCTGTTTATTGGCGATGGAATGGGGTTAAATCACGTTAATTTAGCAAAATATTATTATAAAGAAAAAGGAGAGGACATCAATTTTACTAATTTTCCTACTTTTGGAATTAGTACAACATCTAGTAAGAATAGTGTAATAACTGATTCGGGAGCAGCTGGTTCTGCAATTGCTTGTGGAGAAAAGACAAATTCAGGCAATATTTCTTATTATCCTTGGTTTTCGCAAGATTCAATTCCTATTTCCTTTGCAAAAATTGCTCATGACAATAATATGAAAGTTGGTATAATTACCAGCGTTGCAATAAATCATGCTACACCAGCAGCTTTTTATGCTCAAAGCCCGCATCGCGATTTATATTATGAGATCGGTTATCAGTTGCCAGAATCTGGATTTGATTTTTTTGGCGGTGGGGGATTCAAAAATAATATAGGTAAAGAAAATGATAAAGACGATTTATATGAAAGAGCAAAAACATATAATTATACAATTAGTTCTGATTTTAATGAATTTACAAACCTTGTAGATGCCAAAGGAAAATATATGTTTGTAAATTCTGTTCTGGGTTGGGAAAGTGATATGCCTTACGCTATTGATAGACAGCCTCAAAGTGGAAACACTTTAGCACAAGTGGTTGAAATAGGAATTAAAGTTTTGAATAATCCTAATGGATTTTTTATGATGGTCGAAGGTGGTAAAATTGATTGGGCTGCGCATTCTAATGATGGAGCTACTATTGTTAAAGAAATTTATGACTTAGACTTAGCCATACGTGAGGCATTAAAATTTTATGAAAAATATCCAGACGAAACGCTTATCCTTGTTAC
>CAYRQZ010000063.1:0-15557 GCA_964426585.1 uncultured Bacteroidales bacterium | reverse complement strand
AATGTCTTTAATGAGTTGTTTTAAAAAGTAAATAAAATGGAAAAAAGATATATGAAAATATTGTTTGTAATAGTTGCACTTGTCTTTGTTTATTCTTGTGAAAAACCTGAAGGCGAAGGCGGTTATACTTCGGTGAGCGGAAAAGTTTTAGTTAAAGACTATAATAGTTCGTTTACATATTTATTAGATGAATATGCGGGTGTTGACGAGGTTGTGTACATTGTTTATGGCGATGAAGTCGGTTATAGCGACAGAACCCGAACCGATTATCTTGGTAGATTTAGCTTTAAATATTTAAGACCTGGAAATTATACCGTTTATGTATATTCAAAAGATTCTACCTTCGCTAATACATCCGGAGTATCAGCAGTAGTTCAAAAGTTTAAAATTAATAAAAACGAAAAATCTGTTGAGCTTCCCGAATTTGTTATTTTAAATTAACACCTTTATTTTTATTTTTATGAAATATATTCTTATTATTTTAATGATAATATTCTCTTTTCAAGGCTATGGACAAAAAGCCAAGGATTTGAAGAAATATAATGTGAAAGCTAGAACTGTGGTTAAAACAATAGAAAAAGACGGCGAAAGTTTTTCTTTTAATGAAATTGTTGAAAATTTTAATAAAGAGGGTAAAACTTTGTCTAAGATTGAATATTCTAAAAATGGCAAAATAAAAAATAAAAATATTTATAAGTATGACAGCTTTGGAAATGTTGTCGAAGAAGAAGAGTATAATGATAATAAAGACGTAAATTATTTTTATAAGTATTCTTATAATGCTGACGGAAATAAAATTAGCGAAATTAAAAAAGATTCAATCGGGAATATCATTGAAAAATCAACTTACTCTTATGATAATAGAGGGCTGAGAACAGAAAAAAAAGAGTATTATTCAGACGGTAAATTAAAATCTGTCCGAAAAATTTCCTATGAATATTATAAATAATGGGAAAAAATAAAATTCTTCAAAGTTTTGACCCGGTTAGCCTTTCGCAAATGGAAAGTGTAAAATTATTAGATAGAGTAGATAGAAAGTTTGTGTTTTCAAAGTCTAAATTGGAAAATTTCCTCGAAAAATTAATTGATAATTATTATGTTTTAGAAATAAATAATATTAGAAATTGCTCTTATGAAACTATTTATTTTGATACCGATGACTTTAAATTTTATACTGATCATCATAACGGTAAATTGAATAGGAGCAAAGTCCGAATGAGAAGATATGTTGAAAGTGATAGCAATTTTTTTGAAATAAAGAAAAAATCAAATAATGGACGCACAAAAAAACATAGAATAAGTATCGAAAAATTTGATAATGATTGGTCAAAAGAAAAAAACAACCTAGTGAATAAATATATTAATATTGCAACTAATAAAATAAATCCCAAAATTAAAGTACACTATAAGCGGATAACGCTTGTTAGTAAACTTTTTGATGAACGCATCACAATAGACACTGAACTTTGGTTTGAAAATAATACAAAACAATCTTATTTTAATAATTTTGTTATTGTCGAACTAAAACAAAGTTGCAGAACTTTTTCACAGGCTTTAAAGGTCTTAGTCGATGAACGCATTCATGAAAAATCATTAAGTAAATATTGTTTAGGAATTTCGTCTTTATACAACGAAGTTAAAATAAATAATTTTAAGTCTAAGTTTAATCAAATAAAAAAAATCTGTTATGAAAATATTTAAAATATTTAGTTTATTCCTTTTGTTTTTTGTTTTTATTTGTCCTAGTCAAAGCTTTGCAAGTTGCGAAACTGCCGAGGAAGATGACAATATTTTTGCATTTAGCAATAATAATTATCAAGAAAATGGGTCTGTCGATTTCAGCTTTTCAAATGAAGATGACGGAGCAAATGCTAACGACAATAAAAACGATGCTAAAAAGAAAAAAGATAAGAAAGATAAAGATGATATTAAAATTAGTGCAAAATTTTTTATAAATTTTGGTCTTAATTTAGCAACTGTTTTATTGATTATTCTACTTATTTATTATCCCGAAAATAAAAAACAAGAAACAATTTTTTCTTTCATTTTATTTAATGTGGTTATATTTTTATTGACTTTTGTGCTGAACGACATTAAAATTTCTATGGGTGCTGCTTTCGGATTGTTCGCTGTGTTTTCGATGCTTAGGTATCGCACTGCAGGCATTTCAATGAAAGACATGACCTATTTGTTCGTTTTTATTGCAATAGGTTTAGTTAGTGCAATTAGCCTAAAATATTATGACTTGGCTATTATTAATGGAATAGTATTTGTATTTGTCTTTATTATGGATGGGGGTGTGGTTTTTAAAAGAGAATATTCAAAATTAGTAATTTATGAAAAGATTAGTAATGTTCACCCAGATAATCACCAACTAATGTTAAAAGATTTAAAAGATAGAACTGGATTAAATATTCATAGAATTACTATCGAAAGTTTAGATTATCTTAAAGATGCTGCTGGTATTAATATATTCTATTATAAAAATAAGAAAAAAAACTCAACAAACAATTCCGCAGATATTTCTAATGAAAATCAATAAATTTATTATAATAATACTTTTTTTCATTTTTGGGCTAAATCAAATTTATGCCCAAATTAATGACTTTGGGTTGTGGACTAGTTTTGCTATTGAAAAAAATATTAATAAACACTTTTCTTTAAACCTTTCTAATGATTTTAGATTTAACGAAAATGTGTCCAAACTTGGAACTATTAACAATGAATTAGGAATTGATTATAGATTTAATAAAAAAATTAGTATTTCTTTTTATTATCGCTTATCAAACAAAAAACTTTTAGACGACTCCTATATTTTACGTCATAGATTTTTTTTCGACCTAAAAGCAGCTCATAAATTTGCAAATTTTGATTTTAGTGTCAGATTACGAACTCAACAACAATTTAATAATTTCGAATTGCTAGCTAAAGAATTTTCACCGCATACATACATTAGACCTAAATTTCAAATTAAATATCGTGGTTTTGGCGACCTTAGACCATACTTATCTTATGAATTTTTTTTACCATTGTTTAGACCTGAAAGACGCTTGCTTGATGAACATAGATTTGCATTAGGTGTTGATTACAAAATAAATTTACGCAATTCTATAGGTGTTTTTTCTATATATGATAAAGAATTTGCCAAGAAAAAAACTTATGTGAACTATATTCTGGGCGTTGAATATAAATTTAATTTTTAATATATGTTATTAAAGTATTGTATTTGGATTTTTCCCATTTTTCTGAACTTAATAACTTTTGGACAAGAATTGGTGATTGAATCAAATTTTTATAATATTGATTTCGATAACAAAGTTATTTTAATTAACAAGCCCGTATCCCAAATTAATTCTCAATTTTCTGAAACCCAGAGCATTAAACTTAATGAAACATATAGTTTTAATGAAACATTAAACGAAATTTATATAGGAAAACTTTATGAAATTTCAAATTCAGACGCAATCATATATAAACTTTATTTTACTGAACTTCCAATTGTAAATATTGTTTGTACAGAATTTATACCCTCAGATTATCGTGTTTCAGGAAATTTTAAAATTTGTTCATCTGATGGGACTATGTTGGAAAATATTATTGGAATTAATTTGCAAGGGTCTTCATCGCTTTTTTATCCCAAAAAAAACTATAGAATTGAGTTCTGGAAAGACATTAATGGTTTTGAAACACAAAATGTTAGTTTATTAAATATGCGAAATGACGACGATTGGAGTTTATTAGCTATGTATATAGAACCTTTGCGAATTCGAACAAAATCTTCAAATGATTTGTGGTTACAAGTACATAAGCCTTATTATGCTCAAGTCGAACCGAAAGCTGTGTGTGGTACAAATAATGAGTATGTTGAATTATTTTTTAATAATGTTTATCAAGGCGTTTATTGTTTAGGAGAACGAGTCGATCAAAAGCAACTTAGAATAAAAGAGTATTCTAACTCTACCGGAATACGTGGAGAACTTTATAAGGGAAAAGAATGGGGTGAAGCAACTTTGTTTAGCTCTCTCGAAGATTTTGATATGTTTAGTGTTTTTTGGAGTGGTTATAAATATAAATATCCAAACGAAGAAATTGATTGGACAAATTTACATAACTTTGTTAATTTTGTAGTAAATTCCTCTAATTCACAATTTTATAATAATTATAAACAAAAAATTGATATAAATAATTTTGTAGATTACTATTTATTTATGAATTTAAACCAAGCTATAGATAATTGTGGTAAAAATCTTTATATTGCAAAATATGATAAAAATGAACCATATTTTTATGTACCTTGGGATTTAGACGCTACTTTTGGAATATTTTGGGATGGCGACTTATGTAATTATTATGAAGCAATAATAAGTAACGGTTTGTACGATAGACTTATCTGCGATTGCTCAGAAGATGGATTTTATACCTTAATGAAGAATCGTTGGAATTATTTAAGAACTAATACTTTTTCTTACGAAAATATTATAAATGTTTTCCAGAATAACTATAATTTTTTGCTTAATAATGCTGTTTATGAAAGAGAGAGCATTGCTTTAAATAGCGATTATGTTTTTGATACTAATGGGTTTAGCTATATCGAAGACTGGCTTTTTAATAGATTAAACTTTTTAGATGATTATTTTAATAAGCCTTGCACGCCAGCAAATATCAACCAATTTAGCAAACTTGCATGGTTTAGCATTTATCCAAACCCTTCTGACGGTAAATTTAATTTTCTCATTAATAATTCTCTAACGCAAGCTGAAATAATTGTATATTCCGCAACAGGAGAACAAGTTTATAAGACTAAAGTTTATAACGATTATAATCTTATTGATATGAGTTTTCTTTCGGATGGTATTTATGTGGCTTATATTAAGACTATTGAACAAATAGCAATCACTAAAATAGTTATCAAACATTAGTTACTTCCTTCTTGCGTTTCCAATGATTTACAATTAAATCTAGTTGAAGAATAAGTTTTTTATGTTTTTCTTTTAAGTCTTTATAAGATGAAGAATTAAATTTTTTCACTTTAAATAACCTCCAATCTTCGCATAAAATTATAACCCATTCAAAGTATATTTTGGCGAACAAACCAAATAAAGGTAATGATAAAGTATATGTAGCAATAAGCCAAAAGTTAGGAATAAATATTGCAAAAATTAAAATTTGAATTAAATATATAATAGGTGCAACAAAAATAGCCCAAGCAAATTTTATACTTGAATGAAACTGTTTATCTTTTATTTTTAAAACTAGAATTTTTGGAGTAAAATAAACAATAAGATTATTAATTAAGCCATATACAAAAATGGGCAAACAGGCTAAAATTATTAAGCTATTTAGGCTTAACCTAAAAATACTTAAAAATGGTTTTTCAATTGATTGGTCACTAAGGCGATATTTTCTTTTTAAATTTTCGTATTCTTCAACTTGATATTTTATTTCTAACATTTTTTCAGGTTGTTCTTTTTCAAAGCAATCTAAGGCGCTGATAGTAATTTTATCGGCTTTAAACCTATTTATTTGGCTTAATTTTCCGAACTGAAACTTTCTAATTAAGTTTTTTACATATAAAGTTCTTATGCTTTCATAAGTATCATAAAGTTCTAAATTTCTAATATCTATTGTTAATGGGCTTATAGCTTCTTTCATGCTGTCGCGTAAGTGGAGCATTGCCTTTTGTTGATTTTCGAGGTACTCATTTTTAAAATCAGCAACAGAAATAGGTTTCCCATACCTAATATGCACTATACTTCGCATACGGTTATACTGGCTATAATATATACCTACTGGAATAATTTTCACGCCAAGATTAAAGTTGTTTTTTTCTTCGGTAAGAAAGGCTAATCGTGGAATTCCTTTTTTAAATCCTAGTAATTGTCTTTTATTATTATGACGTGCCTCAGGGAATATTCCGATGTTTTGTTTACTTTCTAAAACCTTTATTGCGACTTCAAATGTTAAATCATTATTACTTAAATTATCTTTTCCATCTCTAATACGGAAAACGGGTAATATTTTTAAGAAATGTAAAAACTTGGCAATAATTTTATTTTTAAAAATATCTGCTCTTGCTAAAAACACAATTTGTTTGTTTATCGTGAATAAAATAGCTAGCGGATCCATAAGAGCGTTTTGGTGATTTGGAGCAAAAATTAAAGGGCAATTGTCGGGAACATTTTCTTTTCCTTCAACAATAATATTTTTATAAAATAATTTGTGTAAAAAAATTATATAATGGCTAACAAACTCCCACCAAAAAGAATGTTTATATAAGTGTTTATAATTTTCTATACTGTCTTTCTTCGCCATATAGTTGAAATTGTAAGTCCTGAAATAATATGCCAAATTCCCCACCATGCGGTAACAATCATCATACCGCCAAGTGCTAGGTCTTGCGGGAAAATGTTGGGGTTAAATAATAAAACTAAGCCTAAACCGCTATTTTGTATACCGGTTTCTAAAGAAATAGTTCTCGAATTTTGCTCGTTTAATTTGAATAATTTTGCAAATCCATATCCAGAACTTAAAGCAAAAGCATTATGAATTAATACTACAATGAATATCCAATAAATATACTTTATAAACTGTTCGTAATTATTGCTAAACATAATCACAACCATACCCATAAAAAAGAACAATGAAAATAATTTAATTGGTTTTTTAATTTTTTCTGTCAGTCTTGGATATTTATGATTAATGACCATGCCTAGAACAATTGGAATACCTAATAAAATCAATACTGTTTGAAACATTTCTATTGGATTTATGGTCAGTTCGCGTAAAATTACGCTGTTTGCCCATGGTCCAAGTGTTTTATATAGCTTTCCGTAAAAATAAAAATTGAAAGGAGTTAAAATAATAGTTGCAATTGTTGCAATAGCAGTTAACGAAACTGATAAAGCTGCGTTCGCTTTGGCATGTGTAGATAAAAAATTAGAAACATTTCCACCTGGACATGAAGCAACCAATATCATTCCCATTGCAACACCTGCTGTAAGATTGTTCCAAAAAGCCATGATAATGATAAAAGTAACTAATGGAAGAACGAAAAATTGAGAGATAAAACCTATAATAATAGCTTTTGGTTTTTTTAAAAGTTCTTTAAAGTGTTCAAGTTTAATTTCAAGAGCTACTCCAAACATAATTACAGCGATTGCAATATTAAGAATTAGCAAACCTCCTTGGCTGAAATTTAGCTTTGCTGTGTCCATTGCTTGTAGTGATTCAAACATATAAGTTTTTTTTTGCAAAAATAATAATAGTTTAATAATTTCGGTTGAAATATTCGTGTAATTTGAATTATTAATTGATAAGATAAGGAATATTTAGAAAATAAATTGTATTTTTAAAAAAAAAATTTTTTGATAAATGAAACATCACGAAATTAATATCAGATATAAGGAGCTTTGTCCAGAAGACTTAGATTTCGACGATAAAAATTTAGTAAATTTAGCTATTGAGGCAGCTCAACAAGCTTATGCACCATATTCTCATTTTAGAGTAGGTGCAGCTGTTCTTTTAGACGATGGTAGTGTCGTTAAAGGAAGTAATCAAGAAAACGCTGCTTACCCTTCGGGATTATGTGCAGAAAGAGTAGCTTTGTTTTATGCAAACTCAAGTTTTCCAAATAAAACTATTCTTTCTATTGCCGTTGTCGTGATAAATCCAGAAGGTAAAGTCTTATCCGAAAACATTTCTCCTTGTGGGGCTTGCCGTCAGGTTATGGCTGAGACACAAATAAGGTTTAAAACACCTATAAAAGTTCTTTTGGCTTCATCAAAATCGGTTTTAGTTTTCGATTCGGTAGAAGATTTACTTCCCTTAAGTTTTAATCAAGGAGATTTGAATATGGGGTCTTAATTAGTCTATTTTATCTATTCTTTTGAAAAAGTGTTTAGGGTCGCCTTTTTCTCCAAACCCAATTTTGTCGCCTGCTGCTGCAATTTGTAATTCCAAATTTTTTATATAATTATCGGTTTCTGGTACAATTTCGGGCTTACCTTTGTAAAGATTATAGCTTTTATGGTATTTGTGAGGAGTAATATTAGGCATTAGCACATTTGCCCCAACCCTAATTCCTTCTTCTCTACCGTCAGGATTTATTGCTTGAAGTGCTGTCGCCGAAGCAATATTGACATCTCTCATTAAAATTCTTAAAACTGCAATCATTTTTAAACTGAGAAAAAACCTTTCTTCTAAAGGCAGTAATAAATCTTTATATTGATATAATGGAGTGTCTTCATGCTCAATGTAAGGTCCCATACCAACCATATCAATATCCATTTTTTTCATAAACAATAAATCATCTGCTAAATCTTCAATGCTTTGAAATGGTAAGCCAATCATCACTCCGGTACCTGTCATATATCCAAGTTTTTGAAGATTATAAAGGGTTTCAACTCTTTTTTCGTAATCGTGCCTTTTGTCATTAGGATGGATTTTATAAAAAATTTCTGGATTTGAACTTTCAATTCTAAGTAAATATCTTGTCGCACCAGCATCAAACCAGCGTTTGTAAGTGTCTGATTTTTGCTCTCCTAGGGATAAAGTAATACCTAGATTTTTTTCGGACATTTGGCTGATTCTTTTAATTAAATATTCAACTTTATTTATAAAATCAGTATCCATCCTCTCGCCGGATTGAATTACTATCGAACCCCAATCTCTATCTAAAGCGTATTGAACAGAAGAAAAAATTTCTTCATCTCTAACAACATATCTATCAACATGAGAATTGGAACTACGGATGCCACAATACAAACAGTTTTTTGTACATATATTCGATAATTCAATAAGACCACGAAAATAAGTAAAGTTTCCAACACATTCGGTCTTAACTTCTCCGGCTCGTTTATACAGCAACTCGACTTGTGTAGTGTCTGTCGAAAGTAATTTTACTAAATCATTTTTAGAAAACTCTGTTTTTTTTAGAATATTTACAATAGAATTATTCATGCCAATATTTATATGGAACAAAAATAACAAATAAACTTAGAGTTTGTTTAGAAAAAATCTAAAAAAAAGGAAAAATTAAAAATAAGAGTTTAAATAATTACTTAGCAGCCTCAATAGTATTTAATAGTAGTGCTAATCTCGTCATTGGTCCAACTCCGCCCGGTACTGGTGTAATAAACGAAGTTTTTGGGGCAACATTTTCAAAATCGACATCACCAGAAAGTTTAAATCCACTTTTTGTTTTATCAGATTTTACTCTTGTTGTGCCTACATCAATAACAACAGCTTCTTGTTTAATCATATCGGCAGTAACAAAATTTGGTTTTCCCATAGCAGTAATTAGAATATCGGCGCTAAGGCAAATTTCTTTTATATTTTTAGAACCGCTATGTAAAACAGTAACTGTACAATTCATTTCTTTTTGCGACATTAATATACTTAAAGGGCGGCCTACAATATTACTTCTACCAATAATAACGCAATGCTTTCCTGAAGTCTCAATACCGTATTTTTTGAGTAATATTGTTATTCCCATCGGCGTAGCAGATTTAAAAGCAGGAAGTCCAGTTGTCATTTTTCCAACATTCATTGGATGAAAACCGTCAACATCTTTTTCGGGCTTAATGGCTTCGATTATTTTTTGTTCATTAAAATGCTTTGGTAAAGGCAATTGAACAATAAATCCGTCAACTAATGGGTCGGTATTTAATTTGTCAATAATTTCATAAAGTTCTGCCTCATTTGCGTTCTCCTCTAAACGAATTAACGAAGATACAAAACCTACTTCTTCGCAATCTTTCATCTTGTAGTTGACATAAGACTCAGATCCTGGATCATGACCGACTAAAATAGCAGCAAGATGAGGAAGACGTCCACGTTTTTCCTTTATTTTAATTGCTTCGAGCTTAATTTCTTCTTTAATCTCTTTTGCAATTTTATTTCCATCAATTAATTCCATAGTATTTATTTTAGTTTGTAAAGTTTGTATTGAGTTTTTAATTGTTAAATAATTGATAAATTTATTCTACACTGAGTTTAATCGAAATGTTTTTAATTTTTATCTTCTTCCTCTCATCATTTTCTTTTGACTCTTATTTGAGCTCATAAGTTTCATCATTTTTTTTGTTTCGTCGAATTGTTTTAAGATTCGATTAACTTCTGGTACAGTAGTTCCAGAACCATCTGCAATTCTTTTTCGTCTGCTTCCGTTAATAATTTCGGGGTTTTCGCGCTCTTGTTTAGTCATGGAATGAATAATTGCTTCAATTCCTTTAAAAGCGTCGTCGTCGATATCTAAATTTTTAATTGCTTTACCTAAACCTGGTATCATACCTGCAAGCTCTTTAATATTTCCCATTTTTTTTATTTGTTGAATTTGGGATAGAAAGTCTTCGAAATTAAATTGATTTTTAGCAATTTTCTTTTGTAATTTGCGAGTTTCTTCTTCGTCGAATTGTTCTTGTGCTTTTTCGACTAAAGAAACTATATCACCCATTCCCAAAATACGGTCAGCCATACGTTCGGGGTGGAAAACATCAATAGCTTCCATTTTTTCGCCTGTACCAACAAATTTTATAGGTTTATTAACAACAGAACGAATAGAAAGAGCAGCACCACCACGTGTATCACCATCGAGTTTTGTAAGTATAACGCCGTCAAAATTTAATCTTTCGTTAAATTCTTTTGCAGTATTTACAGCATCTTGCCCAGTCATCGAATCAACGACAAAAAGAATTTCATGAGGATTAACAGCATTTTTAATATTTTCTATTTCGTCCATCATCTCTTTATCCACAGCTAAACGCCCTGCGGTGTCGATGATTACTAAATCATGCCCATAAAGCTTGGCGTGCTTTATAGCGTTTTGAGCAATTTTTATAGGATTTTTATTATTATCTTCCGAATATACCTGGACTCCAATTTGTTCGCCTAAAACTTTAATTTGTTCAATAGCAGCAGGACGATAAATATCACAAGCAACTAAAAGCGGGTTTTTACCTTTTTTTGATTTTAGCATATTGGCTAATTTCCCGCTAAAAGTAGTCTTACCCGAACCTTGTAACCCCGACATTAAAATAATTGCAGGACTTCCCTTTGTGTTTATCTCGACAGCTTTACCTCCCATTAATTTTGTAAGCTCATCATGAACTATTTTAATCATTAACTGATTGGGCTTTAATGATTTGATAACACCTTGTCCAATAGCTTGTTCGCGAACATCATCGCAAAAGCTTTTTGCTGTTTTATAATTTACGTCAGCATCTAATAAAGCCTTGCGAACATCTTTTAATGTTTCCGCTATGTTTATTTCGGTAATTTTACCTTCACCTTTTAATATTTTAAACGACCTTTCTAATCTTTCCGATAAATTCTCAAACATAATTTTTACTACTTATTTAATAATTGCAAAAATAATATAATTATTAAATACTTAAAATTTTGATTTTTGTTTGTTTTTTACAAATTTTAACAATATGAGTTTTTTCTAATTATTTTGAAAGTATTTAAGTTAATGATTTTTTCATTTTTAAGTGATGATTTCAATAATTTGCTAAATTTATTAGTTTATGTTAAATAACACATTATTCTAAAAACTGAGTATTAAGTTTTTTATTTTGATAAAAACTTTACATTTTTGTTTTCAAATCAAATAATGTTAAATTAAAAATAAATTAATATGTCAAACGTGGTAAAAAGGACTTCTCAAGAGTTTATAGATTTAGAAGCAAAATATGGTGCACATAATTATCATCCACTACCTGTAGTATTAGATAGAGGAGAAGGAGCTTTTTTGTGGGACGTTGAAGGAAAACAATATTTCGACTTTTTGAGTGCTTATTCGGCTGTTAATCAAGGTCATTGTCACCCAAAGATTGTTGGAGCTTTAGTTGAGCAAGCTCAAAAGCTTACTTTAACCTCACGTGCTTTTTATAATTCTACTTTAGGAGATTACGAAAAGTTTATAACCGACTATTTTGGTTACGATAAAGTTTTACCAATGAATACTGGTGCCGAAGCAGTTGAAACTGCCTTAAAGTTGGCTCGTCGTTGGGGAGTTGTAAAAAAAGGAATTCCTAATGAAGAAGTTAAAATTGTTTGTTGCGAAAGTAATTTTCACGGACGTACAATTTCAATAATAACAATGTCAAGCGACCCTGATTCTTATGCTAATTATGGTCCATTAACTCCTGGTTTTATTCGTATTCCTTATAACGATACAAAAGCTTTGGAAAAAGTATTAGAAGAACACGGAAAAACTATTGCAGGATTTATTCTTGAACCAATTCAGGGCGAAGCAGGTGTTTTTGTACCTGACGAGGGTTATTTAAAAGAAACTAACGAAATTTGTAAAAAACATAATGTTTTATTTATTGCAGATGAAGTTCAAACTGGTATAGCTCGAACAGGTAAACTATTAGCTTGCGATCATGAAAATGTGCGACCAGATATTGTTGTTCTGGGAAAAGCTCTTTCAGGTGGTGTTATCCCTGTTTCTGCAGTTTTAGCCGACGACGACATTATGCTAACAATAAAACCTGGCGAACACGGCTCTACTTTTGGCGGTTTCCCTTTAGCAGGAAAAGTTGCTACCGCTGCTCTTGAAGTTGTTAGAGATGAAAAACTTGCCGAAAAAGCTGAATATCTTGGTGAAATTTTTCGTAATGAAATGAATAATATAAAATCAGAAATGATTGAACTTGTTAGAGGTAAAGGATTACTTAATGCTGTTGTTATTCGCAATCAACCCGGCAAAACAGCTTGGGACATTTGCATGGAAATGAAAGAAAATGGCATTTTAGCTAAACCTACACACGGAAATATTATTCGATTTGCACCCCCAATAATTATTTCTGAAGATCAACTAAGAACTGCTATCGAGTTAATAAAAAAATCATTTAAAAAATTTGAATAAAAATTTTTAACCCAATTTTTAAGACTGCTAAGAGTTTTCAGCAGTCTTTTTTTTATATTTTTGTAAAATGCTAAATAATGATAAAATATTTGAAAGAATTAAACAAGGCGAAGGAATAAATCTTGATTTTAAGCACTCTATAAATGATTCAAAAAAAATTGCTAGGTCGCTTTGCGCTTTTGCTAATACAAAAGGCGGAAGTTTGTTGATAGGGGTTAGAGATAATGGAAGTATCGCGGGCGTTAATTCTGATGAAGAATATTTTATGATTGAAACAGCTTCTTTAATATTCTGTAAACCATCAATTGAATTTTCTGTTATGAATCATAATATTCAAGGAAAACAAATTCTTGAAATTATTATTTCAGAAAGTCTTTCAAAACCTCATACTACACCCGATAATGATGGAGTTTTTAAAGCATATTTTAGAGTTGCTGATGAAAATATTATTGCACCTAAAACTTTAATTGAAGTTTGGAAACGAAAACAAAATGGAATAAAAGGCGTTAAAATCAATTTTGATGATAATATAGCTTTTTTATTAAAAGAAATTAAAATTAATAAAAGCATTTCTAAATCTAAATTTATGAAAATTACAGGAGTGAATAGCGCTCAGGCAAATAAAATTTTAACAAATTTAATTTTAATGAATATTATTGATGTCGAAGTCCTTGCAAATCGTGTAAATTATATTTTTAATGAAAATTATAATTATGAATAACATGAAATATACTTATGAATATCCAAAAGCTTCAAATACTGTTGATGCAATTATAATTTCACGAAAAGAAAAAAAACTTTTACTTATAAAAAGGTTAAATCAACCATTTAAAGACTTTTGGGCTTTGCCTGGTGGATTTATTGAGATGGAAGAGACCATATTAGAATCGGTAGAAAGAGAAGTTTTAGAGGAAACTTCTTTAAAGAATTTAAAATTTAAAGAGTTTGGTTTTTATGGTGATCCAGGACGAGATCCTCGTGGTCGAACTATTAGTATGATTTATTATGCTTATTGCGACCAACCTGAATTAGCAATTGCTAATGATGATGCTAAAGCATTAGCTTGGTTCGATTTTAACTCTTTGCCAGACTTGGCTTTTGACCATGCTAAAATTATAAAGGAGTTTCTAAATAAAATAAATATTTAATTATTTTGTACCAAATTATATGATGTAATATATTACCTAAACTTTTTTTAAATATTCAAAACTGTCAAACTTACATGGACAACAGTGTGTTTCCTGTAATTGTATTAGATTTTTTTAGATTTTCAGGGGTGCCTTCAAAAACTATATTCCCGCCTTTTTCGCCTCCTTCTGGACCTAAATCAATTATCCAATCTGCAAAATTTATAACCTCAGGATTATGTTCTATAATAATGAGAGTATGTCCTTTATTTCTCAATTTTTCAAAAGCTAGTAACAATTTACCAATATCATGAAAGTGAAGCCCTGTTGTAGGCTCATCAAAAACAAAAATACTTGGGCTGTCCTTTTCTAAACTTAAATACGAAGCAAGTTTTATTCTTTGACTTTCGCCGCCACTGAGTGTATTTGACGATTGTCCAAGTTTCACATAGTCGAGTCCGACATCTATATAATTTTGTAGTAATGTTGCTATTTTTTTCTCAGTTCTATTATTGCTTTCGCCAAAAAATTCGACAGCTTCAACAATAGGCATTTCTAAAATTTCGTGAATGTTTTTATTTCTGTATTTTATATCAAGAACATCATCTTTAAATTTTTTCCCATGGCAGACTTCACAAACTAAATGAACATCAGCCATGAACTGCATTTCGACAGTAATTTCGCCTTCGCCCTTACACGTTTCGCAGCGCCCACCCGGAACATTAAAAGAAAAGTGCGAAGGTTTTAATCCATTAGCTTTTGCGTGTTTTTGTTCAGAAAAAAGTTTTCTAATTTCATCATAAGCTTTTATATATGTAGCAGGATTTGAACGCGAGGATTTACCTATTGGGTTTTGGTCAACATATTCAATTCCGTTGCAAAGTTTATAATCGCCTGAAAGACTTGTGTAATCGCGTGTTATTTCAGCCATTTGTCCGAGTTGTTTTTTTAGAGCTGGATATAATACTCCTTTTATCAAACTCGATTTTCCCGAACCGCTAACACCGGTAATAACTGTAATAATACCGAGTGGAAATTTAACATTTAAATTTTTTAAATTATTATTTCTTGCACCTGTAAGTTCGATAAAATTTTTCCATTTACTTGGAAATTCTCGTTTTGGATTTTTAAGCTCTCCTCTAAGATGTTTTGCGGTGAGAGTATCGCTTGTTTTTAACATTTCTTCCGGACTACCGGCAAAAACTACTTCCCCGCCATAAACACCCGCATAAGGTCCTATATCAATAATATAATCTGCCGCTCTAATAATTTGCTCGTCATGCTCAACAACAATTACAGTATTATCTTTATCTCGCAAATTTTTAAGAACTTTTATTAAATTTTGTGTGTCGCGTGAGTGTAGTCCTATACTAGGCTCATCAAGAATATAAAGCGAACCTACTAAGCCTGAACCAATAATTGATGCTAAATTTATTCTTTGCGATTCGCCACCCGATAGAGTAGAGGACAGGCGATTTAAGCTTAAATAAGATAAACCAATATTAAGAATTGTGTCAATTCTTATTTTAATTTCTTCAATTAATCTAGAAGCTGTTTCT
>CAYRQZ010000062.1:12400-15628 GCA_964426585.1 uncultured Bacteroidales bacterium | reverse complement strand
TTGGCATAATACTTAATTCAAACTCATTGTTTAAAATGTTTATTTCATAATTTTTTGTTCCAAAATATTCTGAATTATAATACTTTTCTGTATTTGAAATTTTATTTTGCAATCCTATTTTAGCCGAAATATTATAGCGTAATTGCAAGGTGTGTACCAATAATTTTCGAGTATCAAAACCTGAAACAAGCAATAACTTGTTATTATTCAAATTAAGAATATAATCTGCCCCTAGTTTGGGATTGCCTCTATTGAACGAAAAGGAATTTCTCACTGTTGATGTTTGACTTACAAGATTTCCGTCTTCTATATTATTTTGAAATGGGTTTGCATAGTCTAAAATTTCTGATGAAGTGTTTTTTTGTGAAACCGAATATGCTGTTTGATTTGATAATTTAGACAAAAACTTTAAAAAGCCTTTCTTATTTCGCAAAAGTACAGACGGATTTATATTTAAACTTTGGCTAATTTGATTTGAATAAGTCTTAATATACTCGGCAGTTGGGTTGATAATTCTAATAAAATTTGCTTGGTCGATAAAATGAGCAAGTTCAAACTCATCTAATTCTTGAATGCCATTATTATTGTAATCTGTCCAAGTGTAAACTCCTTGTCCTGGTGCTACTTCCACATAAGAAAATTCGGTTTTTCTTTCTAAGCCCGAACCTATTTCATAAAAATTTCCCGAAGAAATCATTCCTTTCCATAGCCTAAAATTATATTCTGCCCTGCCTGTTGTATTATTTTCGGGACTGCCTTTATAAAGGCTTGTGTCGTTTACGTCTAAAATTCTATAATTTGCCTCTAATTTGAATTTATGATTTGGGTTTTTGTCATAGCTTGTTCCGAAGTTAAAATCTTGCGAATTGCTAGATAAGTTAAACTCATTATTTTTAGGTAAAAAATCTTCTCTATACTTGTAATCCGCCTTAAATTTAAAAATTGCACTGTCAGGGCTAGTGATAAAAGCTTCGTAAGAATTAAATTTAAAACTATTCAAACTTAAATCTTGATTTGAAATACTTTTCCGTGTATTGTCTTCGGCAGCTTCGCCTAAACCAATAACAATATATTTAAAATTTTTCTTAACAATTAAATTATGTCTTAAAAACTCAGCATTTGCAATATAATCAGAGTTTTGAAGGAAAGAAGCTTTTCCATCGATAATCCAAGTTTTTAATTTTAAATTTACATTTGCGATATTTTGCAAGCCTCTGTAAATACTTGTTCTATCTAAAAATGAAGATGCTAAATTTGCACTTCCTCGTTTTTTGTCGGTGTATAAAATTCCGCCTGTCAAATTATTTTCATTTTGATTAGAATACATTTCGTTTAAATTCCAATTTCTAGTAAACTCAGTTTCTCTAAAATTTTCTATTGCTCTAAAATCTTTTTGCAAGAACATATAGTCGGTGAATACGCCAAACCATATCTCTTTTGTTTTAATAAAAGCTTGTTTCGCTCCAAATTTTAAAGCATAGCCATTATCATCTTCCGAATCTAATTTAGAAAAGGTATTTATATCGTTTTTACTAAAAGCAGCTTCGAAATTAAGTTGAGTTTTTTTTCCAATTTCAATTTCGCCACCGGCATTAATTAGTTGAGATTTTTTTGGAGTTACAATAAGTCTATATGGCATATAATCTCCTTGTGGTTCTCCGTTCACAGGTGCGACCCACTCATAAACTCTGCCATTAGCTACCGACACTCCTTTTTTATAATAACCTTTGCCTTGCCCCACAAAAGCAAAACTTAATCTATAATAAGCCAATTCGGGATTAGTGCTATAAACAAAAATTGAGTCGAAAACAATTCCGTTAACAATAGTGTCTTTTAATTCATATCTAATTTCGGAAGAAACATAATCAATAGAGTCAAAACCGGGAATTAAAGCCATATCAATATTATCGCCAATTTGTGAGAGCATAAATCTGTCTTCTAAACTTATAGTTTGGTCGAAAGCTTGATTTTTATTATCACTTTCGTCATAAAAATTTAACCAAAATTTAGATTTTTCTGAGCTAAATTCTGTTGAGCCGGAAATTAAAAATCTGGAATAATTTCTGTCGGAATACTCAAACTCAACAATAATTCTTTTGTCTTTATTTATAGCTTGTTTTGCAGAAAAAGAAATTTCGCCAAGATTGTAATCAATTACATAATCATTGTCAAAGCCTCTATCCAAAAGATTTCCGTCAATATAAACTCTTTCGCTCCCGGCTAAAACAATTATATATTGTTCGTTATTTCCCCCTACAAGTTTATATGGACCTTGATTTCCTTCAACTCCCGCAATTTCTTGACGGCGAAACTTTCCTTTTGTTGCCGCAGCACTAACTTGAGTTTTTATACTTGCCTTTTTTCCCGATTTAAAATTTATTGAATCATTATAAGCAATATTAGCGCCTTGAGCTTTTTTATTATAGTTTAAAAAATATCCTTTGGGCTTATGTAATTCAAAATCGCCGGCATTAACAGCAAATTTATCGTTATAAATTTTAATAAAAATTTTATCAAACTCCTGAATTTGTTGAGTATTTCCATCAGGTTGAATAGGAATATTATTGTCGCTTATCCCGGCTTGAATAAATAAATTGTCGCTTAATTGCCCGTCTAATTGCAAGTTCATAGCCGAGTTAAGAATAACATCTTGATTATTTCCAAAACCAACGCCGCGACTAATACTGCCTTTTCGAGTTAAATTAGTTTGATTTACATGAGATTTATAATCTTCGGGATTAAATATAAGCTCATATTTTTGATTTGTATCACGCACAGACAAAAGAAAATCTTCTTTTTTTATAATTGCTTTTGGTTCAAAAAAATTTGTTGGAAAAACTCTGTACGAAATATTAAGTTTTTGGCAACTTGGTTTATTCTTAAAAATTATTGTTGAGTGTTCAAAGTCAAAATAATAATCTTCGGAACTTAAAATGTTATTTTCGCAATCTTTAATTTGAATACTGTTAGAAACTACACTCAAACTGTCGAGTTTAATACTGTCTTGATTTAATAATATTTCTTTACTCCTAAAATTAATAAGAGTTTGAGAATATACAATCGCTTGTAAACTAAAGAGTAATATTATTAAAAAGAATCTTCTCACGTTTATTTTTTACAAAAATAATCATAGAAGTTTATAACGGCAAAAATAATTGGTTTGGTATAAATGACGAGATGAAGAATTAAGAATTGAAAATGAAAAATAGAACACAGATGACACAGATG
>CAYRQZ010000062.1:6053-12300 GCA_964426585.1 uncultured Bacteroidales bacterium | reverse complement strand
AGAAAGCTCAACACAGATAAACCACAGATAAACACAGATAAACGCAGATTTAAATAAAAAATCGGCGTGAAATCAACGCTAACGAAGCTATCCGTTTTATCCGCGTGCCAACAATAGAACACAGATGACACAGATGAGAAAGCTCAACACAGATAAACCACAGATAAACACAGATAAACGCAGATTTAAATGAAAAAATCAGCGTGAAATCCGTGTGCCAATAAAATTGAAATTTAGTTAAAAGTTTATAATTTATAATTCCCAAATTTATTCTATCTTTGTTATTCTAATTAAAAATTTATGCTAATGAAAAAAATTTATTTACTATTACTAATTACAGTAATAATATATTCGTGCAATTCTGAGAGCAAACAAAAGTCTGAGGCAAGTCCTAATTCTATTGAAAAAACCGAAAATTCTGACTATTTACTAAATGCCACTTTATGGGTTCAAACTTCGGGTGAATATCGAGCTTGTTGCTATCAGGCATTTAATTATGCAAAAATTGCTGTCGAAAATAATTTAAAAAAAGCAAATAATTCTAAGCCTCCTGCAGTAATTTTTGATTTAGACGAAACATTAATTGACAACTCATTTTACGAAGCCTATTTGATCGAAAACAAGACAAATTTCACAAAAGAAACATGGAAAGAGTGGACAGAGATGTCTTCGGCTTGTGCTATTCCGGGTGCTTTAGACTTTTTAAATTTTTTAAAGTCTAAAAATATTGAAATAGTTTATATCACAAATAGAAAACAGGACGAAATAGCAGCAACAAAAAGGAATTTAGAGAGTTTAGGATTTCCTGAGGTGGATATTTTAAATTACTATCCAAAAATTGACGAAAGTAACAAAGATAGCAGAAGGCAAGATGTTGCTAGAAGATTTAATATTATTTTATTAGTAGGCGATAATTTGGCTGATTTTGACAGCTATTTAGATGAAAGAGACCTAGATTATGGATTTGCAAACGTTGATGAGCTTAAAGAAGAATTTGGAAAATCTTTTATAATTCTTCCAAATCCAATGTATGGCAATTGGGAAGGTGCATTATATAAAGATAAAAACAAGTCAAATTTTGAAAATAAGCTTGAGGCTTTAAAAGGCTATTCACAATCATGTTTAAAATAATTTTATTAATTTTATGTTAATATTCAATAATTTAAGAAAACAAGATTAACTTTACAAAAAATATTAACCTAAATTTTATTTTATGAAAGAATTTTTTAAATATACCTTAGCAACCATAGTTGGTGGAGTTTTAGCATTTATAATTTTTGTTGTTATATCGTTTTTAATTTTTTCTTCACTATTATCGGGAGTTGGAAAAACAGAAGTCATTGTTAAAGACAATTCGATATTAAGCATGAGTTTATCGAGCGACATTCCTGATAAAGCTTCTGATAATCCGTTAAGTAATTTCGATTTTCTCTCTATGAAATCTACTAAATTAATTGGACTAAATACTATTTTAAAAACGATAGGAAAAGCAAAAAAAGATGAAAGGATAAAGGGAATTTATTTAGATTTAAGCTCAGTACCAGCTGGCATGGGGAGCATTGAAGAAATTCGCAACAAACTTTTAGATTTTAAAGAATCGGGTAAATTTATAATTGCTTATTCATCAGGCTATACTCAGAAAGCTTATTATATAGCATCGGTTGCCGACCAAATTTACTTAAATCCGCAAGGTTCAATGGATTGGAAAGGCTTATACTCACAAGTAATGTTTTATAAAGGCGCCTTAGACAAATTAGGTATAGAAGCTCAAATTTTTCGACATGGGCAGTTTAAGTCAGCTGTAGAACCATTTTTTGCTGATAAAATGAGCGAAGCTAGTAAACTTCAAACAATAACCTTAATTCAAAGTATCTGGGACGATATGTGTTTAAAAATTTCTAAATCTAGAAATATTGAAGTTGTTAAATTAAACCTTATTGCTGACAGTTTATGGGTTTATGATGCTGAAACGGCCTTAAAATATGGTTTTATTGATGGAATTAAATTTTACGATGAGGTTTTAGCCGAACTAAAAACAAAAGCGAGTACAGAAGAAAAGCCAGAAGACTTTATGATAGATATTGCAAAATATTCGGGGGCAAAGATTAGTTTAAAAAAGAATGAATCAAAAAATAGAATTGCTGTAATTTTTGCAGAAGGTGATATTGTTGATGGAGGCAAAGCAGAAGGCTCTATTGGAGGCGACTGGTTGGCTGAAATTATCCGTAAAGTTCGCGAAGATGATAATATTAAAGCTGTGGTTTTACGAGTAAACTCTCCTGGAGGTTCTGGTTTAGCTTCGGATATTATCTGGCGAGAAGTTAATTTAACAAAAGAGAAAAAACCAGTAGTAGTTTCTATGGGTAATCTTGCCGCATCGGGAGGGTATTATATTTCGTGTCCGGCAAATTATATTTTTGCCTTACCTAACACAATAACAGGTTCTATTGGTGTTTTCGGCATGGTTCCAAATATTGAAAAATTAATGACCCAAACCCTAGGCATCACTGTTGACGGAGTAGGTACAAATGCTCATTCTGATTTTGGTCAAATCACTCGCAAATTTACACCAAGCGAAACCGATTTTATACAACGCCAAGTTGAAGATTTTTATGAAGTATTTATAACAAAAGTGGCTGAGGGTAGAGGATTGTCAAAGGCAGAAGTTGATTCAATTGGGCAAGGCAGGGTTTGGAGCGGACTTAATGCAATCGAAATTGGCTTAGTTGACGAAATAGGTGGACTAGACGCAGCAGTAAAAAAAGCAGTTGAGCTTGCAGATTTAGGCGATTACCGAATTATTGAATATCCAACAAAAGAAGATTTCATGGATCAAATACTAAAAAGCATGAACGAAAATGTTTCCGAAAAAATTATTAAAGAAACCTTAGGTGAAAATTATAAATTCTGGCAAATAATTAAAGATGTTAAGAAATTGTCTGGCATTCAGGCTAGAATGTATTATACCTTAGAAATAAATTAAAACAATAATATTAATTAAATATTTCTAAAATAAAGAGGCTGCCAAATTTGACAGCCTCTTTTACTTTACTTTAAAATAATTGCCGCAAGCTTAAAAAGCTTTGTAATAAAACGTTTTATCAAGCAAAATAGTTGCATCAAATATTTATTCTATAATAATTAATTCATCTTTTGCATCTACTTTAATAGATTTTTTCTCATCACTTTCACTAATAATAAACTTCGCGATTTTATTTTCTAATTCTTTTTGAATAAATCTTTTTACAGGTCTAGCACCATAATTTGGGTCGAATGAAAGTTTTGCAATAGTTTTAATTGCTTTTTCAGAAATTTCGAATTCATAGCCTGCATTTTTTAGTTTATTTTCTAATTTAGAAATTTGTAATTTTACAATATCATAAATTTGTTGAGAATTTAAAGGAGTAAACATAATTATCTCATCAATTCTGTTCAAAAATTCGGGTCTCACGTGTTGTTTTAATGCTTGTACTACTTGATTTTTAGCGAGTTGTTCATTAAAATTATCTTCATTAATTTGGCTTTGAATAAATTGCGAGCCAATATTTGAGGTCATTATAATTATTGTATTTTTGAAATTAACAGTTCTTCCTTTATTATCAGTAAGCCTGCCGTCATCTAATACTTGAAGAAGAATATTAAACACATCAGGGTTAGCTTTTTCGATTTCGTCTAAAAGAACAACAGAGTAAGGCTTACGTCTAACAGCTTCGGTAAGTTGCCCTCCTTCGTCGTAACCAACATATCCAGGGGGTGCTCCAATTAATCTAGAAACGCTATGTTTTTCTTGATATTCGCTCATATCAATTCTTGTCATCATACTTTCGTCGTCGAACATAAATTCGGCTAATGCTTTTGCGAGTTCAGTTTTGCCAACACCAGTTGAACCTAAGAAAATAAATGAGCCAATAGGTTTTCCAGCATCTTGCAAACCAGCTCTAGACCTTCGCACAGCATCGGCAACGGCACCAATTGCAGTTTCTTGCCCTATTACTCTTTTATGTAATTCAGCTTCTAAATTAATAAGTTTTTCTCTTTCGCTTAAAATCATTTTACTCACAGGTATCCTTGTCCACTTACTAACAATATCGGCAATATCGTCAGCTCCGACAACTTCGTCAACAAGGGCGTGCTCGGCTTGCAAAGTTTCGAGTTGGGTTTTAAGAACTTCTATATTTTTTTGGCTCTCCGAAATTTTGCCATACCTAAACTCGGCAACTTTCCCGTAATCACCTTTACGTTCGGCTTGTTCGGCTTCTAATTTAAAGTTTTCAATTCTTTGTTTTTCATTTTGAATTTTATCAATAATATTTTTTTCCTCTTTCCATTTTGCGGTTAAAATATTACGTTCTTCGCACAAATTAGATAGTTGTAGCTCGATATCATTTTGTTTTTTAGTATCATTTTCTCGTTTTATCGCTTCTTTTTCAATTTCTAACTGCTGAATTTTACGATTTAATACATCAATTTCCTCAGGAACAGAATTCACTTCGAGTCTTAATTTAGAGGCAGCCTCGTCAATTAAATCAATTGCCTTATCAGGTAAAAATCTTTCAGTAATATATCTATGCGACAACTCAACCGCAGCAACAATAGCCTCATCCAAAATTCTAACTTTATGATGAGATTCATACCTTTCCTTTAGTCCTCGCAAAATTGATACAGAGCTTAAAATATCAGGTTCTTCTATTAAAATAGACTGAAACCTTCTTTCTAAAGCTTTATCTTGTTCGAAATATTTTTGGAACTCGTTCAAAGTAGTTGCACCAATAGCTCTAAGTTCGCCACGTGCTAAGGCAGGTTTTAATATATTAGCAGCATCCATAGCTCCTTGCGTTTTTCCTGCTCCTATTAAAGTATGAATTTCATCAATAAATAAAATAATTTCTCCTTCCGAAGCCAGCACTTCTTTAATTACAGATTTAAGCCTTTCTTCAAATTCGCCTTGATATTTTGCACCAGCAATTAATAAGCCCATATCTAAGGAATAAATTATTTTAGATTTTAAGTTTTCGGGCACATCGCCTTTGATAATTCGGTGTGCTAACCCTTCTGCAATAGCAGTTTTTCCAACCCCAGGCTCGCCTATAAGTAAAGGATTGTTTTTTGTTCGTCTGGACAAAATTTGCAAAACTCTTCTAATTTCATCATCACGTCCTATCACTGGGTCTAGCTTACCCATTTGAGCTCTTTCGTTTAAATTAATTGCATATCGGTTTAACGCATCGTAAGAATCTTCGGCAGACTGTGAATTAATTTTGGAACCTTTACGCAAATCAACAATAGCTTTTTTAACAAAATCAGTCTTAAACCCAGAATCACGCATCATTTGTCCAACGATATCTTTAGAATGACTAAGTGCTAAAATAATGTGCTCTACAGAAATAAACTTATCAGCCATTTCGGTTTTAAATTTTTGCGAATTATTTAAAACTTCTTGTAAATCGGACGATAAATACGGCTCACCACCTTCAACTTTCGGGTAAGAATTTACAATACTTAGGGCAGTGGACTCAAAATTATTTATATTAATTTCTAATTTTGATAAAAAAACATTTATAATGCTATCATTTTCAGATAACAAAGCTAACAAAATATGTCCAGTTTCTATAGCTTGATTTTTAAATTCTTTAGCTTTAATAACTGAAGTTTCGATAAGCGACTGTGCTTTTAAAGTATATTCATTCAAATTCATATTTATTTTTTTTTAAATATTCAACAAATAATAAACCAGTTCCTAAATACTGTCAATTTGTCGCATTTAAAAATTGAATTTTGTCAAATTGACACCCTTATTATCAATAGAAATTTAAATTTAAAAAAACTTTATAAACAAGCAACCAAAAGAGAAATAATCAGTCTTAAATACATTAAAAACACGAATATTATTCACAATACTATTTAATTTTTAATTTTTTTAATTTTTTTTTTGTATTTTTAAGGCATTTTAAATAGATTTGTTAAATTTGCTGAATTAATAAATAATAATAATTATTAAAGCATTATGAGAAAAACACTCTCAACACTAATAATTCTTATCTTCGTAGGCTTATCGCAGTTTACATTTGTTCAATCAAATTGTGCAAATGCAGAAACCATAACCATTGATGTTTATGGTTCATGCGGTGATATGTTTTTTACTAATGTTAATTTTAATGGAGCCGTAACATCTTCTGATTTACCGCTTCCAACTTGCGGAGGGTATACAGCGAGTACAAAAGATATGTGGTATAAGTTTCAGGTACCT
>CAYRQZ010000062.1:0-5953 GCA_964426585.1 uncultured Bacteroidales bacterium | reverse complement strand
TTGTTGAAGGCGATTTTGATTTTAATATAAATTACACTCCAACGATTTGCGTAGGAGGCACTGGAGCTGCCCAATTTAATTTGATTTCGGGCACAGGTCCTTTTATGTACGAATGGTCAACTGGTTCTATTGCTCCAGGTATTCAAGTTTCAATGCCAGGAAATTATTGTTTAACAGTTACCGACCTTGCTAGTGGTTGTCAACTTATAAAATGCGTAACTATTACACAAGTTCCTTCTGTTTCGGTTAGTATTGAAACCACAGATATTACGTGCTATAATTTAAATAATGGACAAGTAACAGCTATTGCAACAGGCGGAACACCAGATTACAATTTTGAGTGGAACGGTTATATACCAGGTGCCAGTATGACAAACTTAATTTCGGGCAACTACTCTGTTGTTGTTACAGACGCAAATGGCTGCACAGGCTATGCAACAACTTTTGTAAATAATCCGCCACAATTCACTTATCACATTTCTCCAAATCAAGGTATATGCTACGGCGACCAAGCAGAAATTAGTGTTTTAGCCAACGGAGGTATTCCACCTTATACTTACACTTGGTCTGATGATGCAACAAACAATATTGCAGATAGAACAGTAAGCCCTTTAATTACAACACAATATAGCGTTACTGTATATGATTCTAATCATTGTACTTTTCCTGCTCAAACAACAACAGTAATTGTTAGTCAACCTATTTCTATTGACGTATCTGTTGAGAATATTTTATGTCATGGCGTTTGTGAAGGAAGTGCAGTATTGAATATTACTGGCGGCATTCCGCCATTTATAATGGATTGGGGAAGTACGACAGATACGTGGGAGCACCTATGTGCAGGTAACTATACTGTTTCCTTAACAGATTTATATGCTTGTGAAGGACATGCTGATTTTGTTATTACCGAACCCGACACAATGTATATCAGCACTTTTTCTGGTCCGACAACTTGCTACGGCTATATTGATGGTTTTGTTCAAGTTGAAGCCGCAGGTGGAGTTCCTTTCACAAATGAATTTGGTGATTTTTATGAATATCATTGGAGTAATGGAATGACCTTAGACTCGTTAGGAGTAGGTTTTGGATATTATACAGTTACCGTTAATGATGCAAACGGGTGTGAACATATAGCAATGGCATTTGTAGACCAACCCGAAGCAGTTTATGTTACCCTACCTTGGAACGGACATATTTGTATTGGAGAATCATTTACAACTAATGTTGCAGCGACAGGAGGCTTAGGTCCATACACATTTGTATGGAGTGGAAGCGACGGAACCACTTGGCACGGTGCAGATCTAGATGTAAGCCCAGTAATAACAACAACATATCAACTAGTAACAACCGATATGAGAGGTTGCTTCGGTCCTATTAGAACTGTACAAGTAAAAGTTAACCCCCCAATCACAATAGATGGAGTTACAAGCTCACATGATGACATTTGTATTGGAGATGAAATTACCGTGGAATTAGAATACCGTGGCGGTAATGATGGGCCATATTTAATTAGTTTGCCAAGTTATGGGATAGTCAACTCGCCTTTTACATTTAAACCAGATAGTACAGGTTATTATACTTTTACAGTTTCAGACGACTGTGGCTCGCCAACAGACAAAGATTCTATTTATGTTGTTGTTCATGAATCTCCAAAAGTTTCGTTTTTTGCTGATAAAACAAGTTCGTGCCCTCCTGGTACTTTCTTTTTCACACAGTCAGACCAAGATTCAAATAATACATATCTATGGGATTTTGGAGATGGTGGTTTTTCGGTTGAAAAAAATCCAAAGCATACTTATGACAAAACCGGAAATTATTCAGTATCATTAACAGCTTGGACAGAATGGGGTTGTAAAAAACTTAAAAAATATAATAATTTAATATTTATCCACCCAGTTCCAAGAGCTGAGTTTACAGCTAGCCCAGAATTAGTTTCGATAATGAACGCCGAAATTATTGTAGAAAACTTTACCGAAGGTGGGGTTTCTTATTTTTGGGATTTTGGAGACGGCGAAACACCTGATGCTTGGAGTGAAAATAAAAATCCTCGTAGATATACTTATAGTTCTGTCGGTGAATTTGATATTACTTTAATTACAAAAAACCAATTCGAATGTATTGATTCTATTCATAAAAAAGTAAGAGTGCACGACGAATATGCATTTTATGCACCAGAAGCATTTACTCCTAACGGTGATGGCATAAATGATTATTTTTATGTATTAGGGCACGGCATCGATAAGAAGCAATTTTATTTTGTTATTTATGACCGCTTTGGGATAAAAGTTTTCGATACAAACATCTGGGACGAAGAAAACCCAATAAGAATGGCTTGGGATGGAACTCATAACGGAAATATTCAAAACGGTGATAAAACTCTCCCAAACGGCATGTATAGATGGTATGCAAATTTCGTAGACTTTACTGGTAAGCCACACGAAAAAAGTGGAACAGTTACTCTTATTAAATAATTACAGTTATCTCATTATTATAAAATAAATTTTGAGCTAAACCGTTCAAACTAATAAAAATAATGTTCAGAAAAATTGTAATAATTATATTCTTCATACTTGGTTTAATTATTTTGTTTGTTCTAAATAATTCTTGCCAGAAAACTCCGTTTTCAACAAACCCAAATGATAAATTAATGTTTTCGACCGACACTGTTCAGTTTGATACAATTTTCACAGCTAAAGGGAGTGCTACTCAAGTTTTTACAATAAAAAATTCTAACCCAACAAAATCTGTATTAATAAATAAGATTTTTTTAGCAGGAGGCTCAAACTCGGTATATCGTTTAAATATTGATGGTTTTCCTGTCAATAATATTGAAAATTATGAATTAGCAGGTGGAGATTCTATATTTATCTTTGTAGAAGCAACAATAAACCCAAGCGAAAATAATTTAGTTGAAGAAGATTCTGTTGTATTTATCTTAAATGGAAATGTGCAAAATGTTAAGTTGGTCGCCTTTGGGCAAAATGTTACTTTGCTAAATGGTAAATATATAACAAACGACACTTGTTGGACAGAAGCAAAACCTGTATTAATTTACAATTCGACATTGGTCGAAGAAAATGTTACATTATCAATTAGTCAAGGAGCTAAAATTTATTTTCACAGAGGCTCTTCACTTTTTGTTAAAGGCAGTATAAAAGTTCATGGGGATAAAGATAATAGAGTTTTATTTACAGGCGATAGGTTGGAATCATACTATTCTGAGCTAGCTGGCCAATGGGGTGCATTTCTGGAAGATAACAATAATAATACTACTGGAATTTTTGGTGGAATACATTTATTAGCAGGTTCTAAAAATTCTGAGATATATTTTGCCGACATAAAAAATTCAATTATAGGTTTACAAGTTGACTCGTGCGTTACGCCAGGCAATCCTACGGTAAAATTAAAATCCACCAACATTGAAAACTCCAAAATTATTGGACTTTATGCTTTAGGGGCGACAATCGAAGCCGAAAATTGTGTATTTTCAAATAGCGGACAATATAATGTAGCCTGTTTAATTGGTGGTAATTACAGGTTTCTGCATTGTACATTGGCAAATTATTGGGTTGGAAACAGACAAACGCCACAATTAATATTAAATAATTATTACAATTACAGAGACGCTAACGGAGTAGTTCAAACGTCATACAGAGATTTGAAAGATGCCTATTTTGGGAATTGTATTATTTACGGTTCAAGAGATAATGAGCTTGCTTTAGATTTTGACAACCGTAGCCTTTCAAATTTCCGATTTGATAATTGCCTCATCAAGCAAAAGAAATATGAGGATTTGGAAGGAACAGATTTCTTTATAAATAATATTTGGAACGAAAGTCCAAAATTCAAAGAAATCACAAAGCCTTTTAACTATGAATTAGACACACTATCGCCAGCGAAAGATGCAGGGAAGTTAAATATTAGTCAACAAGTGCCAACAGATCAACTTGGAAACAGCAGATTAATTGACAATAAACCTGACTTAGGAGCTTTTGAGAGGCAAGAATAATATTAATATTTAAAAATTATTCTTTAAGGTTATTTTTTTTATACCTTTGGAAATAAAACTTTAACAATGAGAAATCTTATTTTTTTAATTATAGTTATCTTAATTGCATTTGCTTCTTGCAAAACAAATAAAAGTAATGTTCGCAACTTCAGCAATCCAGAAAACATTAATTCTGATTTTAGGATAATGTTTTATAATGTTGAGAATTTATTTGATACCGAAAATGACCCTAACAAAAATGATGATGAATTCACTCCAGATGGGGGGCGTTATTGGACAAAAACACGCTACTATGAAAAATTACGAAACATTTATAAAGTTATTGTAGCAGTTGGCGAATGGGATATGCCAAAACTTGTAGGTTTAGCAGAGGTTGAAAATCTCAAAGTATTGCAAGACTTAATAGATAATACACCTTTATATAAATCTGATTATAAAATAGTTCATTACGAATCTCCGGATTTTAGAGGCATAGATGTAGCCTTACTATATCGAAGCAATTATTTTACTTTAATTTCTAAGAAAGCAATACCTATAAATTGGCCTAAACATATTGGCACAGGTACTACTAGAGATATTTTGTATGTTTGTGGGGTAACAAATTTAGCAGACACTTTACATATTTTTGTAAATCACTGGCCCTCGCGCTGGGGTGGGCAACTTGAGACAGAAGAAAAGCGGATGTATGTAGCAGGCTTAGTAAAACACTCAACTGACTCAATTTTTAAAACTAATAAAAATGCAAATATTATTATAATGGGTGATTTGAACGACTACCCTACCGACCGTAGTTTAACCGAAAGTTTACAAGCCCAAACTACTTACGACAATATTAAAAGCAATAAACTTTACAATCTTTCGTATTATCTTCAAGTAATAAAAAAACAAGGCACACATAAATATCAAGGGCAATGGGGTATTTTAGACCAAATGATAGTTTCAGGGGCTTTGTTAAGTGGCGAAGGAAAAGTTTTCACAAGTCTGGAAGATGCTCATATTTATAGTGCTGACTTTTTGCTGGAACCAGACGAAAAATATACCGGTCAGCAAGTTAAAAGAACTTATATCGGTTTTAAATATCATGGCGGATATAGCGACCATTTACCTGTTTATCTTGATTTAAAACAAAAACCTAAGGAATAAAAAAAGTCCTAAACAAATTCAGGACTTTTGCGGAGAGAGGGGGAACGCCCCAGAACTCCTAAATGCTTTATAGTCAGAGTTTTGCAAAGCCTGAAAATCATTGGTCTCTTTTTGGACACCTGAAATTCAAACTTACAAAATACACTAAATTACTTCAAAAAACATTGTTGTTTTGTTCCGTTACAAAAATACAAAATAATGTAATATAATGCAATCGGAAAAGTGAGAAATTTTAGTGTTTTTTTACGGATAGCGGTATGTTTTAGTTCTCACTCAAATCATAACCATATTGTCCTATGCTTTGCATATATTCCAGAATTAAATCTATCGTTCTATCAACTATATTTTGAGGTATAGGATTCTTCTCAATAACTTGATCTAGGAAATGATAAGTCATGTTTTTAAAATCCCCATCACCAACAATTTTCCCAGTATTGCTATTCCAAGCAAGTTCAAAGCCCTTTGCAATTAAATTATAGTCAAAAGTAGATAAGTAAAAATCTAGTTTGTCAAATACAAATTTTTCTTGTTCAAAAAGACTTGGTGTCTGTTTAGGAAATTTGTTAAAATTTACAGAAGTTTCAATACGAATATTCCAAGTTATACAATTTAGGACACCACCATTAACTGCTATTTCATTTGAGCTTATAGGAAGTACTTCACAATCAGGGAACAATTCTTTTGTTCTACGAAGAGCAATTGTGTCTGTGTTGAGTTCAAATTGTGGCAGTAATATTAAATTCCCTATGAGTAAAAAGTTCATTATTTACAGATAATCTTTAGCATAGGGAAGCCTTATAA
>CAYRQZ010000061.1:14044-15981 GCA_964426585.1 uncultured Bacteroidales bacterium | reverse complement strand
ATATACCAGGCATCGCTAGTTCCGACATTTATTACTGTTAGATTAGAAAAAACTCCGCTCATTTCGTCTTTAGCAACTTTAATAAAATTAAAATAATCCCCGGCTTCTATCCATTCAACAAGGCTTGTTAAAATTTGGCGATTTTCGTTGTAATCATGAATAATTACAATTTCCTTTGCCAATCTTTTCATTTCATTGTACAAGTTTATTCTTTGTTCCTGAACTAAACCATGCGCAACATAAGATGCAAAAACAATATCAAAAGATTTATCATCGAATGGAAGTTTTTCACCCGCTTTAACGTGGAATAATTCTATAGCTAAAGTTTTAAGTTTTTTTTTTCGCTTGCCGTAACATTCCTCGCGATGTGTCCACCCCTTTTCCATTTAGCCCTTTGTCATAAAGAACCTTTAACATAGCACCTGTACCACAACCGACATCAAGAATGGTTTTGTATTTTGTAATGTCGAATTTATTCTCAACTTTACTTATAGTTTTGGCAAACAGTTTTGTTTGACGCTTAAAAAAAAGGGCGTAAAACCAAGCTATACTATCAAATAATGTCATAATTTAGAAAATCCAGTATAAGATGTTAATTCAATTTTTCAAACTTAGCATAAAATTGCGAATTATATGCAAGCAAATAAAAAATTGTTGAAAATTATTGTCAAAGCTTGAATAATTCTTTGCATCGATAATTTTTAAATGTCTAATATTTTTTACTAAATAAGCACTACTCTTTGCAAAAACCATTAACAAAAACCAAACCTCGCTTTTTTACCTAATTAATAATAATACCATTAAACATCAAAAAGATTTTAAAAACAAATTAAACCAATCTTATTTTTTTTTGTCTATAATTAAATATTTCTGGCACAAATTTTGCAATCATGTTCATAAAATTAGTAATAAAATAAAATGAATAACAATTTAAAAAATTTAGCCATGAGATCAAAAATTACAATCTTAGTACTTCTAGGAGCATTCTTTTTCTTAGCCAACACAGTTGACGCACAAAACGTTTTAACAGGTCAAAAATTTGTAAAATCTAGAGGAGCATCTGAATATGTTATTCCTTCTGGAGATGTAGCAATTCAAAAACCAGCCTTATCACGCGGTGGTTGTTTAATTAAATTTGATAACTGGACAGGTTATTATGTTGACCTATGGATAGACAAAGTTTACAAAGGTCGTTTAAACCCATGGGAAAATTCACAAGTACTTCTTCCCGAAGGCTATACAGAAGTTTATTGCAGAACAATGGGCGAAACATACCAATGGCAATCTTCTGGAAAATGCAATGAAGAATTTCTTTTAAAACTTGAAGAAGGAAGTTCTAGTGAACAAACAAGCTCAGATTCTGACGAATTTTAAAAAAGATTTTTACTGCCACTTTTCGGTGGCAGTTCTTTATCTTAAAAAATTAAAGACATGAAAAAGTTAGCATTTGTAATATTGTTTGGTCTTAGTTTTGGCTTGACAACAAAAGCTGAAAAGTATGCTCTAATAATTGCTATTGGAGAATACGACCAAAACCTTACTGGCTGGTATCCTATCAGTGCGGGTAACGATGTTCCACTAATAGAAAAAACTTTATTAGACTTAGGCTTCGCACAAAACAATATTACTTACCTTAAAGATGCAGCAGCAACAAAAAAAGGTATTGAAAATGCTTTAACTGACATGTATTCAAAAATTTCTAAAGGCGATTATGTTGTTATACATTATAGCGGACATGGACACCAAATTTTTGATGATAATGGAGACGAAATTGACGGTTTAGATGAAGCTTTAGTTTGTTTCGACGCCCCAATGAATATGGAAGAAGGATATATGGGGGGAAAACATTTTCGCGACGACGAACTCGGCGATTGGATTTCTAAATTTAGAATTAAACTCGGTTTAAACGGACATATTTTATTGTTTTTAGACTCTTG
>CAYRQZ010000061.1:0-13944 GCA_964426585.1 uncultured Bacteroidales bacterium | reverse complement strand
TGTATCTTTAAATCTTTTACTCAAATGAAAGAAGGTGATACATACAGACAAGTTTTTGCTAGAATAATGGCTGAAATGGCAAACAAAGCACCTCATCAAAACCCAGCTATTGAAGGTGATATAGATTTTGAAGTATTCGGCGGAAATTTTCAAACTCAAAAAGAATATTTTAACCTCACCTCTGTTAAAACCGACTCCCTTGTCGAAATTAATGGCGGTACACTTGCTGGAATAAACCCAGGTAGCATTGTCGTTTTTGTTGAACCAGGAACCCCTAGCTTAAATGAAAACACTGCTATCCTTAACTCCGGAAAAGTTATTAAAACAAATAATTTCTATTCGCTAATTGAACTAGACAACAGAATGAACTTTACAAATAATCAAAGTGCTTGGGTTTTTGTAAAATCAAGAACATTTAGCGAACAAAAATTAAAAGTCCAAGTTGATAAAAATATGGACGAAGATATGAAAAATAGCCTCGTTAACGAAATTGAAAAATCAAACTTTATTGAAATAACAGATGATAATCCTGAAATATTTTTATCTTACAAAAAAACTAGAGGAGCAAAAACTATTAGTATTAATAATGCATTCTACAACCAAGAATTAAATCAAATTTCTAACAACGATAATAATGCTTTAAATACAGACGTTACTTCGACTTTAAACAACTTCATGCAAGGAAAAATTATTAAAGACCTCGACTATTACAACGAAAAGTTTGATGTAATTATGGAGTTAATTCCTGTAAAAGCAAAAATATATGAAGATGGAAATTTTGATATAATTGAATATCTAGATACTAACTCTATTCTTGTAAATGATGTACCAGAATTTTCAATAAGTGTTACTGCCCTTATTAAAGTTACAAACTTTGGAACAAAAAAATCATTCTTTAATATAATAGATATTCAACCAGACGGCTTTATTAATCCTGTAATTCCAACTGTTAATGATGTTGACGGACGCGAATATGTGTTAGAACCAGGCGAGTCGGTAATCTTACAAAATACTTTGGTAATGTTTGGTCCTCCTTACGGAAACGAAGTATTTAAACTAATTGCAACCGACAAGGCTTTTAATCTTTCGGCTACAATTACAGGTCATGGCAATAAAACCAGAGGCGATTCTAATATTTTTGAATCTGCTCTACAAATAGGACAAACAGGAGTAAATACACGCGGTGCTTCAACTGTTAGTGCTAAAACAAAAGAAGATAAAATTTGCACTTTTGAATATGCTTTCAAAATAATTGAATAAAACTATATCAACAATTATTCTTAGTTTTGTTTAAAAAAAATGTTTTTGTATTTTTACAAAAACATTTTTTTTGTGAAACCACTTGCTGAAAGATTAAGACCAATAAATATTGACGATTATGTCGGCCAAGAACATTTAATCGGGGAAAATGCACCGATAAGAAAAATTATTGAATCAGGAAATATTCCTTCAATGATATTTTGGGGACCTCCCGGTGTTGGAAAAACTACACTAGTAAATATTATTGCAAAATCAAGTAAAAAAGAATTTTACAATTTAAGTGCTGTCAACTCAGGAGTAAAAGATGTAAGAGAAGTAATCGAAAAAGCAAAAAATACAAACCTCTTCTCTAAAACAAACCCTATCTTATTTATTGACGAAATTCATAGATTCAGTAAATCCCAACAAGACTCCCTATTAGCAGCTGTAGAAAACGGAACGCTTACATTAATTGGTGCTACAACAGAAAATCCCTCTTTTGAAGTAATAAGCCCTCTCCTTTCGAGATGTCAGCTTTATATCTTAAAACATTTAGAAGAAAAAGATTTAGATAAACTAATAAACAAAGCGATTTCCGAAGATATTGAGTTAAAAAAACACCAAATCTTAATAAAAGAAAAAGATGCCTTATATCGTTTTTCGGGTGGAGATGCAAGAAAATTATTCAATATCCTTGATCTTATCGTTAACACTAGCAGTGATAAAGACAAAATTATTGTAACAAATAAATTAATAGTCGAAAAACTTCAAGAAAACATTAACATCTATGATAAATCAGGCGAGCAACATTATGATATTATTTCTGCTTTTATAAAATCTGTCAGAGGTTCAGACCCCGATGCAGCCGTTTATTGGCTAGCAAGAATGATAGATTCTGGCGAAGATATAAAATTTATTGCCAGACGATTAATTATTTCGGCTAGCGAAGATATTGGTTTAGCAAACCCAAATGCCCTGTTAATAGCAAATGCTTGTTTCGAAGCTATCTCAAAAATTGGAATGCCCGAAGCAAGAATTATTTTATCACAAGCAACAATTTATCTTGCAACAAGCCCTAAAAGCAACTCGGCTTACTTAGCTATTGACAAAGCTCTATCTATAGTTAAAGAAACCGGTAATTTACCCGTACCTTTACATTTAAGAAATGCCCCAACAAAATTAATGAAGAATCTCGACTACGGCAAAAACTACAAATACCCTCACGATTACCAAAATAATTATACCGAGCAAGAGTACTTGCCCGAGAAAATAAATTCTTTAAAACTTTATGAACCAGGAAATAACAACAAAGAAAAAAACATCAAAGACTTTATTAATTTTATTAAAAGCAAACAATAAAATTTTGAATTAGTAATTCTTAAAACATTAGCAAAATCTATTTAAAATTACAGCTTAACAATTAAAATTAAGAACCTATATAAAATTATTAACAACTATATTTGTTATCTTATATTTTTTGTAATTTTACAAAATATTTTTAATCATCATTATAATGAAACGAATTATTTTTTTCAGCCTTAGTATTTTTATCTACTTGGCTTCATTTTCGCAGATTCATGTAAATCTTCAAAACTCAAAAACAAATGCAACAATTATTAATGACAATCAGTATGGGCTAAGCTTTAGTTCCCAATTAGAAGGTTTTGAAGTAATTGCTGTAAAAACAAAAGATAATCATTATTCGAGACTTATTGTTCCCGAATATTATCCCGACAATATAGTTTCTAATCCGGAATTACCGGTTTTATCAAAACTTATTGAAGTCCCTTTAGATGCAGAATTTGAAGTTAGAATTTTAAGTTTTAAAGAACAAGTTATTAATCTTAACGAGTATGGCATAGAACTGCCAATTTTACCAAACCAGCCTAGCGTTTCAAAAAGCGATGATTTTGACAAATTACAATTTTACAAAAACTCTAAAATTTATACCGACAAAGAGTTTTATGAAACAGAACTAGTAAAAGTTGAACTATTAAGCAAAATGAGAGGGATACAAATTGCACAAATTACTGTTAGCCCATTTTCTTATGATATTGAAAGCAACACCCTAATTATTAGGAATAACATTGAAGCAGAAATTATTTACAGAAATGTAGATTTTCAAAAATCTGCTCAATTAAAAGCCGACAAATACTCTCCGGCTTTCGGTGCTGCTTATAATAGTTTATGGAATTATAAATCACCTGTATCAAAATACGTTGTTTCAAATTATCCAATAAAATATGTGATCATTAGCGACAGAATGTTTGAATCGGCTTTAAATTCTTTTATTAAATGGAAAACAAAAAAAGGTTTTTACGTTACGGTTAAATATACCGATGAAATAGGAACAACTAATACTGCTATAAAAAATTATTTAAAAGGCTTATATGATGCTGGAACACAAGAAGACCCTGCACCGACATTCGTACTTTTAGTTGGAGATGTTGCTCAAATTCCGTCTTTCCAAATTGGAACACAGCACGTATCCGATATGTATTATTGCGAATATGATGGAGGCTCTGATTTTATTCCTGAAGTTTATTTCGGAAGATTTTCTGCCACAAATGTTGCTCAATTAAATCCACAAATCGAAAAAACTTTAATGTTCGAGCAATATACTTTCCCAGACCCAAACTTTCTTGGTAAAGTTGTTTTAGTTGCAGGTGTTGATAGTAATTTCGGTTCTACTCATGCAAATGGTCAAGTTAACTATGCTAACAATTATTACTTTAACGAAGAACATGGGCTTAACCAAGTAAATAAATATTTATATCCACAATCTGGACAATCGGCAGCAGCAATTAGAGAAAAAATTGGGCAAGGTGTTGCTATCGCAAATTATACCGCACATTGCGATGAGTCCGGCTGGGCAGATCCTAGCTTCACAAAAAGCCATATACCTGCTTTAACCAATGAAGATAAATATTTTTTCAGCATCGGAAACTGTTGTTTATCAAATAAATTTGAACAAGCAGAATGTTTTGGCGAAGCACTTTTGAGGGCTAATAAAAAAGGAGCTGTTGTTCATATAGGCGGATCTAATAGTACATATTGGGACGAAGATTTTTACTGGAGCGTTGGCGTTGCCTCTACAATTAATACCTCCGTTACTTATGAGCTAAGCTCGCAAGCTGCATACGACCATTTATTCCACGACAGAGGCGAAATACCATACCCAAGTGCAGCAGAAATTATTTATGCAGGTAATATGGCTGTAAACGAATCAAACTCCACTAGGAAAAAATATTATTGGGAAATTTATCACGTAATGGGAGACCCCTCTTTAATGCCTTACGCAGGAGTGCCTGACGAAATCCAAGCTAACTATTTGCCTAATTTATTTATAGGCATGAACTCTCTTACTGTTAATACAGAACCTAACGCATATATTGCTATTAGCCTTAATAATCAACTCCTTGACGCTAAATTAGCAGACGAAAACGGAACCGCTACTTTAAGTTTTAATAACCTAAACACTGTCGGAACAGCTAGTATTGTCGTTACAAAACAATTTAAAGCACCTCATATTCAAGATGTTCCTATTATCCCTAACGATAATGACTACGACGCAATGCTTAGCTTAATGATTAATCCTACAAACAATATACACATTAATAATGCTAGTTTCCAGCCTTCTGTCGAAATAATGAACCTTGGACAACAAAATCTAACCACTGTTGACGTTGGCTATACATTAGACAATCAAGAACCAGTGATTATAAATTGGACAGGCAATCTCGAATTTATCGAAGCTGAAACTGTAAATTTCCCACAAATTACTCTAAGCGAAGGAGAGCATTCTTTTACCGCTTTTGTTAATAATCCAAATGAGCAAGTTGACCAATACCCTGATAATGACCAAATAAATAGAGATGTGCTAGTATATTCAGGCAAAGTGAAAATTGAGTCTATTCAAGCTCCCGAAGATAAATATTGTAACTCAAATTCTTTTGCCCCAATAATTACAATAAAAAACTTAGATAATGAAATTTTAAGCTCTTGCCTTATTTCATATAGTTGTAACTCAATTAGCGACCAAGTTCTGTGGACAGGTAATCTGCAACAAAACGAAACAACTCAAATAACATTCCCTCAAAATTCATTTCCTGATGGAAATAATAGTATAGTTTTTACAATAGAAAATGTTAATGGTGGATATAACTTTTCAAATAACAATAATTTAGATAAAAATTTTACAATTATTCCTGTTGGGCATTTAATTGTTTTTGATATTTTAAGCGATTATTATCCTAACGAAAACTCTTGGGAACTTACAAATTCCGAAACCTCAGAAGTTATTGTTAGCAAAAGCCTTAGTAATCCAAATTCACATCACATCGAAGAAATATGCTTAGGGGAAGGCTGTTATAATTTTAAAATTACTGACTCTTATGGAGACGGAATGGGTGGTTCTGTTTGGTTTAACCCAGCAAAAGGAAGCGTCAAAATTACAAACTCAACTACTTCACAAGTGTTATGGGAATATACCAACAATGGAAACTGGTCATCTAAATCTTTTGATTTTTGTATTAACATTTCTAATATTAAAGAATACAATTCTAATATTGATGTTTACCCAAACCCTAGCACTGGAATTATTATTATCGAAAATAACACAAAAATAAATAATATTAGCGTTTACAATAATTTAGGGCAAATCGTTTATAACCATGACTTTAATGACGAATTTATTAGTTTAGATTTAAAAGAATATCCTAACGGAATATATTTTGTAAAAATCTCTGATAATCAAAATGTCGTTACAAAAAAAGTTACTTTGAGCAAATAAAAACTTTATAATTTTTTAACAAAAAGCCTAGTTTTTAATTAGGCTTTTTTTGTTTTTTGTATTAAATCAGTTAAATTTGCACAAAACCGTATATAATGAAAAAGATTTGCCCTGTTTGTAAACAAGAGTTTGATGGTAGAACAGATAAAAAATTCTGTTGCGACCAATGTAGAAATACTTTTAACAACCACAAATATGCCGACTTTTCAAATCAAACTAGAAATATTAATAGAATTTTAAAAAATAATAGAAAAATTTTAGCAAATTTTTATGAAAAAGGGCTATTAAAACCACATAAAGACAAATTGTTAAAAGCTGGGTATAATTTCGACTATTTGACAAGTATTTATACTACGAAAACAAAAAAAACTTATCATTATTGCTACGATTTTGGCATCACAGCTATTGAAGATAATTTGTTTTTAATAGTCGAAAAAAAAGAATATTTAGACTAATGATTATTAGGCTTCCAGAGAATTTCAAAACCACAAACATTTTATTAATAAACATAATAAACAACAAATCGGTTTAAAAAGCTAAATACCTTATTTGTATTTCTAAGTCAAAGTTGTAATTTTGTAAATAATAAAATCTAAAATATTATGATAAAACTCATTAACAAACATAAAGAAAACGAAAATATCGTTTACATTATTAATCAAAATACACAAATTAAGAATTTAAGTTTAAGCAAAGAAGAATTTGATTATTCGACCAAACTTTTTGATGCAAAAAAAGAGTTTGTACACATTAATTCATTTTCGCATTCGAAATTTATAGTTTTTGTAAATCAAGAAAAAGAAATTAATCAAAGAATAGAAAATTTAAGAAATTTAGCTAATAAAACTGCAAATATATTTAAAGAATTAAAATACGACACCATCGAAATTCTTGATTTAAGTAAAGATAAATACTCACTAGCCTTTGCAGAATCTCTTGTATTAAGCACTTATTCGTTTTCTAAATATTTAAAAAACAAAGAAGAAAAAACTCATTCTTTAAAAAATATAAATATTATTAGCTCAAAAATTAGTCAAAAAGATATCGCCGAGCTAATGGCAGTTTGTGAAGGAGTTTTTATTGCAAGAGATATTATAAACGAGCCTGTTTCTTTCATGACAGCGAGCAAATTAGGAGCAGAAATTGAGAAATTGTCAAAAAAATATGGTTTCAAAGCCGAAGTTTTCGACAAAGGAAAAATCGAAAGTCTAAAAATGGGTGGTTTATTAGCTGTAAATAGAGGGAGTGTTGAACCGCCTACATTTTCTGTTTTAAGCTACGAACCCAAAGATGCCATAAATAAAGATTACATTGTTTTAGTTGGAAAAGGTTTGGTTTTCGATACTGGCGGTATTAATCTTAAGCCAAGTGGCTCACTCGAAACCATGAAAAGCGACAAGTCAGGCGGAGCTGCTGTAATTGGAACAATTTCGGCTGTTGCAAAAGCAAAACTCCCTATCAAAATTATTGGACTTGTTCCTTCAACCGACAATCGTCCAGGGAATAACGCCTACGTACCCGAAGACATTATTACTATGTTTGACGGAACTACTGTCGAAGTTATGAATACTGACGCCGAAGGCAGACTTATCCTAGCAGACGCTCTTGCTTATGCGAAAAAATATAACCCACAATTAGTTATAGACCTTGCCACATTAACAGGGGCTGCTGTTGTGGCAATTGGAGAAAATGCCACTGCAATTATGGGAAACTCAGACAAGCATATAGCTGAATTAAAGAAAATAGGATTTGAAGTCTGGGAAAGACTTGTAGAACTACCACTTTGGGAAGATTTTGCAGAGCTTATTAAATCGCCAGTAGCAGATTTGAAAAACGTTGGACCGCGTTGGGGAGGTGCAATTACAGCAGGAAAATTTTTACAACATTTTACCGACTATAATTGGATACATCTAGATATTGCAGGACCCGCATTCACCGAAAATAACGACTCATACCGTGGAAATGGCGGAACTGGCGTAGGCGTAAGACTACTTTTTAATTATCTATTAAAATCAATAAAATAAATTAAAGATAAATCATCTATTTTAATAAAAATTATTTTAAAATAAATAAATTTGCAAAAACAAATAAAATGAGCAGATTAAAAATTGGAATTACTCACGGCGACATAAATGGAATTAGCTATGAAGTAATATTAAAAACCTTAGCTGATCCTAAAATTATTAGTAATATTGTGCCAATAATATATGGCTCACCAAAAGTATTAGCCTATTACAAAAAAGCATTTAACAATAATAGCCAAGTAATTAGCATAAATACATCGGAAGAAGCTAAAGCTAGGCACATAAACGTGCTGAATTGTAATAGCGAAGACATTAAAGTCGAAATTGGAAAATCTACTGAAATGGCTGGATTAGCAGCATATCAAGCCTTAGAAAAAGCTGTTCAAGATTTAAAAAATAAAAATATTGATTTAATTGTTACAGCACCGATAAACAAAAAAAACATTCAAGCTGCTGGATTTAATTTCCCTGGACATACAGAATTTTTTGCCAAAGAATTTAATTCCGAAAATCATTTGATGATTTTAATGAACGACATAATAAAAATTGGAGTTGTAACAGGACATATCCCTATAACTCAAGTTGCTTCAACTTTAACAATAAAATTAATCAAAGATAAAATCACAATTTTAAACAAAAGTTTAAAAAATGATTTTTTAATTCGCAAACCACGTATTGCCGTACTTAGTTTAAACCCACACTGTGGTGACGAAGGACTTATCGGTAACGAAGAAGAAAATATAATTATCCCAGCCATTAAACAAGCAAAAGAAGAAAATATCTTGGCTTTTGGTACTTATTCGGCAGACGGCTTTTTTGGGACTGCTTTATATAAAAAATTCGACGCTGTTTTAGCAATGTATCACGACCAAGGACTAGCTCCCTTTAAAGTTATTGCATTTGAAGATGGTGTTAATTACACTGCTGGACTACCCATTGTTAGAACCTCACCAGCACACGGAACAGCTTACGACATAGCAGGTAAAGACATAGCTTCTGAACAATCTTTTAGGTCTGCTTTATATAAAGCAATTGACATATTTAACAATAGAAAACTACAAACTGAACTTGAAAAAGGAAAATTAAATATCGAAGATTTAGGAGACATGAGCGAATTCAATAAAAACGGAGAATAATGGCAATTTTTACAAAACAAGATGCTTTAGATTATCATAGTAATGGTAGAAAAGGTAAAATTGAGGTAGTACCAACAAAAGATTTTCAGTCGCAAAAAGACTTATCTTTAGCTTATTCACCCGGAGTAGCCGAACCTTGTTTGGAAATTAATGCAGACGAAAGTGCAGCATATAATTATACAGGAAAAGGAAATCTTATTGGTGTTGTTTCAAATGGTACAGCCGTTCTAGGCTTAGGAAATATAGGAGCCTTAGCATCTAAACCAGTAATGGAAGGAAAAGGATTTTTGTTTAAAATTTTTGCCGATGTTGATGTCTTCGATATTGAAATTAACGAAAACAATACCGATAAACTTATTGAAATTGTAAAAGCATTAGAACCTACTTTCGGAGGAATAAATCTCGAAGACATTAAAGCTCCTGAATGTTTTATTATTGAAGAAAGACTAAAAAAAGAAATGAATATCCCTGTTTTTCACGACGACCAACATGGAACAGCAATTATTTCGGGTGCAGGCTTGCTAAATGCTCTAAAAATTGTTAACAAAAAAATACAAGACATTAAAGTTGTTTTCAATGGTGCAGGCGCAGCAGGAATCGCTTGTGCAAGATTTTTTGTTAACCTAGGAGTAAGAAAAGAAAACCTGGTGCTTTGCGACTCAAAAGGAGTTGTTAGGCTCGATAATGTGCAAAATAATATCTATAAAAAAGAATTTGCCACAGACCGCGACATTCATACATTAGAACAAGCTATGATAAATGCTGATGTGTTTGCTGGAGTTTCGGTAGGTAATGTTGTTAGCCACGACATGATAAAATCAATGGCAGACAATCCTATTGTGTTTGCAATGGCAAATCCAGACCCCGAAATTTCTTACGAAAAAGCTATACAAGCACGAAAAGATATTATCATGGCAACAGGACGAAGCGACTACCCTAACCAGATAAATAATGTTCTAGGTTTTCCTTTCATTTTCAGAGGTGCACTAGATGTACAAGCATCCTGCATTAACGAAGAAATGAAAATTGCAGCTGCAAATGCCCTCGCAGATTTAGCACTTTTAACTGTGCCAGAATACGTAAAAAAAGCTTATAATAAAGAAAATATTGAATTTGGAAGAGAATACATTATCCCTAAACCTTTGGATTTAAGAGTAATAGAATATGTGGCAGTTGCAGTGGCTAAAGCCGCAATAGAAACTAATGTCGCTAAAATAAAAATCGAAAATTGGGAAGAATATAAAACCTCATTAAGAAAACGAGTTGAAAGAGTACATAATAATTATAAAAATCTAAAATAGATTTAGTTTTTTTTCAAAATAATATTTCACAGTATTTTTATAATTTATTTATTTTTTATAATTTAGTAAATATTTTTTTAAGCTTTTAGCTTTATAAAATTATTAATTACACGTTTATGAAAAAAATAATATTTATTACATTTATTCTTTCTTTTTCGAGCTTAAACATTTTGCCAGCTCAAGATAATACAACAAACTTTCAAGAAGCTCAACAACTTAATAATCGTGGAAATTTTTCTGAAGCGATTCCAATTTTAGAAAAATTAATTTCAAACGATAATAAAAACTATGAATATTATATGGAATTAGCATATTCTTTTTTAAATCTTTTTGAGTTTGACCAAGCAATTGCTAATTACTCAAAAGCTATTGAATTAAATAAAGATTGTGCAAAATGTTATTCTTTTTATGCCAGAGCTGAATATGAAAATGCTAATCTCGAAAAAGCTGAAGACATTGTTAATCAGGGAATTAAAATAAACAGCAATGAGCCAAATCTTTATATGACGAGAGGTCTAATTTATTCTAAAACAGACAGAAATGAGCTTGCTTTAAACGATTTTCACAAAGCTATTGAACTAAACCCTGAAGAAAAAGATTATTATATAAGCAGAGCAAATTTTTACATCCAAAACTCAGAATTGCACAATGCTTACAGCGATATTAGCAAAGCAATAAAACTTAGTCCAAATACTGCCGAATACTACTATTACAGAGCATATATTCTAACAAGTTTAAACATTCAAGATGAAGCACTTATAGACATTAATAAAGCTATTGACCTAAATAATAAAGAAGTTAATTATTACAATTTAAAAAGCACAATTTTATTAAATTGGGGAAAACTTGAAGAAGCAGAAGATGTTATTTACCAATCTCTCGAACTAGAACCAAACGATTATAACGCTTATTTAGCTTTAACAGAAATTTATATAGCTTTAAATAATTTTGATAAATTTTGTGAAATTGCTGATGAAACAATAAATCTGTGCTCTGTTGAACAAACTGCTATTGCAGAAAAAATAAAACATTGGAAAACAAAATTTTGCACCGAAAACCAACTTGCCTATTATATTGCCAGAGCCTTAGGAAGTTTTGCTAATAATAATTACGGAAATGCTATATTTATTGCAAAAAATGGCATCGAAAAAATTGGTGGTTCTTGCGTATTATACAACGTTTTAGGATCGGCTTATTTAGCTAGAAAAGAATATAATTTAGCTAAAACAGAATTAGACTCATCACTAAATTTTAATAATAATGCTTTAAATGAAGTTTTTGCTTATTATGCAAATCCAATTTCTACTACAGATGCCGAAAATCTTGCAGAATCTTATATTATTAGAACTCATTTTGGCTTAGCAATAATTTATTTAACAAAAAATAATTACACTTCGGCACTTTCAAATATTTTGACAGCAATAAACAAAGCAGAAAAACTTGAACATTTTTCGGGTTTAGAACTTTTATATATTACTAAAGGCTTGATACATCTCGGTAAAAACGAACTTAATATTGCTGAAAATAGTTTTAAAATAGCTCAAGAAAAAAATCCTTATAATCCAATGCCAAGAGTAAATCTTGCACTATTAGACATGTTTAAAGCAAGTAATTTTAAAATTAATAAATTAAAATTTGATTACGAAGCAGAACTTGGCTGTCCAAGATTAATTCTTCCAGACATAAAAACTTCAAAAAAACAAAATACAGAATTATTAAACTCTGCTCTTGAGCAAGTAAGTTTTGCCTGCGAAATGAAACCAAAAAATCCTTTTTTATGGCTTTATAAATCTAAAATACAACAAATTATTGGAGACGATGATTATTGTAATTCTGCACAAAAAGCAAAAGATAATGGTTACCTAGACGTGTATAAAGAACTAAAAATTGACTGTAAATAATTTATATTAACCTAATAAAACACAAGGATATGAAAATAGACTTTTCAAATGCAATAGAATTTATTGGAGAAAACTCTTATAATAAATCAATAGATTTTGCCTTAAAAAAATTAGAAATTTTAAACTCAGGAAAAGGCAAAGGTTCCGAGTTTTTAGGTTGGATTAATCTTCCGCAAACTTTTGATGAATACGATATTGCCGATATAATTGCTGTTGCCGATAATTTACAAAACTTAGAAACTGTAGTTGTTATTGGAATTGGGGGTTCGTATTTGGGTGCAAAAGCTGTAATTGAGGCATTAAAACCACATTTCCGGCAAACAAAAACAGAAATTATCTTTGCCGGGCATACTTTAAGCGGAAATTATCACAAAGAATTATTAGAATATCTACAAACAAAAGAATACGGGGTAATTGTAATCTCAAAATCAGGAACTACGACCGAGCCGGCAATTGCATTTAGATTATTGTATAAAGACATGAAAAATCGTTGGGATAAAGATACTATCCGCGAGAGAATTGTAGTTATCACTGACGCCGAAAAAGGAGCATTACGAAAACTTAGCGACAAAGAAAATTTTACCGATTTTATTATTGCCGACAATATTGGCGGCCGCTTTTCTGTGCTTTCACCAGTAGGTCTTTTACCAATTGCAGTGGCAGGTTTCGACATTGACGAATTTATCAGAGGAGCCTCAATAGCACAAGATATTTGCTTGGAAGCCAATCCCGAAAATCCTGCGGTAAAATATGCAGCTATGAGAAATATTTTATATGCAGCCGGCTATAAAATCGAAATTTTAGTAAATTACAACCCTCGCCTTGTTTTTTTAGCAGAATGGTGGAAGCAACTTTTTGGCGAAAGCGAAGGAAAAGAAAATAAAGGAATTTTTCCTGCTTCCGCATCATATACAACAGATTTACATTCACTTGGTCAATATATACAGCAAGGCGAAAGGCATTTATTTGAAACAACAATTTTTATTGATGATGAAGTAAATTCACCAATAATTCCTAGCGATGACGAAGACTTGGATAAATTGAATTATTTAGCAGGGAAAAACTTAGAATTTGTAAATAAAAAAGCGGCTCAAGGCACAATAATGGCACATGTTGACGGAAAAGTTCCAAATATTTCTATCAATATTAATGAATTAGATGAATATAATCTTGGCTTTTTGATTTATTTCTTTGAAATTGCCTGCGGAATAAGTGCATATATGCTTGACCTAAACCCATTCGACCAACCAGGAGTAGAAGATTATAAAAAAAATATGTTTAAACTTTTAGGGAAAAAAGAATAAGTGGCAAAGATTAAGAGAATACTGATTTTTAGGGGTAATAGACATTTTTCTCACTGTTTATTTTTCGATTTTTGTTGAATTAAAAAACTAATGATTTAACTTTGCAAAATCTGGGTAAAAGGAAGTAAGCTCTGCTGGGGAGCAAGCCTTGACTTTCAAATTTCGTTGTTTATGAAAAAAGAACAGCTACGCATTTGTAAACAATCGTTTAAACCGCAACTCCGCTGGCGCTTCGTGGCATTTAAAC
>CAYRQZ010000060.1:1305-16094 GCA_964426585.1 uncultured Bacteroidales bacterium | reverse complement strand
AATGTCCATTAGAGAACATCGTCTCAAAAAAACCATTAAAAATGTCCATTACACCACATTATTAATTCACTCAATATTAATTTAAATTTTACACACATGAAAAAATTAACAAATTTAATTATCGTTGGAATAGCAACAATGCTTGTTATTTCTTCTTGCACAATGCAAAAAAGAGTTTATATGCCTGGCTATCATGTTGAATGGCACAACTCAAAAATTAATAAAGAAAAACATGGCACAAGTTCTGAAATTATTAAAGAAAACGAACAAATTCAAACTCAAAATTTTGCACAAATAAAAAATGATGAAAAGAAAGTAGAAGCTAGTTATTTAACGAGCGACAACAACCTGAATGCAAGCGTAGAAAATTATGTTGAAAGTCCTGTTGACAACAATATAATTGCATCAGTTGGCGACAATATTGAGCTTACAAACAACAAACCAATATCGTATAATAAGACTGCCAATACAAAATCAATTATTGATAATGCTGGTAATGCAGATAAAGCTAATGAAAATTTTGTTAAAAAAGCAAAGCCTTTTAGTTTTATGAAATTTAATAAAATTAAAAAACAATCTGAAAAGAACGCAAGTTCAAGTGGAGGACTAAGTCAATTAGTTGCTCTTTTATTGTGTATTTTTGGCGGGGCTTTAGGTATTCATAGATTTTATCTTGGTTATATAGGAATTGGAATATTGATGTTATTAACTGGTGGAGTTTGTGGTGTTTTAGCAATTATTGATTTAATTCGCATTATTACAGGAGACTTACAGCCTAATGGCGGTAGTTACTCTAAAACGCTTTAAAATATAGGGACATATACTTTTTCATGTTTTCAGCGGGTAAATTATTATCATATTAAATTTAATAATTTTACCCGCTGTTTTTTTCTAAGAACTCAAAAATCTCACTTTACATTATTATTAAAAAGAAATTAATATTTTTCTTGCAATATATATTCTATTTTAATACTTTTGCGAGCTAAAATTAATACGGTCTGTAGCTCAGATGGTAGAGCACGTGACTCTTAATCATGGGGTCGGGAGTTCGATCCTCCCCAGACCGACAAAACTCAGGAAAAAATCTTGAGTTTTTTTTGCTAAAAAAAAGGCTGCTAACATAAATTAACAGCCTAAAATATATCAAATTTTAAAAATTAACGACCAGCAAAAATTGCAAATTTTACTTTTGTTCCATTTTGAGTGTAAATATAATGCCTTCCATTAAATTCTTTAAAAAACTCAGGCATTATACGGAATTTTTTATTCTTTTTTGAGAATAACAAATCACCGTGCATTTTGCCATCAGAAAAGATAGAGATAGCAACGCTTGTACCCTTTCGGCTAGGTGAGCTAATTTCTTTATAAAGATCACCATTGAGATTAGATTCTTGCAAAAGTTTAAGATTTTTTGCATTATCATTATAAAAAATAAATATTTTTTCACCAATAGCATAAGCTGCAATCGACGAATATGCTGCGTGGTCATTATAAGAGTACTGAGATTTAGGAATTCTTGTCATCCACTCCATGTTGTTATCAGGACTACAATATGCAACAAGAACATCATTATATTTGAAATAGTCATTATATAAAATTTCTTTTGATCCTGGCACAATAATAGAGTCGACCCAATAATTTTGATGTTCTGCAATTAAAGCAGCTCCGCCGTTGGCTAAATATAAAACGTTTAATAATTTATAATTATACATTTCATCATAGAATTTTGTTAAGCGTAAAGCTCTAAACTCAGGAATTTCGGTTTTTGAAAAGATATAATCAGCCTTTTTGGAATCACCTCCTACAAACGAATTAAGAACTGTACTATATTTTTGATGGAAAATGCCTTCATATTCAGTTTTACCTTTTCTAACCATAAAGCCAAATATATCAACATTTTCTTCGTCATCAACTCCCATAATGGCATCGACCAAAATATATTTTTTTCCTTTAATTTCAACAGAGCTTACAGAACCTTCTTTAACATTAAAGATTAAAAGTTTGTAATCATAAATAATATTCTTCATTCTTTTTAGTTGTCGTGGGTCTGGGCTTACTCTTGCCAACATAAATACATTACCACTATTTGCAATTTTTATTTGGTCTATACTAAAAGCTTGACCTACCAAAGGTAATTTTACTGTATTATTATAAATTTCTCTCATATCAGGGTCGTAAACTTTAAAAAAGAATGGCTCTTCGTTATAAGTTTGAAATGGGCGGTTATAATACACAAAGATATTTTGTTGATTAGCCATTAACTCAACGTTAAAATTAACACTAACATTTTGATTAGTTAATTTACCGATAGCAGTTGGCTCGCCAAGAATTTGTCCACCTCTATTTATATGTTGAATATAAAGAGTTTTTTCTTTTACAGTATTATTAATAACCTGAGTAAAAAGAATTAACTTGCTATCTAAATAATACATTGAAACAAAATCTGCTTTTATTCCTCCAACTATTGGTAAAATAAGTTGGTTACTACTTTCTCTACTCATTGAGCCATTGTTAAAAAAGTCAAGATAAAGTTCATCTTTTTCATTAATACGCAAGACATAAAACCCATCGGAGTCTGCTCCGATAAATCTAACATAGTCGTTCATAGTTGGCAAAACGATTTCTTTATCGTAGCCAAAAATTGTAGATACTTGTGAATTACTTACTCCAGCTAAAATCAAAATAGCAAAAAGTACGGAAATTATTCTTTTCATAATCTTTAGTTTAATTGTGTGCTAATATAAATATTTTTATTTAAATACTAAAATTTTCAATTTTATTTGCTAATTGCCCACAGGCTGCATTAATATCTTGTCCTTTAGACTTACGCAAAGTTACAACAAGATTTTTATTTTGAATATAATTTAAAAAATCTTCTGTAGTTTTTTTTTCAGACTTCTTGTATGCCTTGTCAGAACTTGGATTATATTCTATTAAATTAATTTTGCAAGGGCTAATTTTTGTAAATTCGGTTAATTTTTTTGCATCATCAAGAGAATCATTAAGCCCTCCTAACAACAAATATTCGTATGTTATTCTTTTTCGTGTTTTTTGAAAATAATATTTTATTGCATTTTGTAGTTCTTCTAAATCAAATTTTTTATTTATAGGCATTATTAAATTTCGCTTATAATTGTCAGCTGAATGTAAAGAAATTGATAGATTAATTTTTAAATTATCATCTGCCATTCTTTTAATCCCATCGACTATACCTGCAGTGGATAGGTTTACGCGTTGAGGTGAGAAAAACAAAGACTTTTCTTCGTAAATATGCGACAAGGCTTTTACCAAATTATCGTAATTTAATAATGGTTCGCCCATTCCCATTATAACAATATTAGTTAACTTCTTATTAAAAATTTCTCCACTCAGTTTATTTAATTGAAATATCTGTTCAAATATTTCACCTGAACTTAAATTTCGTTTATACCCGAGTTTCCCGGTAGCACAAAAGCTACAATTTAAAGGGCAACCTACTTGTGTTGAAATACAAGCAGTTACTCTTCCTTTACTAGGAATAAGAACTCCTTCAAAGCTGTTTTCATCAATAGTATTAAATAAAACCTTAATAGAATTATCTTTTGATTGCAGTTTTACTTTGATACTAATAAAGTCTATGTAAAAATTATCATTTAAAAAAACTTTTATATTTTCGGGAATATTTGTCATCAAATTAAATTCTGGTACGCATTTATACCACAACCATTCATAGACTTGATAAGCTCTAAATTTCTTTTCGCCAAGCTCTTCAAAACTTTGAATTAATTGATTAAGGTAAAAATCTCTTATATTTAATTTTGATAACATAAAAAAAACTATTATAAACTATATTGCCAACATTGTGCCAAAATGATTTTATTCTGCAAATTTAAGATTATTTTAATCAAGCATTATCTTGAATTAAGCTATTTTTGCAAAAAATTTTTATGATTTCTCAATTTTACGGTGAAATTTTCGCTTTACTTACATCACTTTGTTGGGCAATTAGTGCTCTATCTTTTGAAATTGCTGGTAAAAAAATTGGTAGTCTTCCCATGAACTTCATTAGAATGTCTCTTGCACTCATTTTTATAAGTATATATTCTTTAATATTTAAAGGCGAAATTTTTCCAAGTGGAGCAAATTCGCAACAATTGGTTTGGCTCATTAGCTCAGGAATTGTAGGTTTTGTTCTTGGCGACATGCTTTTGTTTCAATCTTTTGTATTAATAGGAGCAAGATTAGGTACTTTGATGATGACAATGGTAGCACCAATAACGGCAATAATTAGTTGGATAGCTATTAAAGAAGAAATGAGCTTGTGGCAAATCTTCGCAATGCTTGTTACTATTAGCGGTATTTTTTTAGTTATTTATTCCAGAAATAAAATTAACGGTAAGAATAAGGCTGTAAATTATAAGACTTCGACACTATTATTGGGGTTTTTCTTAGCGTTTGGTGGGGCTGCTGGGCAAGCTGGGGGCTTAGTTTTAAGCAAAAAAGGTTTAATTAATTTTGACGCTTTTTCGGCTAGCCACATAAGAATCATTTCGGGTTTTGTTGGGTATCTTATTATTATCAGTTTTGCCGGCTTATGGAAAAAAGTTTTTCAAGGAATTAAAAATAAACCTGCTTTTAAAGCTGTAAGTTTCGGTTCGCTATTAGGTCCATTTATTGGAATGTCTTTTTCACTAATCGCAGTAAAACACACATCAACAGGTGTTGCTGCAACCTTAACGTCCTTAGCTCCAGTTTTTATTATTGTACCTGCTATATTTATTAATAAAGAAAAAGTCAGCTTTTTGGAAGTACTAGGAGCTACATTTGCGGTTGTAGGCGTTGCTCTATTTTTTATTTAAGAATTCCAGAGTTAAAAACTTGAGAAAAATAGAGTTACTAAATTAATATTATAAAAGTTCACCTTTTAAAGTTGCTGAGCTAGCATCAATAATTTTGACATCAACAAAATCTCCTCTTTGTGCCGAGCCAGCATCAAAAACAACAACTTTATTCTGTTCGGTTCGCCCTAACAACATATTATCGGAACGCTTTGATTTTCCTTCTACTAAAACTTTAAAGACTTTTGAAATATCGGCTTTGTTCTTTTTTAAAGAAATCTTATTTTGAAGTTTTATCATTTTTTCCAACCTTTCTTTCTTTACATTTTCGGGAACATTATCTTCTAAATGTTTTGCTGCAAATGTACCAGGCCTTTCTGAATACTTAAACATAAAAGCTAAATCATATTCCACAATTTGCATAAGACTTAAAGTTTCTTTAAACTCTTCATCTGTTTCGCCCGAAAAACCACAAAATATATCTGACGACAACCCGCAATTAGGAAGTTTTGCTCTTATTGCTTGAATCCTATTTAGATACCATTCACGCGTGTATTTACGATTCATTCTATCTAAAACGTTATTGCTACCCGACTGCACAGGTAAATGAATATGTTTACAAATGTTATCGTACTTACTCATCACTTCTAATAATTTATCGGATAAGTCTTTTGGGTGAGAAGTTGTAAATCTAATTCTCATATCAGGACAAGCAAGGGCAACCATTTCAACAAGTCCAGGGAAATCTACTTTATTTTTTTTATCTTCAAAATAATAAGAATTTACATTTTGCCCTAGTAAAGTTACTTCTTTAAAGTTTTGAGTTTTAAGTCTAATAAGCTCCTCAACAATGTCGTTATAATCTCTACTTCTTTCTCTACCACGCGTATAAGGCACAATACAATAAGAACAAAAATTATTACACCCTCTTGTAATAGCAACAAAACCAGAAATTTCGTTTTTATTTTGTTTAACTTGTTCTACTCCTGAATATGTTTCCGAAATGTCTAACTCAAGATTTTTTTGCTTTAAATCTATATCAGCTTCTAAAATTAAATCGGGTAAGCTCCTGTAGGCATCAGGTCCTGCAACAAAATCGACTACACTATGCTCTAATAATTTTTCGCCAATTCTTTGAGCCATACAACCAATAATGCCTACTTTAAGATTTTTATTTTTCTTTTTGAAGTTTTTTATGTGTTCTAATCTATTCCAAATTTTTTGTTCTGCGTTATCTCTAACCGAACAAGTATTAATTAAAATAACATCAGCACTGCCAATATCAGTAATTTCGCCATAGTTATTAGTTAGCATAATACCAGCAACTGTTTCAGAATCAGCAACATTCATTTGACAGCCATAAGTTTCTATATAAATTTTTTTGTTCATAATAAAATTTCAGTAGTGCAAAAATAATAACTAAAAGTTTATAAAATTAGATTGTAAGTTAATAATACACATAAAAACAAAAAAGTCTCGAACAACTCCGAGACTTTTAAGAAATTGTTATATTAAATTAATTTGACAAACCAAATCTTTTAAATACAGAAACAGTAAGGTCTTTATCTTGTTTTTGAAGGTATTCTCTAACAGAAACTTTACCTTGTTGCACAAATTCTTGATTCAATAAAGTATTTTCTTTAAAGAATTTTTGCAACTTACCTTGTGCTATTTTGTCGAGCAATTCTTCTGCTTTACCTTCGTTACGCGCTTGTTCGCGTCCTATTTCTAGTTCTTTATCGATAGCTTCTTGTGGAACAGAGTCTTTATCAATAGCGACAGGGTTCATTGCAGCTATTTGCATAGCAATGTTTACGCCAATTTGATTATCTACGACTTTATTTAATCCGACAATAGTAGCTAATTTATTGCCCATGTGATTATAAGCAGAAACAAGATTAGCTTGAATTTTTTCGTAATAAGCTAGTTCCATTTTTTCGCCAGTAATGCCACTTCTTTCAGCAATAATGTCGGCAACAGATTGTTCATTAATTTTTGCGTTTTTAAGTTGTTCGATATTATCAAATAAGTTTTCGGCAGCAAAATTTAAGATTGTATTAGCCATTGCAACAAAATCGACATTTTTTGCAACGAAATCGGTTTCGCAACTAAGTGCAAGCATAATTCCGACAGTATTATTATTAACTAATTTTGTAAGGACAACACCTTCCGAAGCTTCTCTATCGGCTCTTTTATTAGCGATAGCTAAACCTCTTTCGCGAATTAATTCTTTTGCTCTATCAAAGTTGCCTTCTGCTTCAACAAGAGCTTTTTTGCAGTCCATCATGCCAGCACCTGTCATTTGTCTTAATTTGCTAACATCTGCAGCTGTAATATTTGCCATTTTTTTTGATTTAAAAATTATTATTCATCATCTTCTTCGTTGATTTTTTCAACTTTATCATCAGTTTTGGTTTTTGGTGTTGATTTTCTGGCTCTAGTTTTGCGAGTTGCACTTTTATCTTCGACAGCCTCTACACCCTCAGAGTCATCAACTGGCTTTGCAGTATTTTCTTTATCTGCAATTCTTTCGTTAAGTCCTTCTTGAATAGCTTGACACATAATGCTTAAAACAAGTTGAATTGATTTTGAAGCATCATCATTAGCAGGAATAGCATAATCTACAATTCGTGGGTCGCTATTAGTATCAACCATTGCAAAAACAGGAATACCAAGGCGAATTGCTTCGTTAATAGCAATTCTTTCTTTCATTACATCAACAATAAAAAGAGCAGCCGGTAGGCGAGATAAATCGGAGATAGACCCAAGATTTTTTTCTAATTTAGCTCTTTGACGAGTGATTTGCAATTTTTCGCGTTTTGACAAGGTTGCAAAAGTCCCGTCAGTATGCATTTTGTCGATTGACGACATTTTTTTTACGGCTTTACGAATAGTTGGGAAGTTGGTAAGCATACCGCCAGGCCAACGTTCAGTTACGTAAGGCATATTAATTTTTGATATTTCCTCAGCAACAATATCTTTTGCTTGTTTTTTTGTTGCTACAAATAAAATTTTTCGACCAGATTTAGCAATATTTTTCATTGCATTAGCTGCCTCATCAATTTTGATTGCAGTTTTGTGAAGGTCAATAATGTGGATTCCGTTACGCTCCATAAAGATATAAGGAGCCATAGCTGGATTCCATTTGCGTTTTAGGTGTCCGAAATGTACACCTGCATCAAGTAATTGTTCAAATGTTACTCTTGGCATTTTTTTAAAATTTAAGTTTACTTTCTGTAGTAACAATTATTAAGTAGAACTGCAATAAACAGCCATCTTCATAATTTAGATACTAAACTTTTACACTCACTAAAAAATATTAACGTTTACTAAATTGGAATTTCTTACGTGCTCCCGGTTGTCCTGGTTTTTTCCTTTCAACAACACGCGAGTCGCGAGTAAGAAAACCTTGAGGTTTTAGGCTAGCACGATAATCAGCATCAACTTTTAAAAGAGCTCTGGCTATTGCTAGTCGTAAAGCTTCGGCTTGTCCTTTAACTCCGCCACCATTCAAATTAGCTTTTACGTCATAAGCTTCTAGCTTACCAAGTGTCAAAAATGGTTGCTTAACAATATATTGATGTTGCATTAAAGTGAAATATTCCTCAATTTTCCTGTTATTAATTGTAATATTTCCTTTGCCACTGCTAAGATATACTCTTGCAATGGCAGATTTTCTACGTCCTATTGCATTAAAAATTTCCATAATGCTATTTTATTGTATTTAAATCCAACTTAGTTGGTTTTTGAGCTTCGTGTTTGTGCTCATTACCAACATATACATATAAATTTCTAAATAACTCACTACCTAATGTGTTTTTAGGTAACATACCTTTTACAGCTTTTTCAATTACTCTTCCAGGATGTTTTGCAAGCATTTGTGCTAAACTAGTCTCTTTTTGTCCACCAGGATAACCTGAATGTCTGATATAAGTTTTATCAGCAAGTTTATTACCTGTTACAGCAATTTTCTCAGCGTTAATAACAATTACATTATCTCCGCAATCAACATGTGGAGTGTAATCTGTTTTGTGTTTGCCGCGAAGAACAAAGGCTACTTTAGAGGCTAAACGCCCTAAAACTTCTCCTTCTGCATCAACAACAAACCACTGTTTATTAACAGTTTCTTTATTTGCCGATAAGGTTCTGTACTTCAATGTTTTCACTATTTTTTAATTTTTAATAATAATAAAATATTTTATTCATAAGGCTGGATGACCAAACGGACTGCAAAAATAATACTTTTTTTATTTTTACAATATTTTTTTAACAATTAATTTTAATGCAAAATAAATTTTAAAAATATTGTAATTGCAAGGCTCACAAGTATTCTTATCTTTTAAAAATTAAATCGTTTATTTATTTTTTACCAAATACAACAATTTTTTAGCTTAAAAACAACAAGTTTTATTGTAAACTATTGTCAACCATGCTTAGCAATTTGTTCTAAATTCTTTCTATTTAAAATAACTACTTTTTTGCCAATAGTGTCAATTATTTTATCTCTTTTAAATTCTGATAAGATTCTAATAACATTTTCTGTTGTCATATCAATTAACTGTGCGATTTCTTTTCTTGAAATTGGCAGTTCAAAATTATCATTTTTATAAATATTATCTGCAAATAACAATAATATATAAGCTATTCGTCCTCTAAGGTTTTTCATATTTAAGCACAAATTTTGCAAAATAATTTTATCGGCATTTGCGCTTAATCTTTCCATTAGACTTAAAGCAAAATTGCCATTATTTTTAATCAAATCTTTAATTATTGTTAGTTTAACACAGCAAATTGTTGTGTCGGCAATGGCAGAAATGCTATACTTATAATGAGTATCTGAAAAAATAGATAAAAAACTAACATAATCCATTGGTGTAGCAATATTCACAATCTTTTCGCGACTATCATATAAAGTGTGATAAATTTTTATTAAGCCAGTTTTTAAATAAATAAAATCATCAATATTGTCTCCTTCTTTTACAATTAATTCACCTTTTTTAAAAACTTTTTCATATTTAAAACTGCATAGCGAATTAATTTCTGTAGAGCTTAGGCTCTCAAACACAAACATTCGATAGTCGCAAGATTCACAATTACAAACCTCTTTTTCCATTTGTCTTTAATTTTATTTCAGACTTAAAAAATGTAAATTTAATCAATAAATATAAAGATTGATAAAAATAAATTAAATTAATTTTTCTTTTTTTAAGTTTGTAATTATATTTGTCATTTATGAAAGTTAATATATTATGGCAAAAAATTACGAAGAAGATTTACATAATCTCAACATAATAGGTAGCGGAACAGATATTATAGGTAATGTTAGTTCTAATGGCGATATTAGAATAGATGGCAAACTTGAAGGAAACCTCACTACAAAAGCAAAACTTGTACTTGGAACTACTGGCTTAATAAAAGGCGATATTTCATGTAAAAACTCGGAAGTTTCCGGACAAATAACAGGAAAAATTCTTGTTGAAGAACATTTAATTTTAAAAGCTAGTGCAAAAATATTTGGCGATATTAAAACTACAAAAATTTCTATTGAACCTGGAGCAATATTTACAGGCACTTGTAATATGAACGGAAATACTAATACCGAACATAATTAAATTTGGCTAACGACAAAAAAGATATTCCAAAAAAACCTATTAAAGAGAATTTGAACAGATTTGTGAAATATTCTACATTAGGTTTTGAAATGATAGCCATCATTGGTTTAGGTGCTTGGGCTGGTTATAGTTTAGACGAATATTTTGAAAATAAAACACCCGGATTTACAATAGCATTTTCACTATTTGCGATTTTTGGATCGCTTTACCTAATAATTAAACGCGTTTTAAATGATAAGTAAGAAGCAGTTTAAATATTTATTAACTTATAGTGGAATTGCTATTGTAATTTTTATTACACACCTATTAATACTTCATTATTTTAAAATATATTTGTACGCTCCTAATATTTTGTGGGTGCACCCATTCATGTTCGCGATTAGTTTTCTTTCTATTATTACAGTAAATATTATATTTAAAATATCTAAACATAAACATATCGCAAACGCTTACATGGCAACAAGCTTAGTTAAAATGATTTTGTCTATTGCTTTTTTAACACCACAATTTTTACATAATAGTTTTTACAAATTAGAATATATTTCTCAATTTTTTTTAATTTATTTCATTTATCTAATAATTGAACTGTTTTATGTGTATAAACACTCAACATATAGTTAATTTTAAAAATATGATAAATATTATTAGGATTTTAAAATTGAAGTTGTAAATTTGTAAGCTACATAAAAAGATTTATTGAAATGAAACACACAATATTAATAATAAGCATAGTATTTAGTTTTTTATTTTCAAATATAATTAAGGCTTCAGATTCTTCAAAGGAAGAAAAACCATTTAACGTGAAAGAAATGATATTTCATCATATAAAAGATTCGCACGAATGGCATATTTTAGATTACACAAAATCTGATGGCTCTGAAATTGTTGTTTCTATACCTTTACCAATTATTGTATACGCAAATGGTAGTTTAGATATTTTTTGGTCTTCAGCATTTGAGCACGGAACAAAAAACGTTGATAAAGGAAAAAATAAATATTCATTATATCACGATAAAATTTACCTCCTTAACGAAAACAATGGATTAAGTTTTGAGGATAAAAATGGAGAACACATCGTTTTAAATGCCAGCCCCTTAGATTTTTCTATTACAAAAAACGTTTTTGCAATGCTTATTGTTTCTATTATTGTTCTTATCATTTTTATAAGAGTTGCAAAGTCATATAAAAAACGTCCAGGACGTCCAAAAGGATTGCAAGCGTTATTTGAACCGCTAATACTTTTTGTTAAAGACGATATTGCTTATCCAAATTTAGGACATAAAACCGATAAATTTTTACCTTATCTACTTTCAATATTTTTCTTTATCTTATTTAATAATTTATTTGGCGTAATTCCATTTTTTCCAGGAGGTGCTAACGTTACAGGTAATATTGCAGTAACAATGACTCTAGCAATTTTTACTTTTTTGACGATCAATTTAAACGGAAACAAACACTATTGGAAACACACATTATGGATGCCAGGAATTCCAACTTTTGTTCGTCCAATTTTAGCAGTAGTAGAGTTAATGGGAATGATTGTAAAACCCGTAGCTTTAACTATTCGTCTTTTTGCAAACATCACAGCAGGACATATTATAATATTAAGTTTAGTAGGCTTAATATTTATTTTTAAATCATTATCCATTGCTCCTGTTACATTTTTATTTACACTTTTTATGAATTGCCTCGAATTATTAGTGGCATTTTTACAAGCTTATGTTTTTACAATGCTTTCTGCATTATTTATAGGCATGGCAGTTGAAGAACCTGAGCATGGACATTAGAATAATTTTTTATGTTTAACTTTTAATAAATACAATTATGGTAGGACTTCCAGCATTTGGTGCTGCATTAGCAGTTATTGGTGCCAGTTACGGTATCGGAAAAATAGGTAACGCCGCTATGGATGCAATTGCAAGGCAACCTGAGGCAGCAAACAACATTCAAATGTCAATGATTATTTCATGCGCACTTATCGAAGGTGTTGCTTTGTTTGGTGTAGTTGTTGCTTTGTTACAAGGCTAAATTTAATTTACATTTCCCGATGAGCGATTGGCTGCGGGAAATGTTTTTAGTAACTTTTAAAAAATAAAATATGGATCTCGTAATACCAGGAATAGGTTTAATATTTTGGACAAGCATAATATTTTTAATTTTCATGCTTATTCTAGGCAAATTTGCTTGGAAACCAATAAATAAAATGATTAGTAAAAGAAATCAAAGTATTGAAGACGCTTTAAATATGGCAGAAAAAGCTCGCGAAGAAATGAAAGAGTTAAAAGCAGGTAATGAAAAAATTATGGCAGAAGCACGACTCGAAAGAGACGCCTTGCTTAAAGAAGCCAAAGAACTGAAAGAACAAATCATTTACGAAGCTAAAAAAGAAGCAGGTAAAGAAGTCGAAAAGCTTAAAAAATCTGCAACTATGGAAATTGCAGCTCAAAAATCAGCCGCAGTCGAAGAAATCAGAAATCAAGTCCTCGATTTATCGGTACTTGTTGCCGAAAAAGTTATTAGAAGAGAAATTGAGCCAAAAGCTGAAAACGAAAATTTAGTTGACGCTATTTTAAAGGACGTTAAGTTTAACTAATTATGAACCAAAGTAAAATTTCCGTTAGATATTCAAAAGCTATTTTCGAATTAGCCAAAGAACAAAATATCTTGGATACAATATATTCTGACTTTAAACTAATTCAAAAAAGTATAGAAGATAATACAGATTTTTATCAAATTTTCACTAACCCGGTAATTAAAATTAAGGATAAAATTCATTTGTTAAAAATTGTTTTTGAAACAAATGTGTCTATATTAACATTGAAATTTCTTAATTTATTAGTCGAAAACAATAGAGAATCTTACATTTCTGACATAGCACGCGACTTTGCCGGCTTATACCGAAAAGATAAAAATATTAAAGAAATAGTGCTTACAACTGCAACTAATATAGACAAAACAATTTTTGATAATTTTACAAATAATGTTTCTCGCGAATTAAATTGTAAGGTCGAAATTCGTGATGAAGTAAAACCCGATATGATTGGCGGAGTAGTTGTCAGAATTGATAACATGCAATTAGATATGAGCGTTGCAACGCAACTAAAAGAAATCAAAACTAAACTTAAAAGTGAAAAATATTTAAAAAAATTATAATACAATTTAACAGTTATGGCAGATATAAAACCATCAGAAGTATCAAAAATATTAAAACAGCAATTAGAAGGACTAAGCTCTAAAACAAAACTTGAGGAAGTCGGAACTGTTTTACAAGTTGGAGACGGCATTGCACGTATTCATGGTTTGGATAATGTTCAATCAAACGAACTTATAGAATTTGAGAACGGTGTTAAAGGCATAATTTTAAATCTCGAAGAAGATAATGTCGGAGCTGTTCTTTTAGGACATAGCGACGACATTAAAGAAGGAAACGTTGTTAAAAGATTAAGACGTATTGCCTCGGTTATGGTAGGAGAAGAAATGTTAGGACGAGTCGTAAATACTATCGGAGAACCTTTAGACGGAAAAGGCCCCATAGCTGGCGAACTTTTTGAAATGCCCCTTGAAAGAATTGCTCCCGGGGTTATTTTTCGCCAGCCTGTTACCGAACCTCTTCAAACAGGTATTAAAGCAATTGACTCTATGATACCAATAGGTAGAGGACAGCGTGAACTTATTATTGGCGACCGCCAAACAGGAAAAACTGCTATTGCTATTGACACAATTATTAATCAAAAAGCATTTTTTGATAAAGGTGAACCAGTTTATTGTATATACGTAGCAATAGGGCAAAAAGGTTCTACTGTAGCTAGTATTGCCAAAACTTTAGAAGAAGCTGGAGCCCTAGATTACACCGTTATTGTTACTGCCTCAGCGTCAGACCCTGCTGCTATGCAATTCTATGCTCCATTTGCAGGCTGTGCTATTGGCGAATATTTTCGAGATACAGGACGACCTGCTTTAATTATTTATGACGACCTCTCTAAACAAGCCGTTTCATATCGTGAAGTTTCTTTATTATTAAGAAGACCCCCAGGACGTGAAGCTTACCCAGGTGATGTTTTCTACCTACACTCAAGACTTTTGGAAAGAGCTGCAAAAATTATTCAATCAGACGAAATAGCCGCAAAAATGAACGACTTGCCCGAATGTCTTAAAGGTAAAGTGAAAGGAGGAGGCTCATTAACTGCTTTACCAATAATAGAAACGCAAGCAGGTGATATTTCGGCATATATTCCAACAAATGTAATTTCTATTACTGACGGACAAATATTCCTCGAATCAAACTTATTCAATGCCGGTATCCGACCAGCCATAAACGTAGGAGTTTCCGTTTCCAGAGTTGGAGGTAATGCTCAAATTA
>CAYRQZ010000060.1:0-1295 GCA_964426585.1 uncultured Bacteroidales bacterium | reverse complement strand
GAAAAAAATTGCAGGGACTCTTAAAATTGACCAAGCTCAATTCCGCGAACTCGAAGCTTTTTCTAAATTTGGATCCGACCTCGACGCCGTTACATTATCCGTGCTTGATAAAGGTAAAAAAAATGTTGAAATCTTAAAACAAGGTCAACATGCTCCGGTGAGCGTAGAAAATCAAGCTGCTATTATTTACTGCGGTACAAATGCTTTGTTAAAAGATGTTCCTCTTAATAAGATTGGCGAATTTGAAACCGAGTACATAGATTTTCTTAACCTAAATCATAAAAACATTATGCAAAGACTCGCTAAGGGCGAATATAGCGATGAAATTACTGATGTTTTAACCAAAGTTGCAAAAGATTTTACTTCTAAATACAAAAATTAAAATTATTCATGGCAGGATTAAAAGACATAAGAAATAGAATTGCTTCTGTAAAATCTACAAGGCAGATTACTTCGGCAATGAAAATGGTTTCGGCTGCCAAACTGAAAAAAGCTCAAGATAAAGTCTTGCAAATTAGACCTTATTCACAAAAACTTCAAGAAGTTTTACTCGAACTTAGCTCTAATTTAGACAAAACACATAAGAATATTTTTATAAATCAAACTGAGGCTAAAAGCATACTTATAGTATTAATGTCCTCAAATAGAGGACTTTGTGGTGCTTTCAACGCTAATATTTGCAAAAAAGCTGTGCAATATGTTCACGAAAATTATGATGAGCAAGCAAGACAAAATAAAGTTAAATTTTTATGTATCGGGAAAAAAGCTACCGACTTTATCAAAAAATCGAATTTTGAAATTTATAAATCAGAATTTGAAATTTTTGATAATCTAAATTATGACTCAACAAATATTATTAGCGAAGAACTGATGAAAATTTTTGCTAATGGCGAATTTGATAAAATAGATTTGGTTTATAATAGTTTTAAAAATGCCGCCGTTCACGAACAAACAATAGAAACATTTTTGCCAATGGCTATTGAAGTTCAAGAAAGAATTCATCCCTCAGACTATATTTTTGAACCAAGTATTGCCAAAATATTAGATGAAATGTTGCCAAAGTCTTTAAAAATACAATTATTTAAAACTATTTTAGACTCTAATGCAGCAGAACACGGTGCCCGCATGACTGCAATGCACCAAGCAACAGACAATGCTTCGGAAATGATTAAAGATTTAACTTTAATGTATAATAAAGCACGGCAAGCCTCAATTACTAATGAAATTCTCGAAATTACCAGCGGAGCAGAAGCTCTAAAAGGATAAAAAAAATGTATTATAAAAAATAAATATAT
>CAYRQZ010000059.1:0-16125 GCA_964426585.1 uncultured Bacteroidales bacterium | reverse complement strand
AATTTTAATATTTATTAACGACTTACTAATATTCATTTTAAATTTTCTATTTAACATTTGATTTTTCTTTAAAAAGATTGATTTTTCTTAAAATATCATTTTTTCTTTCTGAGATAATTAGTTCAACTATTAATAAAAATATAGCTATGGCAATAAGTTTATAAAATTGGTCATTGTATTCAGAAAAAATTTGCTTTTGAATTTCTCCTTTTTGCAATTTTGCGATTTCAGCCAAAACTTTATCGGTAGCATTAGCTGTGTTATCCAATTTAACATAAACACCTTGAGTTTTATTTGCAAGTTCAATTAAAGTTTTTTCGTCAGGAATAGAAACAACAACATTGCCATTTCTATCTTTCAAAAAGCCTTTTCCATTTTTAATTGGAATAGGAGCCCCGGAGCTAGACCCAACACTAACTGAAAAAACTTTTATATTTTTTTCTACTAATTCCTTAGAAAAAGCCATAACGTCATCTTCGTGGTTTTCGCCATCGCTTAATAATAAAATAATCTTAGAAATGTCTTTATTATCAGTAAAAGACTTAGACGCCAAGTTGATAGCTTGACCTAAAGCAGTTCCTTGAACAGGAACTAAATCAGTATTAATGTTCGACAAAAACAAACGAGTAGACCTAACATCATCGGTGATTGGCATTTGCACAAAAGCATCACCGGCAAAGACTATTAATCCTAATTTATCATTTTGTAATTTAGAAATAATTCTTTCAACAAATTTTTTTGCATTTTCTAATCTATTAGGTTTTAAATCTTGTGCAAGCATAGAATTAGAAACATCTAATGCTATAATTATTTCAACTCCTTTGGTATTTATTTCGGCATATTTTACTCCAAACTGTGGACGTGCTAGGGCTAAAACCATAAAAAGCCAAGCAAAACATATTAAACTAATTTTCCAAACTCTTCTACGCAAGCTATAATCTGGAATTAAAAGCGAAATTAAATTGATATCACCAGCTTTTTTTAGTCTTTGTTTTCTTTTATAAAGGCTCAATAAAAAAAGAACAATAAATACTATTACTATTAGTAAGAGCCATAAATATTGTGGGTTTTGAAATCTAAACATAACTAAAATGTATTTTTAAGTATTGTTAAGGCTAAAATTTGTTCTAAACCAAATAAAAGCAAAGCTATTATTAAAACAGGGAGATACTCTTCACGCGGTTTAGAATATGTTCTTACTTCTAATTGCGTTTTTTCTAGACTATCAATTTCTTTATAAACGTCTCTAAGTTTTTGATTATCAGTAGCTCTAAAATATTTTCCACCTGTTTCGTTAGCAATGTTTTTCAAAATATCCTCATCAATTTTAACTTCCACATTTTGATATTGAATTCCAAAAGGTGTTTGAAAAGGATAAGGAGCCATACCATTTTTCCCAACACCAATTGTATATACACGAACTCCGAACTCTCTGGCTATCTCGGCGGCGGCAAGTGGAGAAATATTTCCCATATTATTAACTCCGTCGGTTAATAATATAACTACTTTACTGATAGCTTTTGAATCTTTTAATCTACTAACAGCAGTTGCTAAGCCCATTCCAATAGCAGTTCCATCTTCAATAATACCGCTTTTGATTTCTGAAAATAAATTTAACAAAACAGCATGGTCTATTGTTAAAGGGCATTGTGTATAGCTTTCGCCAGCAAATACAACTAAGCCCATTCTATCATCAGGGCGACTAGAAACAAATTCCATTCCTATTTGCTTAGCCGCTTCAATTCTATTAGGCTTAAAATCTTCGGCAAGCATAGAGCCACTAACATCAAAAGCAATTATTATATCTATTCCTTCAACTTTTCGATCTTCCCACTTGTCTGTGCTTTGAGGGCGAGCCAACACAACAATTAAAACAGATAAAATTAAAAGCCTTAAACCAAATAAAAAATGCCTTAAAATATAACGCAATGGTAAAGCTTTTCCTTTAAAGCCCGATAAGCTGCTTATTTTCATACTGGCGACATGTTTCTTTAAACGCCACACATACCAGAATATTAATGGTATAAAAGCCAAAAACAACCAAAAATATTCTTTATTTGCAAATTCTATATTACTTAACATCGTCTTGCTCCTTATTTTCTATTTTATCGACATTCTCTATTATTTCAATAACCGCTTCCGTCTGCACTAGTTTAGAATCTTCTGGAATAAGTTCCTTAGTGTTTTCGACAAAATCAAAACTGTTTTTCAAAGAAAAATCATTTTCATTTTGAAGTGCTTGATATTTTGCAAATTTTACACTATCAGCTAAATCTAATATTTGTCTTAATTTTATTAAATCGGTTTCGGAAATTAAATTTAAATTTTCAAAATTATCAAGAATTTCGTTGGTTGTCATTTCGATGGCAAAAACACCAAACCGTTTTTCGACATATTCTCTAATAACTGTCGAAATCTGAACATGATACTCTTTAACTTGTCCTTTACTCCATATTTTTTCCTTCCGAATATTTTCTAATTTTGCCAAAGCAATAATATGAGCAGGCTCTTCGGGTTTAACTCTAAATAAAATAGGTTTAACGCCTTTTTTATAATATTTAAAGAAATAAACCAAAGCAAAGCTTAATATTAATAATATAAGTAAAGCCCACCAATATTGTGCTAAATATTTTTTAAAATAATACCAAAACTCAGCGAAATTAAATGGAGTATTAAACATATTTTCTTTAATGTCTTTAATCCTAAACAAAGTAAATAAAGGCTGCTTTTTTTGAACCTGTTGATAATCTTGAACAAAAACTGTATCAACGCTACCAGCAACAATATAGTTTGATAAAATTCCACCCTTATTCACTAAAAACATTTTTTGAGAAGAAGCCTCAGCAATTTGTTTAATTTCCTCTTGATTGTATAAACCTGTATTTTTTGTCAATTCAGAAGAAAATACATTGAATAATTGTTCATGTATATAAGCCTTAATTTGATTTAAACTATCTATTGAAACAGAATTTTTAATTGAGTCGGGAATATATTTCTCAATTTCTGCTTTAAAACCATCTTTCCCAAACACAATAAAGCCATTATGGTCGGCATACACAGTATCAACTGGAATAGTGTCTAGCAAAACATAAGGTTTCACAAAAAACTGTTGCTCCTTTGTATAAATAAAGCTAGTGTCAACACCTTCAATAATTTTTAGCTGAATAGCAGGAATTACATTCAAACCAGTATCAAAGCTTGTAATAAGATAGGATTTTTTCAAAGATTTAATGACGTCGTACTCAACAAGTTCGACTTCGTTTTCTTTTAATACTTCAATTTTTTTGCTAATAGTATCTTTAAAATTCGGAAAAATAATATCAATATTTTTCGAGAGCGATACTTGAATAAGCAAATCGGTGGGTTGTCCAATAATTATACTGTCAGATTTTAATGATACTTCGGTTTGAATGTTTTGCGACAATACTGAAATGGAAAGGAATAATCCAAGAAATAAAATAATATAATATTTCAATAATTTTTTCATAATGTAAAAATCAAGTTTACCTATTTTTAAATAATGTCATTAAAGGTTTTACATAATCTTGGTCAGTTCTAATATCTGCAAAATCAAGTTTTGATTTTTTAAAAAGACTTTCGACTTCATCAAATTTTTGTTGCCACGACCTTCTAAATTCTCTTCTCACTCTGCTTGAAGAAGTGTCTATCCATCTTTGTTCTCCAGTTTCAGAATCTTTGAAATAGGCTAATCCGACATTTGGCAACTCTTTTTCAAAGCTATCATAAACACGCAAAGCAGCTAAGTCGTGTTTATTACCAGCAATTTTCATTGCGTCTGTAAAATTGGGAGACAAAAAATCTGATATTATGAATGCAGTACTACGTTTTTTTATTGCATTAGTAAAGAATTTTAGAGCTTCGGAAATATTTGTTCCTCGACTTTGAGGTTCAAAATTCAAAAGTTCTAGAATTATTCTAAGAATATGTTTTTTTCCTTTTTTAGGAGGAATAAACTTTTCGACTATATCAGAAAAAAGGATAACCCCAACTTTATCATTATTTTGAATCGCTGAAAATGCGATTACAGCTGCTAATTCGGTACTAAGTTCTTGTTTAAATTTCTGTAAGGTCCCAAAAGATTTAGAGCCGCTAACATCAATCAATAGCATAACTGTCAATTCTCGTTCTTCTTCGAAAACCTTAATATAAGGATGATTAAAACGCGCTGTTACATGCCAGTCAATATCTTTTATTGGGTCGCCGTATTGATATTCTCTTACTTCAGAAAAAGCCATACCTTTACCTTTAAAAGCCGAGTGATATTCTCCTGCAAATATTTGAGAAGACAATCCTTTTGAGCGAATTTCAATTTTTCTAACTTTTTTTAATAATTCTTGAGCTTCCATAATTAAATAAATAATTTAAACTATAATAATATTATGGAACTTCAACAGAATTTAATATCTCGCTGATAATTTCTTCAGAACTAATATTTTCTGCTTCTGCTTCATAAGTCAAACCTACTCTATGTCTTAATACATCGTGGCAAACAGCTCTAACATCTTCGGGTAAAACATAACCTCTACGTTTAATAAAAGCATAAGCTTTAGCAGCGAGGGCTAAATTTATTGAAGCACGTGGTGAACCTCCAAAAGCAATCATATTTGCTAAATTTGAAAGCCCATATTTTTCGGGTTGTCGACTTGCGAAAACAATATCTAAAATATATTTTTCGATTTTTTCATCTAAATACACCTCTCTTACCACAGCTCGGGCTTTTACAATATCTTCGGGTTTTAAAACTCGGCTTGCTTTTGGCATTTCTCCAACAAGATTTTCTCTAATAATTGCTCTTTCTTCTTCAAACTCAGGATAATCAATTTTTAGTTTTAACATAAACCTATCAACCTGAGCTTCGGGCAGTGGATATGTGCCTTCTTGTTCGATTGGGTTTTGAGTAGCCATCACCAAAAAAGGTTTCTCCATCTGATAAGTGGTATCTCCGATAGTAACTTGACGCTCTTGCATAGCTTCTAATAACGCAGATTGTACTTTTGCAGGAGCCCTGTTAATTTCATCGGCTAAAATAAAATTTGCAAAAATAGGACCTTTCTTAACTAAAAATTCTTCCTTTTTTTGGCTATATATCATAGTTCCGATAAGGTCAGCAGGTAATAAATCTGGAGTAAATTGTATTCTAGCAAATTTTGCATCAATAGCATCTGCCAAAGTATTTATTGCCAATGTTTTTGCTAAACCCGGCACTCCTTCCAAAAGTATGTGCCCATCAGACAATAAGCCAATCATCAAACCTTCGAGTAAATGTTTTTGACCAACAATTACTTTTTTCATTTCAATATTAACAATGTCAACAAAGCTACTTTCGCGTTGAATTTTTTCGTTTAATTCTTTAATGTCTATTTGGATATCCATAGTTAAAAATTATTAGTTATAAATAAAAACAAAATACTGTACGAAAATATAATAATTTAAAAAAATTGTCAAGTATTTTAAATATTTTTTATCTTATTGTTTTGTTAAAACTGTTAATATGCTGTTAATTGAATAAAAATATTACATTTGTTTAAAAAATAAATAGTTTTATTTTTGAATTATGAATATTAGATATTTAGTAGTAGAGGGTAATATAGGTGCTGGTAAAACTTCTTTATGCAAAAAAATTGCTAAAGATAAAGGAGCAAAGCTAATTTTAGAACAATTTGCTGACAATCCATTTTTACCAAAGTTTTATAAAAATCCCGAAAGATACGCTTTTACTTTAGAGCTTTCGTTTTTAGCTGATAGGTATAATCAATTAAAAGGTAATATTGAACATTTTGATTTATTTTCGAATTTAATTGTTGCCGATTATTTTTTTATGAAATCTCTTATTTTTTCATCTTCGACTTTACAAACAGACGAGTTTAATTTATATAGGCAATTATTTAATATTATATATAGTTCTTTGCCAAAACCAGATTTATATGTTTATTTACATAAATCGGTTGAAAACTTACAATCAAATATTAAAAAAAGAGGTCGAGCTTACGAAAAAAACATTAGCAACGACTATTTAAAAAGCTTAGAAGATGGCTATTTTAAGTTTTTCAAACAACAAAATGACATAAAAATATTATTAATCGATACAAATAATTTAGATTTTGTTAACGTAGAAACACATTATAAACAGATAGTTGACACAATTTTTGAAAATAAATATTCAAATGGAATTAATAGAATTATTTTTTAATCAAAAAAAAAAATGATTTTATACTCTTGTTTATCAAAAACTTATTATTTTTGCATTAATAATTTAAAAAAAATTGATGTTAAATAAATAAAGAATTTGATTATGAAAAAGGCTTTAGTTTTTATTTTAGCAGTTGCTATTGTATTTTCAATTAGCAGTTGTAATGGTTTAAAAAAGATGATACAAAATGCTGACGACATTAACTATTCGGTTAATCCTCAAGTATTAGAAGTACATGGCGGAAAAGTTGCTGTCAACATTACTGGAAATTTCCCAGAAAAATACTTTAACAAAAAAGTTACTGCAACAATCACTCCAACATTAGTTTGGGAAGGTGGCGAAAAAGCGTTAACTCCAGTTTATGTTCAAGGAGAAAAAATTCAAGGAAATGCAAAGGTTATTCAATATAAACCAGGCGGTAGTTTTTCTTACAACGAAAAATTTGATTATGAACCTGCTATGAGAAGGTCTCATTTAGAACTTCGTATTTCGGCTACTAAAGGCAAAAAAACTTCTGACTTCGACCCCGAATTTGTTGCTGACGGTATTGTTGCTACTCCTGAATTAGTTAAAATGAAAGGTGCTGGCTCTGTTGCAAAAGACAAATTTGTGAAAGATAATCCAGAAACTAAAATAGCAGCCATAAATTACGACAAAAACCGCGCTGAATTAAAAAATTCTGAAACTAAAAAAGATGAAATTACACAAATAAAAGAATATATTAACGAAGTTGCTCAAAATGACCGTAAAGAATTTATTAATATTGAACTAGCATCTTATGCTTCACCAGAAGGAAGTTTGGAAATAAATACAAAAGTTTCTAATGATCGTTCAAAAACTATTGATAAATATGTTAAAAACGAATTCAAAAAAATTGATGATTTCAAAAAAGATGACTTTTTCAAATATCTAGTTACCGAAGAAGACTGGGACGGATTCAAAAAAATGGTTCAAGAATCAAATTTAGCTGATAAAGATATGATTATCCGCGTTGTTAATATGAACTCCGACCCTATGAAACGTGAAGAAGAAATTCGCAATATGAAAGCTACTTTTGATGAGTTAGAAAAAGTTATACACCCACTTTTACGTAGATCCGAAGTTAAAGTTAACATAATGTTGATAGGTAACACAGACGAAGAAATAAAAAGCTTATTTAAAAATTCTCCTGAAAAACTTAGTGTTGAAGAATTATTATATTTAGGAAATTTATTAACCACAGACCAAGAAAAATTAGCTGTTTACACAAAAGCAACCGAACTTTATAATAAAGATTGGAGATGTTTTAACAACCTTTCTGCTGTTCAATATAAAATGGGAGACTATGCTGCTGCAAAAACTTCAATTGAAAAAGCAAAAGCTATCAATGCTAATGCCACTGTTTTCAATAACTTAGGTAACGTATATCTTGCCGAAGGTAATGTAAAAGAAGCTCAAAACAACTATCAATCTGCCACTGGAGTTTCAGAAGCTAGTATGGGACAAGGTGTTTTAGCTATTAAAAATGGACAATACAAAAATGCTACCGATTTTTACGGATCAAATTCTTGCTTTAATGCAGGTTTAGCAAAACTACTTAACGGCGACAATGATGGGGCTATTGCAGCTGCAGGAAATGGAAAAGATAATGAAGACGCAATGAATTATTACCTTAAAGCTATAGCCGGAGCTCGCAAAGGCGATAATGAAATAATGCTTAATAACCTTAGAACTGCTTGTTCAAAAGATGCTAAATTAAAAGAATTTGCAGCAAAAGATGTCGAATTTATTAAATATTTTGATAATGACTCTTTTAAATCAATAATAAAATAAATACTAATATTTATAATAAAAAAAAGGCTATCAGGATTGATAGCCTTTTTTTTATTATAAATTCTTAACTTTTTATTAACTATTACTTTGAACTTATTGTTTTTTTGTTTTTCTTTACATTTTAAAATAATAAATAATAATAACTAGATTAAAAAATTAAATTTATGAAAAAAATTGCACTTTTAGTAGCCTTAGCTGCTTTCGTTATTGGTTTTGTTTCTTGTGGCGGACCCGAAGCTGATGCAAAAAAACTTGTCAAAATGATAAAAGGAAAAACTGAACTTTTTGAAAAAGTTGCAAGCGACAAAAAAATTGACAAAGATGAGGCTGAAAATATTAAAAAATCTCTTAAAGAATTAGAAGATTTTAATAAAGAAATGGAAAAGAAATATGAAAACGATAAAGAAGGGAAAGATAAAGTTGAGAAATATTTTAAAGACAATGAAACCGAATTAGAAAAAGTTTATGACACGTATTTTAAAGCTATGATGAGCTTATATGATTGCGAAGGTTCTGAAAACTTAGATTTATAAGATCAATAAAAATAAAAAGAGGCTAATCAATATAAAATTTGATTAGCCTCTTTTTATTTTTATATAATAATTCTTAAAACTTAACTTCAAACTGCCCATCAGAGACTGGCAAAGTTTCTTCGTTTTCATTTACATAATTAAAAAAGAAAGTTCCCCTAGCTTTTTTTGTGTTTGAATTATTTTCAATTATCGTTATTGACCCATTTGTCGGCATAAAACTATAAAAACCTTTTTGAAATCTGGCATATACTGGACCTTCACTAGTAATATAATGCACTCCTGCGCTAATTGTTGGAGACATCCATAAAGTAATACTTTGCCAAGCTTCGGTCCGGTCGCAATCACCAAAAACAATTAAAGCAGTATCATTTTTTTGAGCTGTAATATTTTTTGCATGCCAAATGCGTCCTGATTCATTAAAAGAAAATGTATTTTGAAAACTACTGCTATCATCAATACTAAAAAATTGATACGGAACATTTGAAAACACACCGTCTGTAATAGTTCGAGAAGAATTGTCATTTTCTCTATAAGCTGTAAAAAAGAAACTTCCACTCATAGTTTTTGTTTCTTCATTAATAGAAGATATCTTTATTGTTCCTGTGGAATTTGAGTTTACTAAAGTTGAGTATTTTGAAGAACCACTACTAGTATTAGGTATAAATTCAGCATTATGCCCGCTAATCGAACTCAAAGCATATTCGCCAACCTTAGATGACAAAACGTTCAAAATTATTGTTTGACCATTAGGCGAAGTGCCATAAACTTTAATGGTATTTTCTGTTAATATAGCTTTAGAGTCGGGAGTTCGCCAATTAGAAGAGTTTACTAAACAAAACATTGTTGGTTTTGAATCTTGTTTTCCGCCACTATTCTTACACGAAAATGAAAATACCAGTGCAATAACAAAAAATAACAATACAACTAAGCGCTTCATAATATTAATTTTTTACAAATATAAATATTTATCTAATTCTTTCCATTTGGATTTTGAAAAAACGATATATTTTAAACTTTTTACTTAATGTATTTTGATTATTTTTGCAAATAAAAACATTTTGAAATGAGTTTACATTGTGGAATTATAGGAATAGCAAATTGTGGTAAAACAACTGTATTTAATTGTATGTCTAATACTAAAGCAGAAACAACAAGTTTTGCTTTTGCAAGTAATAAATCCAATATTGGAGTAATTAATGTTCCTGACAATCGTCTTAAAGAATTAGAAAAATTTCAAAAAACAGAAAAACTTGTTGCAGCAACTGTAGATATTGTTGATATTCCTGGACTTACAAAAGGGTCGAGTGCAGGAGAAGGCGTTGGAAATCAATTTCTTGCAGACATTAGAAACGCCGATGCTATAATTCACGTCATAAGATGTTTTGATGATGAAAATCTGCCTCATATTGATGGGTCTGTAAATCCAGTTAGAGATATCGAAACCATAAACTTAGAATTGCAAGTTAAAGATTTAGAATCGATTACAAAAAAGATTGCAAGATTAGAAAAATTAGTAAAAGTAGGCGACAAAGACGCTAAACTAAGTCTCGAAATTTTAAAAATATATCAAGAGCATCTAGAAAATATGCAAAATGCAAGAACAGCACCCGTAAAAGAAGAAGATAAAAAACATATTGCCGACTTATCATTGCTAACTATGAAACCTGTAATGTTTGTTTGTAATATTGATGAAACTTCGATTAACAAAGAAAATAAATATGTTCAAGCTGTAAAAGAATATTTAAAAGACCAAAACGTAAAAACTTTAACCGTTGCCGCTGCATTAGAAGCAGACATTGCAGACTTAGAAACAGATGAAGAAAAAAATGAATTTCTAAATGACTATGGACTTTCCGAACCAAGTGTAAACAAAATTATCCGAGAAGCTTATGATTTATTAAATTTTCAATCTTTCTTTACTGTTGGTCCAAAAGAGATTAAAGCATGGACTATAAAAAAAGGGATGTCAGCACCCGAAGCAGCAGGAGTTATTCATTCTGACTTACAAAGGGGCTTTATTAGAGCTGAAGTTATGAAATATAATGACTTTGTTAATTTAGGCTCCGAAGTTGCTGTGAAAAATGCAGGTAAATTTCATGTCGAAGGAAAAACATATATTGTTGAAGACGGAGATATTTTACACATAAGGTTTAACGTTTAAACTATGGCACAACAAACATCAATACCAAAAGGAACAAGAGATTTCGGACCGTTAGAAATGTCTAAACGAAATTATATTTTTAATACAATAGAATCAGTATTCATTAAGTACGGCTACTCTCCTATTGAAACTCCTGCAATGGAAAATTTATCTACACTGCTTGGAAAATATGGAGACGAAGGAGATAAACTTTTGTTTAAAATTTTAAACTCTGGCAATTATTCTCAAAATGTTGTTCCAGATGATTTGAATGAAGAAAATTTTAATATTTTAAACTCTAAAATTACAGATAAAGGGCTAAGATACGACCTAACCGTTCCTTTTGCAAGATTTGTTGTGCAACATCGTAACGAAATTCAGTTCCCATTTAAACGTTATCAAATTCAACCAGTTTGGAGAGCTGATAAACCACAAAAAGGACGCTATAGAGAGTTCTATCAATGCGATGTTGATGTTATCGGGTCAAATTCTTTATTTAACGAATTTGAATTAATACAAATTGTAGATGAAGTCTTTCAAAAATTAAATATTTCTGTAAACATAAAAATTAATAATAGAAAAATCTTAGAAGGTATCGCCGAAATTATTGGAGCCTCAAATAAATTTATAGAAATAACTATTGCTATTGATAAAATCGACAAAATTGGTTTAGATAATGTTTGCAAAGAGCTTAAAAATCAAAATATTTCTGATGAATCTATTAATAAACTAATTCCAATTTTAGAAAATAAAAGAAATTCGATTGAAACAATAAATTTTCTTGAAACAAAATTAAAATCGAGTACAATTGGACTTAAAGGTATTGAAGAGATCAAAATTATTTTTAAATATTTGCATAATTTTCCGATAAATGCAGAACTTGAGCTTGATTTAAGTTTAGCACGCGGATTAAATTATTACACAGGTGCAATTTTCGAAGTAAAAGCAAATGAAGTTGAAATAGGGAGTATTTCTGGAGGAGGACGTTACGATAATTTAACAGGTATTTTTGGATTAAAAGATATTTCAGGTGTTGGAATTTCTTTTGGAGCTGATAGAATCTATGATGTATTAGCCAATCTAGAAAAATTCCCTGTCGAAATTAACTCTCCAATCGAGGTGCTTTTTGTTAATTTTGGCGAAAAAGAAGAAATTGCCTCATTAAAACTTGCAAATGAGTTAAGAAAAAACAATATCACTTGCGAAGTTTATCCCGACAAGGCTAAAATTGATAAACAGTTCAAATATGCAAATAATAAAAAAATTAATCATGTTGCAATTATTGGCGATAAAGAAATTAATACAGAAAGTGTTTCAATTAAAAATATGAACACAGGAGAGCAAACAACTATCCAAAATTCAGAATTAATTGAATACTTAAAAAAATAATATACAGTTTAAGTAACAGAAATATTTTATACATAATTATTATTCAACATCTGTATTATTTTGCAAATTATTATTTTCGTCATCATTGGTAACATCTTCAACCTTAATAGTAGATGGGGCAATTTTTAGTTTTGCTAATTCTTTAATTTTTTTAAACCCATAAAAATACATCCAAATTAAATATATAATAAACACAGATAAAAGTATGGGAACTTTAGACATAATAATATAATCATAAACTCCATGCATAAGCCATGCGACAACAAAAGCTAAAATAAAATATAATTTAAGTTTTTGTGGTTTAAATTTTGCTAGTCCTAAATAATATCCCATAGCTATTGCAAAAATTGCATGAGCTGGTACAGCAGTTACAGCTCTAGTTAAGCCGATTATTAGAGAGTGTTCTGACCCAAAAACATAAAGTATATTTTCGACAAGCGCAAAACCCATGGATACATAAACTGCATAAATGATTCCATCAAATTCTTCATCAAAATGTTTGCTCTTCCAAACAAGCAGAACAACGACCAAATACTTAAATAGTTCTTCAATAAACCCTGCTTGGAAAAAAGCTAGAAAAAAAGGATTTTCCGAATCAATAAATGGGGGTAAAAATTTATTTATAAAAATTCCAGCAATTATTACAGGTATCACAGAAAACATTCCCCCCAAAAGACTCAAAAATAAAAGCCAAAATGGTTCTTTATTAAACTTGTCCCTAACATAAATATAAATTAAAATAACTAATATTGGTGCCAAAGCTAAACCAAGATAAACCATAATACGCAATTTTAATTAAATTTAATTGAACTTACAGGACTAATTTTTGAAACCAAAATAGCTGGTAAAATCATCATCAAAACAGTTATAAAAAGAGCCCCAATATTTAATAATAAAATATACCATAAATTAAGATTTATTGGAACAAGAGCAACATAATAAGACTCGGCATCCAAACTAATAATCCCGAAATATTTTTGTATATAACACAAACCCAAGCCTATAATATTTCCAATTATCATTCCTCGCGAAATTAAAAAGCCGGCCACATAAACAAAAACTTTTCCAATTTTAAAGTTTGAAGCCCCTAAACTTTTTAAAATTCCTATCATATTTACTCGTTCTAAAATTATTACAAACAAACCAGATATCATATTAAATCCTGCAACTACGAGCATTAAAATTAAAATTACCCATACATTTATATCTAATAAAGACAACCAATCGAAAATGCCAGGATAATCTTCTGTAATATTTTTAACTTTTAACAGTTGCCCATCTTTGCTGAAAGTATTGCCAATTATCCTATTTACTAAAATTTCAACTTCGGTTAATTTCGAAAAATCTGACAATTTTATCTCGAAGCCAGTAATTTCATCATCTTGCCAGCCGTTAAGTTTTCGCAAATGTTTAATGTCGCAAATAACAAATAACTTGTCTAAGTCCTCAAGTTGAGTGTTATATATGCCTACAATATTAAACTTTCTCATTCGTGGAGGATCTTGAATAAAATAAGCAGAAAAACTATCTCCTAAATTTAAATCTAAAGACTTAGCAACCTGTTGTGAAATTACAATTCCGTCATTCCTCAAAGTGTCGCAAATTATTAAAGTATCACCTTCAACAAAATATTGATTAAAAAAATTCCAATCAAAATCGCTATCTACACCTTTAAACACTACTCCTTGAATATGCTCTTCTGTTTTTATAATTCCTGCTTTAACAATAAACATATTAATTGACTGAACCTCATCAATATTCTTTATTTTCGATAGCCAATTTTGTGATTTTGTTATTGGAAAAGTTTCGTAAGAAGTATTATTATCGAAATTTACTATCTGCAAGTGAGAACCAAAACCTACAACCTTATTAGTAATTTCTTTTTTGAAACCTGTAACAATAGCAATAGAAATCAACATTACAGCAATTCCGATAGCTATACCACCGATAGCGACTGCAATTATAGGGCGACTAAAACGCACTTTAGAATGTTTACGACTAACTATGCGTTTTGCAATAAAAAATTCTGTGTTCAAACCTTTATATTTTCTGTAAAATTAATAATTAAAATTAAAAGAAGAAATATAAATAAATTTAAAATAACTTTTTAACGTTTAAATTTGCTAGTTATGATAGGCGAAAATATACCAACAATCTGATATATTGTTATGTGCAGAATTATTCTATAACCAAAAAGCTGGCCAATAACCTGGACTACCTGGTAGCTTTGCTAAAATTTCATAATATCCATATTTATAAATGGGGTATTTTGAGCGAATCAAACCTGATGTATAATTATAAGTTTTATTACAATTACAATTTACATCTGTACACAAAAAGTATTCTTCTTTTGTAAGGATAACAAGCTCTCCATTTAAAATTTCCACATTGTTTGGAGTATAATGTTGAAGTTCAATACCGTGATTTCCGTATATTTTTGTCCATCTATTTGTGTTAAAAAAAGAAAAATCATCTTCAAAAACTATTTCCCAATTAAGGTCATAAGGATAAATTGGGCATTGCGAAAATCCAAATTTAATAAAACAGCAAAATAACAAAAGAAATAAAATAGGAAACCTTTTCATTTTCTAATTATTTATTATTTTAAAAACTTTATTTTCAAGAATTACAAAATACATACCTTTTGCGAGATTAGCAGTAGAAACGCTTTGATTAGGAGAAATTTTAGCCTCTAAAACAATTTTACCATTATTATCTAAAAGTTTAACATTAATATTTTTTTCAATTCCTGTAAAATAGAAACTTTGCATTTCGGAATTATAATTAATTTTAATTAAGTTATTAAAATCTTGTGGGGCTTCGGTATCTTCAATAGCAACAACATTAAAATCTTGCCATATTGGGGATTCTTTATATAATTCAACAGATTCTTTGGGAACTCTTAGCAGACAATTACTTTTATCCACACCATAAAACAAATCTTTTAGTTGAGGAGGATCGTAATAATAACTATAAAGATAGATGGGGACAGGATTATAGTTAGTAATTGAAGTAAGATTGTAGCACCCATTAAAAGCTCCTTCCTCAATATTTATAAGGCTGGCAGGGAAAACAACAGATTTTATTCCATTTGATTGTGCAAATGCATAAAAACCGATTTCTCTAACTTTTTCAGGAATTATAAATGTTGAAATACTATCATGATTTCCAAAGCCCCATAAGCCGATACTTTCGATATTCTTACTCATTTTTATTGTTTTTAGATTTGGGATACGATAAAAATTCCTATCACCTATCCTTGTTATTTCATCTGCTATTTCGATATGATAAATTAATTCAGAAGCATCTGCACCTAAGTAATGTGTCCAAGGCGGATTTAGGCGGTGCCCATCTACATCTTCCATTTCTCCTGTACCACTAATTACCAATGTACCTGTCTCGCGATTGAAATCCCAGGTGATATTGTCTCCAAAAGTTCCGCTATCGCTATTTTGAGCAAAATTAATTAGTGCCAAAAAATTACTAATGATTAATATAAGTGATAATTTTTTCATAATTTTAAATTATAATTATTGCCATTGAATTACTTTCGAATATGTTGGGCTTGAAGAATCATTCTCATAATATTCAATTGTTGCACTTCCTGATGATTCCAAATGTATTAACATGCTCATTAACTGATTTTGTTTTTGAGAATTTATGGTAAATCCATTTGGCTGTTCATTAATTAATTCCCAACCATAACATGGACTACCAATAATAATGTTAGAGCCTTTTATCTTAACCTTTAATGTATTATTTAAAGGAACTATTGCAGCAACTGAATATGGACCTGCTTGATATTCGCTAACTGAAGGAACTAAAATATTCTTAATCTCTCCATCAGGAGCTGTAACTGGGTCTGGCGAAGCCATAACGGGATATGTAAAATCTGTATATAAATTATCACTATACTTTGCTTGAAATACTGCAATATATTTTTCAAAATTTGGAATTGAAACAATTTGACCTAAATCAGAATATCTTCGCTCAATATTATTACGTGTATCAATCATGTTTAATTGCGAAATATTATAAAG